>DASUJD010000029.1:0-16212 GCA_036279455.1 Rhodanobacteraceae bacterium | reverse complement strand
GCGGGCATCCGGCGTGCGGTGACGGGATTGGGTTGGCCAGTATACGCAAGCGCGTGCGGGCACGATGCGGATGCTGCACATTGAGCCGTCGATTCGCCGCTGTCAGACTTTGCGCCATGCCGAAGCCGGTCGAACAAGTCGATGCGTGGCTGCGTGACCTGCAGGATCGCATCTGCAGTGCACTCGAGCGCATCGATGGCGGCGGGTGTTTCGTCGAGGACGCGTGGACGCGGTCCGCATCCGTCACCCCACCACTCGCGCCGCGAGTGGTCCCCCCCTCTCCCGCTGCGCGGGCGAGGGACGAAGGCGGGCAGTCTTCGACTGCCGATTTACCTTCGGGCGGTGGCCGCACCCGGGTGCTGAAAAACGGCGCGGTGTTCGAGCAGGCCGGCGTGAATTACTCGCGCGTGACCGGTGATACCTTGCCGGCATCGGCGACCGCGCATCGGCCGGAGCTTGCGGGACGCTCGTGGATCGCGACGGGGGTGTCGCTGGTGATCCATCCGAAGAATCCCTACGTGCCAACCTCGCACGCCAACGTGCGCTATTTCGAGGCCGACAAGGAGGGCGAGGCGCCGGTGTGGTGGTTCGGCGGCGGCTTCGACCTGACGCCGTTTTATCCGTTCGACGAGGACTGCGTGCACTGGCACACCGTGGCGCGCGATCTGTGTGCACCGTTCGGTGCGCAGGTGTACCCGCGCTACAAGAAGTGGTGCGATGAATATTTTTATCTAAAGCACCGCAACGAAACCCGCGGCCTCGGCGGACTGTTCTTCGATGACTTGAACGAAGGGGGCTTCGAGCGCTGTTTCGCGTTCCTGCAGGCGGTTGGCAACGGTTTCCTCGACGCGTATCTCCCGATCGTCGAGCGCCGCAAGGGCATGCAATACGGCGAGCGCGAACGCGAGTTCCAGTTGTACCGACGCGGCCGCTACGTCGAATTCAACCTGGTTTATGACCGCGGCACCCTGTTCGGCCTGCAATCCGGGGGCCGCACCGAATCCATCCTGATGAGCCTGCCACCGCGGGTCCGTTACGAGTACGGCTATGTGCCCGAGCCTGGGAGTGCCGAAGCGAAACTTGTGGAGTATTTGAAAGCGAGAGAGTGGTTGAAATAGCGCGCAGGTCGGGCCGAGCAACGCGAAGCCCGACACTCATCGTTCGCGAATGTTGGGCTGCCCGGATGAAGCCGGGCCAGCCCAACCTGCGGAATATCACGCCTTGCGCGAATCGGCGTTACCACGCCATTTGCGGCGGCGCTTGTTGGTTGCCGCGTGCTCGCTCTTGCCGTGCGGCGCGTGTGCATGACGCGCGTGGGACGGCTTGCCGGGGTTGTTGCGGCCGGGTTTGCGCATTGGCTGTGCCGGGGCATCCAATCGCAACGTCCACGACGGTTCGAACCCCGACACGACCTCGATTGCGAGGTCCTGTTTCAGCAACCGGCGGATGTCGCGCAGCAGGCCTTCTTCTTCGCGACTGACCAGCGACAGCGCCAGTCCTTGTGCGCCGGCACGGCCGGTGCGGCCGATGCGGTGCACGTAGTCCTGAGCGACCATCGGCAGGTCGTAGTTCACCACCGCCGGCAATTGCGCGATGTCGAGTCCGCGTGCGGCGATGTCGGTGGCGACCAGCACCGTCGTTTTGCCATTCTTGAAGTCGGCAAGCGCGCGGGTGCGCTGGCCCTGGCTCTTGTTGCCGTGGATCGCGGCGACGCGGAAGCCGTGTTGGTCGAGGTGTTTGCACAACTTGTCGGAGCCGTGCTTGGTGCGCGCGAACACCAGCGTCCGCCGGCGGCTGTCGGCCGCGAGCAGGTGCAGCAGCAGATCACGCTTTTTGTCGGCATCGACCGGATGCACGCGGTGGCTGACGCCGACCGCAACCGCATTCGGTTGCGCCATCTGCACTTCTTGTGCGCGGTGCATGAACTGCGTGGCAAGCGCCTTGACCTCCGGCGCGAAGGTGGCCGAGAACAGCAGTGTCTGGCGTTGCTGCTTCGGCAATGCGCCGAGGATTTTCTTCAGCGCCGGCGCAAAACCCATGTCGAGCATCCGGTCGGCCTCGTCGAGCACCAACGTGTCGATGCACGACAAGTCGACGTTGCGGCGATCCATGTGGTCGATCAGGCGGCCGGGCGTGGCCACGATCACATCGAGACTGCGGCGCAGGCTCATGACCTGACCGCCCATGCCGACGCCGCCGAACACCGCCGCGGTGTGCACGCGCAGGTGCTTGCCGTAGGTACGCAGACTGTCGTGCACCTGCGCGGCGAGTTCGCGGGTAGGGGTGAGGATCAACGCGCGTGGCTTGCGCGGCTGCTTGCTATTGTGGATGACCTGGTCCACGCCGAGCTTTTGCAGCAGCGGCAGCGCGAACGCGGCGGTCTTGCCGGTGCCGGTTTGCGCGCCGGCGAGCAGGTCGTGGCCCTTCAGGACCAGCGGGATCGCCGAGGTCTGGATCGGGGTGGGGGTGGCGTAACCCTGTTCGGCAAGGGCACGCAACAGCGCGGGCGCGAGCCCGAGCGATTCGAACGTCATGAGGAAGCTCCTGTTGTCCCGGAGCGTTCCCTAAACCGCGCTGCAGGTTGATGTGACAATGTACGGACGCCGCGATTGCGACGGCCGGGTGTGCGCGACGGGCGAGTGGCGGGGGGCCGGGCGGCGCGGAGCTTTTCAGCTCTGCGGCGGCGGTGATCCACCAGGGAAGTTCGGCTTGCGGCGCGTCAAACTGCGCGTAGTGTAGCGGGTTGGGCGCTGGCACGCCACCTGAGTCTGGCGCGGGCTGGCAACGCGAGCAGGTGTCAGGATTCGCATGAAGCCGCTCACCCCAACTTGCGCACTCACGTCAGAGCAACCTGGTCAAGCCCACCGATTTGCGTGTTTCGGCCAATCCTGCCGCTGCACGCGCACCACGCAGAAGCGCTGGCCGCTCGGCGCCTGCATCACCACCCAGCGTTCGAAGCGTTTGTCGATGGCCGCGCCGAGTTTTTCCAGCCGCACGACTTCGGCGTCGATGTCGTCGGTTTCGATGTCAAGGTGCACGCGGCTTTCGTGGTTTACGCGTTGCAGCTGCACCATCGGCTGATCCACGGGCGTGGCAAGCTGCCGATAGTTGTCACGGCTGCCGGGATGTTGCATGTCCACGGGACAGCCGAGCGCAGATGCCCAGAATCCGGCTGCCTCGTCGATGTCGTCGACCTTGCAGTCGATCTGCATGGAACACAAGCGCGAATGGTGCATGTCGATCCTTTGGCGGGGTTCGATTCGGAGTGGGTCCGTATTTCCGGCCGAGTTGGTCAATCCGGTTTGTGGACAAGACCTTTGGCCTTCAACCACCAGACGAACTCCTGCAACCAATGGGCGCTGGTGCTGCCGGGTCGGGTGCTGGAAGCGAAGCCATGACCGCCCATGTGGTAGATATGCGCTTCGGGCTTGTCGCCGGCCTTCATCAAGGCCTTGTAGAACCGGACCATTGCATACCCGGCGGTGTTGTCGTCCTGCGCCCAGGCCATGAACACCGGTGGCAGTCTTGCGGGAATGGCCGGCATCGATTCGAACGGCGCACCGTAGATCAATGCCGCGAAGTCGGGGCGCAGCGCGGGATTCTCTTGAACCAGTGCTTCGCTGGCGAGCATGCCGCCCGCCGAGAACCCGATGATCCCGATCCGGTGCGGTGACAGGTGCCACTGTCCGGCGTGCCGGCGCACCACACTGAGCGCCTGGACCGCATCGGCGATGCCCCATTGGCAGGCCTCGTCCTCGCTCAGGTTTTTTGGCATGCCCTGCACCAGCTTGTGCTTGAGCCGGTACTTCAGCACGAAGGCAGCGATGCCTTTCTGCTGGAGCCGGCGTGCGACATCGGCGCCTTCGATGTCCATCGTCAAGGCAATGCACGCGCCGCCCGGCGCGATCACGACCGCGGTTCCGGTTGCCTTGCCGGGGTTCGGGAGGTAAATCGTCAGGGTCGGCGTTACCACGTCGTCGATGATGGTGCCGAGGTGCTGGCCGTCGTTCACGACGTCGTGGAAGACCTTCTCTTTCCAGTTCCAGTGCTCCGAACCGGGGGCCACGCCAGGCCAGATATTGATCGTCGTTTGCGCACGCGCGCCGCCGCAGACAAACAACCCTGCGAGGACAAAGCCGATCCGCGCGACTGCAGTACTACGGAGCATACGATTGCCTCGGAGCGTGCAGGGCGATCACAGGCTGCGTATCGACGTGTCGTGCCTCACACGCTGATCGGATTCGGCTTGCCGGGGTCAAGGTTCCAGATCTTGATCGCGCGCTCGACGTCCTTGCCGGTCATCACGCCATCCTCGGCCAGCGCAGTGATCGCCGCGTGCGCAATCCAGTACTCGTCCACTTCGAAGAACGCACGCAACGCCTCGCGGGTATCGCTGCGACCATAGCCGTCGGCGCCCAGCACGATGTAACGGCGGCCGTGCGGAATGAAGGCGCGCACCTGATCGGCGACGCCACGCACGTACTCGCTCGCGGCCACGACCGGGCCCTCATGCTTGTCGAGGCACCCGGTGACGTAGGGCGTGCGTTGATCCTTCCTTGCGGGATGCAGGCGATTCCAGCGCTCGCAATCGAAACCGTCGCGGGAAAGCTCACTGAAACTCGGGCACGACCATACGTCGGCCATGACGCCGAATTCCTCGTCCAGCAGTTCGGCGGCCCTGACGGCGCTGCGCAGCGAGCCGCCCGCCCCCAGCAACTGCACGCGCGGCGCCTTGTCGCCGCTCTTGCCCTTGCCCTTGCTTTTGGTCCCCGGTCTCCTGTCCCCGGTCCCTTGGAACAAATACATCCCCTTGATGATGCCGTCGTAGCAGCCCTCCGGCATGTCCGGGTGGGTGTAGTTCTCGTTGGTGGTGGTGATGTAATAGAACTCGTCCTGCTGTTCCTCGTACATCCGCTTCACGCCGTGGTGCAGGATCACCGCCACTTCGTAGGAGAAGGTCGGGTCGTAGGCGCGGCAGTTCGGAACGGTGCCTGCCATCAACTGCGACGCGCAGTCGGAGTGTTGCAGGCCCTCACCCGGGAAGCTGCAACCGGCGGTGGCACCGATCAGGAAACCGCGCGTGCGCTGGTCGCCGGCGGCCCAGATCAAATCGCCGATGCGGCGAAAGCCGAAGAACGAGTAATAGATGAAGAACGGCAGCATCGGCTGGTCGGAGATCGAGTAGCTGGTGCCCGCGGCGATCCACGCCGACACGCCGCCGGGCTCGCTGATGCCTTCCTGCAGCACCTGGCCGTCTTCCGCCTCGCGGTAATACAGCAACTGGTCGGCGTCCTGTGGCCGGTACTTCTGGCCGCCCGGCGCGTAGATGCCGATCTGGCGAAACATGCCCTCCATGCCGAAGGTGCGCGCTTCGTCCACCACGATCGGCACGATCCGCGGCGCGAGTTCCTTGTCGCGCAGCAGCAGGTTCATGCCGCGAACCAGCGCCATGGTGTCGCTGATTTCGCGCTCGCCGGTGCCTTTGGTGATGGCTTCGAACGCGTCCAGGTCCGGAGCCTTCAGCGATTTGCCGGATTTCTTCCGGCGCTGCGGCAGGAATCCGCCGAGTTCGCGACGGCGCTCCAGCATGTATTTCACTTCGGGCGAGTCCATTCCCGGGTGGTAGTACGGCACCGAGTCGACGTCTTCGCCTTTCAACTGCTTGTCGTCGATCGGAATCTGGAAGCGATCGCGGAAGGTCAGGATCGCGTCGTGGTGCATCTTCTTGGCCTGGTGCGCGATGTTCATCGATTCGCCGGCCGCACCCATGCCATAGCCCTTGACCGTCTGCGCCAGGATCACGGTCGGCATGCCCCTGGTGTCCACCGCCGCGTGATAGGCGGCGTAGACCTTGTGCGGGTCATGGCCGCCGCGATTCAACCGCCAGATGTCGTCGTCGGACAGGTTGGCCACCATCGCCGCGGTTTCGGGATACTTGCCGAAGAAGTGCTCGCGCGTGTACGCGCCGCCGAAGGCCTTGCAGGCCTGGTATTCGCCATCCACGGTTTCCATCATCAGCTTGCGCAGCGCGCCATCCTTGTCGCGCGCCAGCAGCGGATCCCAGTACGAACCCCAGATCAGCTTGATCACGTTCCAGCCGGCGCCGCGGAACACGCCTTCGAGCTCCTGGATGATCTTGCCATTGCCGCGCACCGGACCATCGAGACGCTGCAGGTTGCAGTTGACCACGAAGATCAGGTTGTCGAGGTTTTCACGACCGGCCAGCGACACTGCGCCCAGCGATTCGGGCTCGTCGCATTCGCCGTCGCCGAGGAAACACCAGACCTTGCGGTCGGTCACCGGCATGAACTTGCGTGCTTCGAGGTACTTCATGAACTGTGCCTGGTAGATCGCCTGGATCGGTCCGAGGCCCATCGACACCGTCGGCATCTGCCAGTAGTCCGGCATCAGCCACGCGTGCGGATACGACGACAGCGCCGTGCCCGGCGGGTTGCTGGCTTCCCGGCGCAGGTTGTCGAGCTGCTCGGTGGAGAACCGGCCTTCCAGGAACGAACGCGCATACAGGCCCGGGCTGGAGTGGCCCTGGTAGCCGATCAGGTCGCCCGGATGGTTTTCCGAGGGCGCACGCCAGAAGTGATTGAAGCCGACGTCGTACAGCGTGGCCGATGAACCGAAACTCGCGATGTGGCCGCCTAGGCTGCCGGGCCTGCGGTTGCAGCGCACCACCATCGCCATCGCGTTCCAGCGGATGATCGAGCGGATGCGCCATTCCATCGCGGCGTCGCCGGGCGATTTGGCTTCGAGCTGCGGCGGGATGCTGTTGATGTATTCGGTGGTGGGCGAAAACGGCAGGTGACCACCGGCACGCCGGGTTTCATTGACCAGCTTTTCCAGCAGCTGGTGCGCGCGTTCGGTGCCTTCCGCGCCGATCACGGCCTCGATGGACTCGATCCATTCGCGGGTTTCGCGAGGATCGGGGTCCTGATCCAGAAATTCCTGTGCCAGTGCGTTCATCGTTTGCTCCTGTGCGCGTGCGCCCGCGCATTTTTCTTGACTGTCTTCGGTGTTCCGGCCTGCTTGCCGCCGGCAGCGGGGCGCGCTTTCGCAGGCGCGTTGCGTTTTGCCAACCCGCGCGGCGCGTGCGCGTGTTCCTTTTTGAGTGTACGCCCGGAACGGATCTGCGCCTCGACACAGGCGATTGCACTCATGTTCACCACGCGTCGCACGGTTGCCTGCGGGGTCAGCACGTGCGCGGGTTTGGCCACGCCCATCAGGATCGGACCAATCACCACGCCGTCGGACATCGAGCGGGTGATGTTGAAGGCGGCGTTCGCGGCGGCGAGGTTGGGAAACACGAACACATTGGCGCGTCCGCTGAGGCGGGAATTCGGGAATACCCGCGCGCGCAGCTCGGGATCGAGCGCAACGTCGGCCTGCATTTCACCTTCGACCTCGAGATCGGGTGCGCGTTCGCGCAGGATGCGCAGCACCTGTTGCATTTTCAACGCGGTCGCGGTCGCCCGGCTGCCGAAGTTGGAGCCGGCGATCAGCGCCACATGCGGTTCCACGCCCAGCAGTTGCAACCGCAGCGTGCCCTGCAGCGTGGCCTCGGCGATCTGTTCCGGATCGGGATCGTGCTGCATGTGGGTGTCGAGGAAAAACGTGAGGCCCTTGTCGTTGGCGACCGCCGACATCGACGCGAGCGTTTCGACCCCGCGATCGAGCCCGATGATGTCGCGGATATAGGTGGCCTTGCGCTGGTAGCGCCCGACCACGCCGCAGATCAGCGCGTCGGCGTCGCCGCGCGCCACCATCAATGCCGCGATCACCGACGGCCGCGAGCGCACCACCGATTTCGCCGACGCCGGCGTGACCCCGCGGCGCTGCATCAAATCGTAGTAATGCTGCCAGTAGGCGTCGAAGCGGGGGTCCGAATGGATGTTGCACAATTCGAAATCGCGGCCTTCTTCGAGACGCAGCCCGATTCGCTCGACGCGGCGCCGGATCACGTCGGGCCGTCCGATCAGGATCGGCTTGACCAGACCTTCGTCCACCAGCGTTTGCACCGCGCGCAACACCACTTCCTCTTCGCCTTCGGCGTATGCGACCCGCATGGGGCGGGCGCGCGCGCGCTCGAACACCGGCTTCATGGCCAGGCCGGTGCGGAACACGAACTGGTTGAGCGTTTCGGTGTAGGCGTGAAGATCGGCGAGCGGACGCGTGGCGACGCCGGATTCCATCGCGGCCCTGGCGACCGCCGGCGCCACCTGCACCAGCAGGCGCGGATCGAATGGGCGCGGAATCAGGTAGTCCGCGCCAAAATGCGGCACCCGTCCGCCGTAGGCGCGTTGCGCCACGTCGGAGGCTTCGCGGCGCGCGAGTTCGGCGATCGCGTGCACGCACGCGACCGTCATCGCCTCGTTGATGCCGGTGGCGCCGACATCCAGTGCGCCGCGGAAAATGTAAGGAAAGCACAACGCGTTGTTGACCTGGTTCGGATAGTCCGAGCGGCCGGTCGCGATCACGGCATCGGGCTTCGCGGCACGCGCTTCCTCGGGCGTGATTTCCGGCGTCGGATTGGCCAGCGCGAGTATCACCGGCCGGCCGCTCATGGTCGCAACCATTTCGCGCTTCAGCACGCCGCCCGCCGACACGCCCAGGAACACGTCGGCGCCCTTCACGATGTCGGCCAGTGTGCGCGCACTGGTTTTGCGCGCGTAACGTTCGAGGCTTGGATCGAGGCCCGGCCTGCCCTGGTACAGCACGCCGTCCCTGTCGCTGACCAGGATGTTCCGCGGTTTCACGCCGAGCCGCACCAGCATGTCGAGACAGGCAATGCCGGCCGCGCCCGCGCCCGACGCCGCAACTTTCACCTCGCCGATCTTCTTGCCGACCACGATCAGCGCGTTGGTCAATGCTGCGCCCACGATGATCGCGGTGCCGTGCTGATCGTCGTGGAACACCGGGATGTGCATGCGCTCGCGCAACTTGCGTTCGATGTAAAAACATTCCGGCGCCTTGATGTCCTCGAGATTGATGCCGCCGAAGGTCGGTTCCAGCGAGGCGATGATCTCGACCAGCTTGTCCGGATCGCGTTCGTCGATCTCGATGTCGAACACGTCGATGCCGGCGAATTTGCGAAACAGCACGCCCTTGCCTTCCATCACCGGCTTGCCGGCGAGCGGCCCGATGCTGCCGAGGCCCAGGACCGCGGTGCCGTTGGTGATCACGCCGACCAGGTTGCCACGCGCGGTCAACGCGTCCGCTTCGACCGGATCGCGCACGATTTCCTCGCAGGCCGCGGCGACGCCGGGCGAGTAGGCCAGCGCGAGATCGCGTGCGGTCAGCAGTGACTTGGTCGGGGTGATGCGGATCTTGCCGGCAGGCGCATGCCGGTGGTATTCCAGCGCGGCTTGTTTGAGTTCTTCGGGCAGGCAGGACATGGTTGTCGGGGCGCGCAGGCAACTCGATTCGGACCTTTCATCTTAACACTCCGACCTCGCCGGCCGACGCGATTGTTCGGGAAATCGGGCGATGGACGGCCGTGCCGGTCTTGATTGCGCAGCTTGCCGGAACGTCGCGGACACCCCCTTGATGCGGCGGCTTGGCGATCGCAAAACACCCGCGTTGACATGCGTCAATGGCATCGATCCCGGGATACCTACACTGTGTCCTGCAGGCCGGTCGGAAGGGGTCGCGGCACATGGCAGCATTCAACATCCTGTTGGCGATCCACGTGTTGAGCGTGGTGTGGTGGATCGGGGGCGTCTTCACCGTCACGACATCGCTGCTGCCGATCTTCAATCGATTGCCCGCACCCGAACGGATCCAGCGCATCCGGCAATTCGAAGGCGGCTTTGCCAACCAGGCGCGCATCGCGGTTGTGCTGGTCGGGGTCACCGGTTTCTGGATGCTGGGGCTTTCCGGCGGGTTCGCGCGACTGCAATTCGCGTACGGCTGGTGGATCGACCTGATGCTGCTGGTGTGGGCCTTGTTCGTGGTGATGCTGTTCGTGGCCGAACCGCTGCGCCTGCCGGCCAGGACCGGACTGATCCAGCACCCACGCAAATTCCTCGTGGTGCACGCCGTGCTGCTTACGCTTGCACTGGCCGCGATATTCAGCGGCGTGGTGGGTACGCGCGGCGGTTTCTGACATCACGATCAGTCACACTGGTGGGCAACCGGCTCACTCTGCGCGAATCGCGACCACCGGCGGCACCTTCGCGGCATTGCGTGCCGGCCCCCATACGGCCAGCTGACCAAGCAGCCACAACAGCAGTGCACCGAGCAGTGGCACGTAAAGCGGCATGTGTGGCAATTCATAGACCTTCATCAGGCCGAGATTTGCCAGGACCGCAAGCAGGATCCCGAGCACGATGCCGCCGCCGACGATCAGGAAATTCTCGCTATGGAAGTAGCGCAGGATGTCGCCCGTTGTCGCGCCCAGCGAACGGCGGATGCCGATCTGCTTGCGGCGCTGGCCAACCCAGAAACTGCTCAGTCCCACGATGCCGCCTGCGGTCGCCAACAGCAGTAATCCGCAGAGGATGGCCATCAGCAATGCCACGCTGCGATCGGTTGCATAACCGCGTTCACGCGCCTGGGGCAAGGTAACAACGTCTTCTTTCGGGTCGATGAGACGTACGTCGCCACGCTTTGACAGCGCTTTCAGCGCTGCACTGATCACCGGTTTCATGTCGGTGGAGTCGGTACGCACGAGATACACGACACCGCCACTGGGGTCGACATAACGCGCAGGGACCAGCACGTTATCCTCGTCAATCGATCGTCGCGTGCTACCTGCGTAGGGCCCTTGAAGACTGGCGAGGATACCGATGATGGTGGAAGGCCCGTCCGGGAGGTAAACCGTTCTGCCGAGGGCCGAACCATCGGGAAACAGCTTTTTGGCAAGGCTGCGTGTGATGATGATGACCGGAGGAGCCATCTTGTCGTAGGGGCCGATGGCGGCGATTTCTTCAGGGCGAAAGTTGCGTCCTGCAACCAGCGAAATGCCAAGTGCGTCGATCGCACGGTCGTCGGCAAGATAGACAAGTGCTAATTTTGGGCGTCTCGTTTGGCCAGGTTTGAGTTTCAGTCCTACCAGTATCCCGCCGCCACCTTCCAGTGGAAAGGCCTCGCTGGAAAACGCGTCTCGCACGCCCGATACATGGCGCAGGGTGTCGAGGTCGGTGCGAATGTTGGCATCGATCTGGGCGGCATTCTGACCACTCTGCCACCCGTTGCGGATCACGAACAGATGGGCTTCGTCGGTTCCGGTGGGACGGGACAGATGGACGATGCGCGTGGCCACGATGAAGAGCGCGTTGGAGGCCACCGCCAGCGTCAGTGCCACCTGCAGGACGATGAGCAGGGTGGCCACCTTGTGCCGACGCAGTGCGGCAACGATGGGGCGCAGCTGCATGAATGCCCTGGTGAATGCCATGACGGGGACCTCAACCGTTGATCTTGATTTGCCAGGCGGGCTGGGTTTGCGCCGCCCGCCAGGTCGGGTACAGGGCGGAAACCACCGTGGCAGCCATCGCGACCAACACGGTCAGTGCCATCAGCGAGGCATCCGGGTGCACGAGACGTGCAATGGTTGGCTCGAACAATGCCCCGATGCCCCACAGTCCCAGCAGCGTCAGCACAACGCCGAGTACGCCGCCGGCGATGCCAACGGCTGCCGCCTCGGTCAGGAACTGCCGGTAGATGGCTGCTCGCGACGCACCCAATGCGCGGCGAATGCCGATTTCGGGTGCACGCCGCATGAACCGGGCCAGCATGAGCCCGACGACGTTGACCAATACGATCAGCAGAAAACTGGCAGAGACCAGCATGGACAAGCTGGAGGCCCTGGGCGTAACGTGCTCGTGGGCCAGCCAGTCCATCAGATTGCGCAGGCGTACATTGGGCACCCATGAAAAGCGGCCAATGCGTTGCTGTTCCGCGGCATAGTTGTACAAGTATTCGCGGTACCGCTTCACGTCGGTGGGCATCGCAAGCTCCACCCAGGCAGCGATCCAGTCACATTCGCTGTGGAGGTATTTATCCCAGTTGGAGATACCCAGGTCCGTCGAATATGAAGGGCAAAGATCGTATTTCGCGGCCTTCTTCATATCGACCGCACGGGTGAACGGGATATAGATATCACCCTCATCATCGAACGCACTCAGAGGCCCAAGGTTGGCGACGTCAAAGAAGCGGGGCTTCGGGTTCCAGTCGTCCAGGACGCCGGCGATACGGAAGATCTTCCCATCCAGCCGGATCTCGTGCCCGACGCTGTTTCGCCCGCCAAAGAGCTTTTCGTTCAAGCGGCTACTGATGACAGCCACGGTGGCGTGCTGTGCATCGTCATTCGCGGTCCACCCGCTACCGAAGCGAAAAGGCACATCGAACATGGAGAAAAAATCGGCGGTTACCACATCGCCAGCCATCGACATGGCCGGAACCGACCGGTTGTCTGACTCCACTTGCCATTTTGTGGGATAGAGCAGCGTTTGGCGGCTTGCCTTGTGTGCCTTCCACAGCGCGATCGCATCGGTGTAGCTCAGCATTTCAGGTGGTTCGCCCCGGTAGGTCATGGACGGACCAAAATTGTCGATCTGCGGCACGAAAAGCCGGGAAGATTTGGCGGGGAGCGGGTCGCTCGTGGTCGCACGGAACACGGCGTAGGACACCATGCAGGCCGACACGCCGACAGCCAGCAGCACGATCACCAGTGCCGTCAAGGCTTTGCTGCGTACGCTGCTTCGCAACGCCAAGGCAACGTAATAGCCCCACATAAGTCCCCTCCCCGAGACATCGCGACAAGTGCAATGACCCGCCGGCCACCCGGTGACTCTACTCCCGACCGGCTCGAATCAACGAAGGCGCCTTGCCGGGTCGATTGTGTCCGTGATGCATCGCCAGCCGGCCAGGATCCGCAGACGGTCGCAAAGATCAGCGCCCGAATACCAGGTTCACCATCAGCAGCATCACGACCAGCATCAGCAGCGTCAGCGGCAGGCCCACCCGCACGAAGTCGCGCGGCCTGTAACCGCCGGGACCGGCGACGATCAGAAGCGTCGGGCTGGCGCCCGGGATCAGGAAGGTATTGGACACCGACAAGGCGACGATCAACGCGTACACACTCGGGTTGCCGCCCGAAGCCAGCGCGATGTTGATGGCCATCGGCACCATCATCACCGCCGTGCCGACGTGCGAAATGATCTGCGAGAAGATAAGCGCCAGGATCGCGACGAACGCCTGGATCATCCATTGCGGCATGCCGCCGAGGTAGCGCATGATTTCCTGCGCCATCCACGCGGCGGTGCCGGTGGAATCCATCGAGATGCCGAGCGGGATCAGGCAGGCCATCACGAAGACGGTCTTCCAGTTGATCGCGCCGTAGGCCTCGTCCATGTTGAGCACGCCGGCCAGCAGCATGCCGATCGCGCCGGTCATCATCGCCACCGAGAGCCGCAAGTCGGTGAACAGTCCCAGCGCCATCGCCAGCGCAAAGAACACCAGCGCGTAGCGGACCTTGCCGGGGCGTTGCTCTTCACCGAGCGGGACGTCGGTCACCGGGACCAGGTCGCGACTCTCGGCGGCCAGCGCGAGATCGCGCCAGTAGCTATGCAGCACCAGCGAATCGCCGGCGCGCAAGCTGACCTTGCGCACGTCCTCGCCGCGGGTCACCTGGTCGCCGTGGTTCACGGCCAGCACCGAAATGCCGTAGCGCTTGCGCAGCCGCAGTTCGCCCACCTGCTGCTTGATGAATTTCGAAAGCGGCGGAATCACCACTTCGGAAATGCCGGCACGGGTCGGATTGAACATGTCCGACAATGCCTGGATGCGATTGCCGGTCCGGCACTGCATCGCCTGCGCGAATTCGTTCACGGCCGGGCGCGGGCCCAGCACGCCCAGCACGGTGCCGACCCAGATCAGCTGGTCCGATGGCGGTGCGAGACGGGATTCGTTGCCGTTCTTGACCGCGAGGATCAGCGGTGCGTGTTCCAGGGTTTCGGCTTCGCCGATGCTCATGCCGACCAGCGGGCTGTCGGCCGTGACGGTGAGTTCGATCACTTCGCCCTCGATGCCGTAGGTGTCGGCGAAGTAGCTTTCGGTGCGTCCGGGGGTGACCTTGGGTTTGCCTTCGGCGTCGTCCGGCATCAGGCGGCGGGCGAGGAAGGCGAAATAACCGATGCCGACCAGCAGCAGCGGAATGCCGATCGGAGTGATCGAGAACAGCGAGAACGGTTCGATGGTTTGCGCGCCCGGCGGCAGGTTGCGGTCGGCACTGGCGATCAGGTCGTTCAGCAGGATCAGTGGCGAATTGGAAATCAGCGTCATGCTGGTGCCGGCGAGGATGCAGAACGCCATCGGCAACAGCAGACGCTTCAGCGGCACGCCGGTACGCGCGGAAATGCGGCTGGCGACGGGCAGGAACAACGCGGCCAGTGCCTGGCTCTGGATGATCGACGAAAGACTGCCGACGGTGGAGTTGAGCAGCAGCGATACGCGATTCTCGACCCCGCCCGAGAGCCTGAGAATGAAGGATGCCGCGCGATTCAATACGCCGGTGCGATCCAGGCCCGCGCCCATGATCATCACGCCGATCAGCGAAAGCACCGCGTTCGAGGCGAAGCCGTCGAACAATTGGGTAACGGGCATCAGGCCGGTGATGCCGATCACCACGACCACCAGCAGTGCGACGATGTCGGCGCGCACCCACTCCAGGATCAGCATGATCACGGTGAAGCCGACCAGCCCGAGCACCAGCATCATGTCGGGGGTGAGGGTCAGCTCCATCGGGCCAGCGTCCGGTCAGGTCAGGGTGTGGGCGGGCAATGGTGACACGCGGTCGTACAACAGATCCGTAACCGGGTGGCCGAGACCGATGCCGCGCCGCTCGAAACGCGTTTCGATCCGCCACCCGGGTCGCTTCGATTCACCGCTTGCCCCTTCGCGCAATCGCCAGCCCGGTTGTGCGGCCAGCACCTCCCGCATGTGCAAAGCATACCCGGACCAGTCGGTCGCGAGATGCAACAGACCGCCCGTTTTGGTGCGATCGGCCAGCAATTCGACGAAGGCCGGTTGGATCAGCCGCCGCTTGTGATGACGCTTCTTCGGCCAGGGGTCGGGAAACCAGATGCGCACCTCGTCGAGCGCCGCCGCGGGAATTTCGCTTCGCAATACCTCGACGGCGTCGTGGTTCCAGATGCGCACGTTGCGGGTGTCGCAGGCGGCCAGCGCATTCATCAGCCGCCCCACACCCGGCCGGTGCACCTCGACGCCGAGATAATCACGCGCGGGATCGTGTTCGCTGGCCCACGCCAACGCCTCGCCGTTGCCGAAGCCGATTTCCAGCACGCGTGGAGCGGCGCGCCCGAACAGCGCATCGAGATCGCGCGGCGTGCCCCGGCTTTTGGGGGAGACGTAGTCGACGCCGAAACGTGCCCAGTGCTGTTCGAACGCGCGTTGCTGTGCGGGGGTGATCCGGCCTTCGCGCAATACGAAGCTGCGGATGGTGCGCGGGTGTTCTGGACGATCGGCGCCGTGCGAACCTGCACTCAAGCGATCATTCCCTCGACCGGGCTGGACGCCGAAGCGTAGCGTTTGCGCGGAATGCGTCCCGCGCGAAACGCCGCGCGCCCGGCTTCGATGGCGCATTTCATCGCGTGCGCCATCAGCACCGGGTCTTTCGCATGCGCGATCGCGGTATTCATCAGCACGCCATCACAGCCGAGTTCCATCGCCAGTGCGGCGTCGGAGGCTGTGCCGACGCCGGCATCGACGATCACGGGAATCTTCGCGTTCTCGACGATCTCCATGATGGTGTAGCGGTTCTGGATGCCGAGCCCGGAGCCGATCGGCGCGGCCAGCGGCATCACCGCGACGCAACCGAGTTCCTCGAAGCGTTTGGCAAGCAGGGGATCGTCGGTGGTGTAAACCATCACGTCGAAACCGTCCCTGATCAATGCTTCGGCGGCTTCCAGCGTGGTCACCACGTCCGGGAACAGCGTTTTCTGGTCGCCGATCACCTCGAGCTTCACCAGCGAATGGCCGTCGAGCAATTCGCGCGCAAGCCGGCAGGTGCGCAGGGCTTCGTCGGCACTGTGGCAGCCGGCGGTATTGGGCAGCAAGGTGTAGCGATCGGGCGAAAGCGCGTCCAGCAGGTTCGGTTCATCGGGCTTCTGACCGAGATTCATGCGCCGCACCGCGAAGGTGACGATTTCCGAACCCGCGGCTTCGGTGGCGCGGCGCGTTTCG
>DASUJD010000028.1:0-18446 GCA_036279455.1 Rhodanobacteraceae bacterium | reverse complement strand
ATCGGTCAATTCGCGCCCCATCACAGCCGCGCTCGGGTTCAGCGTCGCGGCAAGGCGTTCCAGCATGGATCGCGCGCCCGCGTAATCGCGAAGTTGCAGATCGGCCATGGCAATGTCATCCATGCACCCGACATATTCCGGTGCGAACACCAGGATGCGCATGCAAAGAGCCTTCGCCTCGGCATCGCGGCCGAGGCTTCGCAATGCGAAGGCATGGTTTTCGCCCACGACCAGCGAACGCGGGTCGAGCGCCGATGCACGTTCCAGGGAGGCGAGGCCACCGGCAAGATCGCCGCTGCTGGTCAACAGCGACCCGCGCCACTGATAGGCGGTTGCGAACGCGATGCCTTGCGCCAGCGCCCATATCGCGGCGGCATAGAACGCGCCCGCGCGCAGCACGTTGCGGCGCTTGAGCTCGCCAAAAAATGCCCCTGTCTTCAAGCGACCGCCCTTGGGTTGGGAACCGTGGACCCGCAGGCTGAGTGTACCGCCGCAGGCGTGGCGCAAGCCGGTGGCGGCAGCGTGTGGGCACCTACGGGTCTTTCGCGGCCCATCCGGCGCAGTTCTATCGCCGACGTCGAGGCTTGCCGCTGATCAACGGTCCCAAAAGCAGACAGTCGCTAATGACTCCTTCGGGTTGGAACCAGCCAGTCGCTTGCCCCAAGCTTCGCGTATTCAGTGATGATCGGCCGCGAATGATGGCGCTTCGCGCACCGGCAACGGCACGTTGCACACGCTGATCTTGCCGGCCTTGTAGTGGAACCATGCGTCGGAGCGGTTGCGGCGAGATTCCACCAGCGCGGTGAAGGTAGGCGTGTCGGTGCGCAGCTCTTCAAGGTGCATGCGTTGCGAGGGCGGAAATTCGGACGCCAGGCGTGCACGCAGGATCTTCGTCTGGTGCGCGGGGTTCGTGTAAAAGCCCAGCGGGCCCTTGCCGCGCGGCAGGTCTGCAAGGTATTGCATGCCTTGCACCACGCGGCCGATCAACGCGATGTTGCGATCGAGGTGGCGGGGCGCCTGTCCGATCACGGCGTACAGTTCGGCGCCGGGGCCTGAATCGGTCGTGTTGCCGCGAGCGGCGCCGACCATTCCATAACAATGCACCAGCCAGGTCTTGCCGGTTTTCGGATCGCGCGCAACCGGGAAACCGTCGCTGAAACCGACCTCGGGCGCGTACACGTCACCATCGGGCAGTTTGGTGAAGGGCAGGTTGGGCGCGATGTCGCGCTCGAATTCCGGTGCGACGGTTGGCTTGACCGCGCCGGTGGAACGCGGCGGGTGCTTCGGGTGCTCGGCTTCGGCTGCCGGATCGCCCCATTGCGTGACGTAATCATCCTGTACGCGCAGGATCGCGAGGCCATCCCAGTAGTGATCGTGCGTCAGGGTGCGGATGTTCCGCGCGTGCAGCGGCGCGTAGGCGGCGTCCAGTTCGATCACCACGCGCCCTTGCGGCAAGTCCATGTACAACGTGTCGTTCGGGTTCAGCCGGCGCCAGTCCGAAGGTTTCGATGCCTTCAGGATTTGCTGCATGGTCGGCGCGGGCCTGGTTGCGGCCACGGCACCGGGGGTGGGTTGCGCAAGGGTGGAAACAAGCATCAAGACAAGCGCGATTGCTGGCGGCACGGACACTTTCTGCATGTTGGATTCCCCGGGCGGGAGGACGACGCCGTGTTCACGACTGTAGCACTATCGTCGCGGGTTCAAGCGAGGAACGATCATGCAACCCAGGCTCGAAGGGCGTGTGGCACTGGTCACCGATGCATCTTCGGGGTTCGGTGCGGCCTGCGCGCTGGCATTGGCGGCGGAGGGTGCCCGGGTGGCGATCACGGCGCGCCGCGGCGATCGCCTGCAGGCGTTGGCGGGTCGCATCCGCAACGTGCATGGTGAGGTCAAGGTGATCGCGGCGGACCTTGCCGCGAGTGGCGAGCCGCAGCGCGTGGTGCAGGAAACGGAAACGCATTTCGGCAAGCTGGACATCCTGGTCAACAACGCCGGGGTGATGTACCTGGAGCCCATCGACAGCGCGGATCTCGACCGCTGGCGGCACATGTTCGACCTCAATGTGATGGCCCTGATCGCGGCGACGCAAGCCGCACTACCCGGCATGCGCGCGCGCCGCGACGGCCACGTCGTCAACATCGCCTCCACCGCCGGGCGCCAGGCCAGCGTGAACGCAGGCGGCTATTCCGCGACCAAGTTCGGCGTGGTGGCGTTCTCGGAATCACTGCGCAAGGAGGTTTACAAGGATCGCATCCGCGTCAGCGTGATCGAACCCGGCGTCGCAGCAACCGAGCTGCGCGACCATATCGGCCACGCCGAGACCCGGAACGCGATCAATGCGTGGGCCGATTCGATGCGGCAATTGCAGAGCGAAGACGTTGCCAATGCGGTGGTCTATTGCGTGACTCAGCCGCCACATGTCAACGTCAACGAGATCCTGATGCGGCCGACCGACCAGGAACGTTGAGCGCCGGACCCGTCAATCCTGATTACTTCACCGGCATGCCGGCACTGGCGCCGGGGCCGGCGCCGATCAGGTGCAGGTCGGCGCCGCCGGTGCCCGCCGAAAGGATCATGCCTTCGCTGATGCCGAAACGCATCTTGCGTGGTGCGAGGTTGGCGATGAACACCACGTTGCGTCCAACCAGCTTGTCGGGTTCGGGGTAGGCGGCCTTGATGCCCGAGAAGATTTGCCGCTTGCCCAGTTCGCCGGCATCCAGTTCGAAGCGCAGCAGCTTGTCCGAACCGTCCACGAATTCGCACACGAGTACCTTGGCGACACGCAGGTCGAGCCTGGCGAAGTCGTCGATGGAGACAAGAGCAGGGGCGGGGGACGGGTCGTGGGGGCGCGCTGTTTCAGTCTTGTCGTTCATGGGGCGATGTTCGATGTTGTTGCCCTTCCCGTCGGGAGAGGGCTGGTGCGAAGGGAGGACTTGCGTGGCGGCAGGTTGCAACGATTCCTTCGAGGTTTCGATCATGGCTGTGACCTGTTTCGGATCGATGCGCGTGGCCAGTGCCTTGAATGGCTGAATGGTGTGGCCGAGCAAAGGCGTGCGTGCAGCGTCGAAGCGCGACGGTGCATCGCCGAGAAATGCAAACGCGCGTGCGGCGATGGCAGGCACCGCTGGTGCCAGCCAGATCGTCAGCAGCCGGAAGTAATTGAGCGCCAGAGTCAGCATGACGTGCAACTCGTCACGCTTCGTCGCGTCCTTGGCCATCACCCATGGTGCGTGATCGGCGATGTAGGCGTTGGCCTCATCGGCAACTTCCATGATCGCGCGCATCGCCGCCGCACAGTCGCGCGATTCGTACAGCGCGGCGCAAGCTTCCAGTTTTGCCGCGGCCGTGTCGTAACGAATCTGTGCGGCTTGCGGCAACGCATCAGCCAGCTTGCCGTCGAAGCACTTGTGCACGAAGCTCGCGCAGCGGCTGGCGATGTTGATCCATTTGCCCACGAGGTGCGAATTGACGCGTTCCTCGAACGCTTTCAAGTCGAGATCGATGTCGGTCAGGGTCGGGCCCAGCATCGAGGCGAGGTAATAGCGCAGGTAATCCGCGTCGAGATGATCGAGATAGGTGCGCGCATTGACGAATGTGCCGCGCGACTTCGACATCTTGGCGCCGTCCACGGTCAGGAAACCGTGCACATTCACCGCCGTCGGCATGCGCAGGCCCGCACCATGCAGCATCGCCGGCCAGAACAGGGTGTGGAAATAGATGATGTCCTTGCCGATGAAATGCACCATTTCGGTGTCGGTGCCCGGTTCGAGGAAGCGTTCGAAATCGGCGGCGGTGAGGTCCGGCTTGTTGCCGCTTTCGCACAGCTCCCTGAAGGCGGCGAGATAGCCGATCGGCGCGTCCACCCACACGTAGAAATACTTTTCCGGTTGATCGGGAATCTCGAAGCCGAAGTAGGGCGCGTCGCGCGACACGTCCCAACTTCGCAGGCCATCGGCGAACCATTCCTTCAATTTGTTGACCACTTCCGACTGCAGGCGGCCTGCAGCGCGGCGTTCTTCCAGCCACGATTTCAGCAGCGCTTCGAAATCGGCCAGTTTCACGAAGAAATGCAGCGACTCCTTCTCGACCGGCTTCGCGCCGGATACAACTGAATACGGATTGATCAGATCTGTCGGGTTGTAGGTGCTGCCGCACACCTCACAGGCATCACCGTACTGGTCCTTCGAGTGACAGACCGGGCATTCGCCCTTGATGAAACGGTCCGGCAGGAACATCTGCCGCTCGGGATCGAACAGTTGCTTGACCGCCTTCGATTCGACATGCCCGTTCTTCTCCAGCGCACCCCAGATGCGATAGGTCAGCTCACGATTTGTTTCCGTATGGGTGCTGGAGTAATGGTCGTAGGCGACCCCGAAGTCGGCGAGATCCCTGGTGTGCTCGCGCCAAACCTGGTCGATCAAGGTTTCGGGCGTGATGCCTTCCTTCTCCGCACGCAGCATGATCGAAGTGCCGTGTGCGTCGTCGGCGCAGACGTAATGCACCGCATGCCTGGCCATGCGCATCGCGCGCACCCAGATGTCGCTCTGGATGTGTTCGACGATGTGGCCCAGGTGGATGCGGCCATTCGCATAGGGCAGGGCGCTGGTGACCAGGATTTCGCGGGGCATTGCTCAGACATCGCGTCGCAAGACGATCGCGGATTATCGCATGGCCGCGCAGGCGACCCCCACCCTGCGCTGCGCGAGCGCTACGCGCTCGGCCCGCGGCCGCCTCTCCCGAAGGGAGAGGAAAACCTTCATCCCGGCTCGTGCCAGGGTGACGGGCGCGTCACCACCCCATGTAATGCCCGCCATTGATCGCAAGGTTGGCGCCGGTGATCCACGCGGCCTTGTCGTCGAGAAAGAACGCGACGGCGTAGGCAATTTCGTCCGGGGAGCCCAACCGCCCCAACGGAATCTGCGCGACGATCTTGGCGCGTACTTCTTCCGGGACGGCCATCACCATGTCGGTGCCGATGTAGCCGGGTGAGACGGTGTTGACGGTGATGCCGAATTTGGCGTTTTCCTGCGCCAGCGAGATCGTGAATCCGTGCATGCCGGCTTTCGACGCGGCGTAGTTGGCCTGCCCGTACTGGCCCTTCTGGCCGTTGATCGAACTGATCTGCACGATCCGCCCCCACTTGCGCGCGCGCATGCCCTCGATCACCTGCCGCGTCACGTTGAAGCAGGCATTCAAGTTGGTGTTCACCACCTCGATCCACTGCTGATAGTTCATCTTGTGGAAGGTGGTGTCGCGGGTGATGCCCGCGTTGTTGACCAGGATGTCGATGGGGCCGAGTTTGTCCTCGATTGCCTTCGTCATTTGTTCGCACGATTGCGGATCGGAGACATCGCCCTTGACCGTGAAGACGTCGATGCCTTCGCCGGCCAGCTTGTCGCGCCATGCCCTGGTTTTTTCCTCGTTGCGATAGTTGGTCGCGACCTTGTGCCCCATGCCCGCCAACCGATGGACGATCGCGGTACCGATGCCGCCGGTACCCCCCGTAACCAGTGCCACGCGTGCGCTCATGACGGCTCCTTTCCGGGATGGTGGTACGGCCCATCCTACGCCTTGGCGGTGGAACGGGCGAGACTTCGGGAGCCCTGGCGCAATCTGCCACGCTCGACGGCTCGCGTCGCGCACGAAGGATGGACCGATTGAATATCCGTTCGTCCTGAGCGTAGCGCCGTAGGCGCGAAGTCGAAGGATGAGCGGCGCTTCGACTTCGCTCGCTGTGCTCGCTACGCTCAGCGCGAATGGTTTCAGGCCTGCCGTCGAGCCACGCCGCGCAACGGTGCAAGCTCGAAACGTTTCGCGGCGAGATGCAGCATCTCGATGATGTCGCGCGTTTCAGGCACCGGCTGGCCCAGAAAACGCAAGGCACGCGCCAGCGCCGGGCGTGGATCGTGCGCATCCACCGGCGGTGCGTCGCTGGATTTGGAAAGCTTGCCGCCCCCGGCATCCACCGCCAGCGGCAGGTGCAGGTAGGCGGGCGTCGGCAGGTCCAGCAGACACTGCAGCAGGATCTGGCGCGGCGTCGAATCCAGCAGGTCGCCGCCGCGCACGACTTCCGTGATCTGCTGGAACGCATCGTCGACCACGCAGGCAAGTTGATAACTCCACAAGCCGTCGGCGCGCTTCAACACGAAATCGCCGACCCCATCGCGCACGTTCTGGCGCTGCGGGCCCTGCAAACCATCTTCGAAGGCGACATCGAGGTCGGGTGCATGCAGTCGCCATGCAGGAGGGCGATCATCCTGCGGCGGGCTGATGCAGCGGCCGTCGCGGTGCGCGACGCCGGCGATCTCGAGGTCGGCGCGGCTGCACCAGCATGGAAATGCATGTCCGTGGTCCCGCAATCGCTCGAGGGCGCTCGCATAAACGTCGCTGCGCCGCGATTGATACAGCGGCGGAGCGTCGGCACGGAGTCCCAGTTGATCGAGTGCCGCGAGGATGGATTCGGAGGAACCCGGCACTTCGCGCGGCGGATCGATGTCCTCGACGCGCAACAACCACGCGCCGCCTTGTTGCTGCGCGCGCAACCAGCTCGCCAATGCCGCGACCAGCGAACCGAAATGCAGTTCGCCGGTGGGCGAGGGTGCAAAACGCCCGCGGTAGGTTGAGCCCCTCTCCCCTCGGGAGAGGGGTTGGGGTGAGGGTACGGAAACAATGGACGCGCAACGATTCATCGGACCCTCACCCGGCCCTTCGGGCCACCCTCTCCAGGCGGGAGAGGGGAAAAGCCGAATCAGCTAGTATGCGGCGGGAGCCGGCCACGGGGAACGCCAACCATGAATGCAGCCACCGGAATGCCGAAGCGTCGCGAATTGACCCTGCGCGGCGTCATCATCGGCATCGTCATCACGATCGTCTTCACCGCCGCGAACGTCTACTTCGGGCTGAAGGCCGGGCTGACGTTCTCGACCTCGATCCCCGCCGCGGTGATCTCGATGGCGATCCTGAAGGCGATGCGCGATGCCACGATCCAGGAAAACAACATCGTGCAGACGGTGGCCTCGGCAGCAGGCACCCTGTCCTCGATCATCTTCGTGTTGCCGGGCCTCATCATCGTCGGCTACTGGACCGGTTTCCCGTTCTGGATTTCGGCCGGCATCTGCGCGACCGGCGGCATCCTCGGCGTGATGTACACGATTCCGCTGCGCCGCGCATTGGTGACCGATTCCGATTTGCCGTATCCCGAAGGCGTGGCCTGCGCCGAGGTGCTGAAGGTCGGCAGTGCGGGCTCCGAGCAGATCGGCCGCATGGCCGAGGTGGGATCCGTGCCTGCGGGTGGCGAGCGCGAGCTTGCGACCCTCGATCCCGCAGCGGCCGCGCAGAGCAGCAGTGCGGGATTGAAAGCCGTGCTGTGGGGCGCGATCGTGTCGGCGATCTTCTACGTGATCGTGCAGACGCGCGTGTTCGCCAGCAGCGTGACCGATTATTTTCGTGTCGGCGGCGATCGCGGCGGTGCCACCGGTTTCGATTTCGGCTTGTCGTTCGCGCTGTTCGCGATCGGACATCTGGTCGGACTGTGGGTGGGTGTCGCGATGCTGGTCGGCGCGCTGATCGGCTGGGCCTGGGCAGTGCCGTTCTTCACCCACCTGCATTGGAGCGCGGGCGTGGCGGCCACCGTTGCACAGGCCGGCTGGAGTCACTATGTGCGTTTCATCGGCGCCGGCGCCATCGGTGTGGCCGCGATCTGGACCCTGGCGAAACTTGTGAAGCCGCTGGTCGGCGGGCTTGCCGGCGCCTTTCGCGCGTCGCGGGCACGCAAGGCCGGAACGTTGGACACATTGCCGCGCACCGAGCACGACATGCCGATCGGGATGGTCGGGCTGATCTCGCTGATCTGCTTCATACCGATTGCATTCCTGCTGTGGCATTTCAGCATCACCAACGGTCTTGGCGCCGCGATCGCGACGCTGGTGATCGGCGGGGTGATCTTCGTGGTGCTGCTGAGCTTCCTGGTGTCGGCGGTGTGCGGTTACATGGCCGGCTTGATCGGATCGTCCAACAGTCCGTTGTCGGGTGTCGGCATTCTGGTGGTGGTGATCGCAGCGCTGTTGCTGGTGGTCGGCGTGAAGCCGTTCCTGCCGCCGGGTGCCGACAAGGCGCTGGTCGGGTTTGCCCTGTTCATCACCGCGATCGTGTTCGCGGTGGCCTCGATCGCCAACAACAACCTGCAGGACCTGAAGACCGGCCAACTGGTGGACGCCACGCCGTCGATGCAGCAGTGGGCGCTGGTGATCGGCGTGCTGGCCGGTGCGGTGGTGATCCCGCCGGTGCTGGATCTTTTGCAACACACCTACGGATTCCTCGGTGCGCCGGGTGCGAATCCCGCGACCGCATTGCCCGCGCCGCAGGCGGGTCTGATTTCGGCATTGGCCAAAGGCGTGATCACCGGTGCGGTGCCGTGGGACATGATCGGCATCGGCTGCGGCATCGGCGTGGCCATCATCGTCCTCGACGAATTGCTGGGGGTGTGGAAGAAGGGTCCGCGCCTGCCGCCGCTGGCGGTGGGTCTCGGCATTTACCTTCCGACTTCGACCACGTTGATGGTGGTGGTGGGCGCACTGGTCGGTGCCTGGTTCGACCGGCGCGCCGAGCGCCACCCGAACACTGACGGGACCAAACAGTTGGGCGTGCTGCTCGCATCCGGCCTGATCGTGGGTGAAAGCCTGCTGGCGGTGATTTTTGCCGGTGTGGTGGGCCTGAGTGGCATCCAGCATCCGGTTGCGCTGGTTGGCGACAGTTTCACGACGCCGGCGATCATCATCGGCGGCATCGTGTTCGCCGTCACCGTGATCGTGCTGTACAGGTGGATTATCCGGATGGGCCGCGCGATCGCTTGAGTCGGCCTACGCAACAGCGATCTTTGCAGGCCGGTTCAAGGAGCACAGCGACGGAACCGGCGATGGGCGTCGCGATCGCATCGGTGGAGAGGATATCCCCGCCGGCTCCGGCCCATGGCCTTGAGCCGGCCTACGCAACAGCGATCTTTGCAGGCCGGTTCAAGGAGCGCCGCGACGGAACCGGCGGCGAACTGGTCGTGACTCCTTGAAATCCGGTGCAATGACCGCCAGTTTTCGGGCGCGTCGTGTGTGCAGTGTTGTCCAACGTTACGGAAGCCTTGTCATGAACGAAACCACCGAAACCCGCCCGTTCGAAGCCGAGGTCGCGCAAGTCCTGCGGCTGGTCACGCATTCACTGTATTCGCACAAGGAAATCTTCCTGCGCGAGCTGGTCTCCAACGCCTCCGATGCCTGCGACAAGCTGCGTTTCGAAGCGATCGGCAAACCCGAGCTGCTGGGCGACGACAGCGATCTGCACATCGATGTCGAATTCGACAAGGATGCGAAGACGATCACGGTGAGCGACAACGGCATCGGCATGAGCCGCGAGGAGATCGTTGCCAATCTCGGTTCGATCGCCAGTTCCGGCACCCGGCGTTACCTGGAGTCGTTGTCCGGCGAGCAGCAGGCCGATGCGCGCCTGATCGGCCAGTTCGGGGTGGGCTTTTATTCCACTTTCGTGGTAGCCGACAAGGTGACGGTGCTGACGCGGCGCGCGGGCGCCGGGGCGAACGACGGCGTGCGCTGGGAAAGCGACGGCAAGGGCGAGTATTCGCTCGCCGCGGAGGAGATCCCGGCGCGCGGCACCAGCGTGATCGTGCACTTGAAAGACGACGAATCCGAGTTCCTCGACAACTGGAAGCTGCGCGATCTTGTCCGCAAGTACTCCGACCACGTCGCCTTTCCGATCCGGATGAAAAAGCAGAAGGACGGCAAGCCCATCGACGAATGGGAAACCGTCAATGACGCCTCGGCATTGTGGACCAGGTCGAAGGCCGACATCAGCGACGACGAGTACAAGGCGTTCTACAAATCGCTGGGCCATGACTTCAACGATCCGCTGGCATGGAGCCACAACCGCGTCGAGGGCGGAAGCCAGCGCTTCACGACGCTTCTTTACATCCCGGCGCAGCCGCCGTTCGACCTGCTGATGGGGGCGCGCGACGAGCGCAAAGGCGTGAAGCTGTACATCAAGCGCGTCTTCATCATGGACGCGGCCGGGGAACTGTTGCCGAACTACCTGCGTTTCGTGCGCGGCGTGGTCGATGCCGACGATCTGCCGCTCAACGTCAGCCGCGAAATCCTGCAACACAACCGCCAGATCGAGCGGATCAAGGCATCCTGCGTCAAGCGCGTGCTGGACCTGATCGAGAAGCTGGCAACCTCGGAACCCGACAAGTTCAAGACCTTCTGCAAGGCCTTCGGCAACACGCTGAAGGAAGGCGTCGTCGAGGATCCGTCGAACCGCGAACGCATCGCGAAATTGCTGCGCTTCGCATCGACGAAAGGCGAGGGCGCCGAGCAGGATGTTTCGCTGGATGACTACATTGGCCGCATGCAGCCCGGCCAGGACGCGATCTGGTTCGTCACCGCCGACAGCTACAAGGCCGCGGCGGGCAGTCCGCAACTCGAAGCCTTCAAGGCGAAAGACATCGAGGTGTTGCTGATGTTCGATCGGGTGGACGAGTGGATTCTCGGCCAGTTCACCGAATACGGAGGCAAGCCACTGCGGAACGTGTCCAAGGGCGAGTTGCCGCTGGACGAGGCCGACAAGCAGAAGCAGGCGGATGCCGCGAAGGAAGCCGGGCCGCTGATAAATAAAATCAAGGAGTTGCTGGGTGATCGTGTCAACGATGTGAAGGTATCGGCGCGGCTCACCGACTCGCCGTCTTGTCTGGAGTTGTCCGACTACGAGCTCGCGCCGCACCTCGCCAGGCTCTTGCGCGAAGCCGGACAGGAGGTACCTGATTCCAAACCGACGCTTGAAATCAACCCGGCGCACGCGCTGGTCAAGCGCGTGGAATCCGAATCCGATGCCGCCAAGGCGAAGGACCTGGCGTTGCTGCTGCTGGAACAAGCCGAGATCACCGCAGGCGCAGCCTTGACCGATCCGGCGGCGTTCGTGCAACGCATGAACCGCGCATTGCTTGGATAGCGTTTGCCACTCGTCGTCATTCCGGGGCCATCGTCGGCTTTACCGACGATGGAAACCCGGAATCCATGGTATGGATGGCAAGCGATCAAAAGCCGGATTCCGGATTCCGCTCGCAGAAAACGCGAGCGGCTCCGGAATGACGAGGTGGGTCCATGAGTGATGACGTTGCCCCCCGTATCGACGCGTGGCTCTGGGCCGCACGGTTCTTCAAGACCCGCGCACTCGCGAAACAGGCGGTCGAACGCGGGCGGGTGACAATCGACGGCGCTGCATGCAAGCCGTCGCATGCACTCAAACCGGGCGATCGACTGCGCGTGACGCGCGCCGAAGAAACCTTCGAGGTCGAAGTCACGGGGCTTGCCCACAAGCGTGGATCGGCCGCGCTGGCGCAAACGCTGTATCGCGAATCGGACGAATCCATCATGGCGCGCGAAGCCGCGCGCGGGCAACGTCGCGCCGAACGTGCCGGCTATCAGCCGCCGCCGAAACGGCCAGACAAGCGTGCCCGGCGTTTGTTGCGTGCGTTGGGCGATATCGATGCTGGGGCCTGTTAACGCTATGCCAAGTGAACCGCGTTGCTTTCGCAGCGGTCGCCTGACAAGGCGCGCGCCGCAGCGCCATGGTGGTTCCATGGTCAAGGTGCGCACCGCCGTATGGCGGCCGCTGCGGAACAACCCCTTGGGCCGACGGCGCGGCCACGTGGCATAGCGTTGACAGGCCCTGATTGATTCGGCCCCGGATACGAGGGGAGGCCCGGCGCAGGCAGCGCGGAACCCGGGCTTCCTGCCGCGAACGACGCCGGCGATCGTAGCCGGACGCTCGGTGGAAACGCGGCTTGTGCGGGTTCCCGAATATGCCGTTTCGTTGCCGGAACTGTGATCCGGAGCGGCAGGGGGTGACGCAGTGCGCTTGCGCAAGCCCGGCGCACCGCCGAAACTAGCGCCAAGACATCGGTGCAGGCGATGGCCGTCTTCGAACTCTTCAAGCGGTTGGTGAGCCAGGATTCGACAGACGGCGAGCGCCGTGTCGATGAGCGCTTGCGCGCGTCGCTCGGCGCACGGGTATTGGTGGTGGACGACTCCCCCACGATCCGTGCGGTGCTCGGCAAGATGCTGATGCAGGACGGCTATGATGTGCTCAAGGCGGCCGACGGTGAAAGCGCGGTCGAGATGGCGCAATCACAACTGCCCGACCTGATCTTTCTTGACATCGTGCTGCCGGGCATGTCGGGGTTCGCGGCGCTGCGTGCATTGCGGCGCGACAGCCGTACCCGCACCACGCCGATCATCATGATGAGCGGCAACCAGCAAGCTACCGAACAATTCTACGTGCAGCGTTTCGGCGCCGACGGTTTCGTCAAGAAGCCATTCGGGCGTGCCGAGGTGTTTCACGCCATTCGTTCGCTGGTGCAGGCGGAGCGCATGCCGGTACGCGTCAAAGTGGCGCCGATCGATGCAATTCCCGAGGGCATGAGCGCCGAGGAATGGAATGCGATTCATGACGTGGCGCTGCCGGACGAGGTCCAACGCGTCGAACCGTCGACAGTTGCGAAGGATGCCCAGTCAGGCTACCGCGACACGACCGGTGCGGGTGAGGCGGTGGGGCTGGGACGGAATGACGATTGAATCGCAGCTCCGTCAGCCATCGGTCACGCGCCGGCGCAATCGATAAAGAGCGTCCAGTGCCTCGCGCGGCGTGAGTGAATCCGGGTCGAGCGCGCGCAGCGCATCGACCAGTTCCGTGAGTGCAGGGTCGGCGGCAGCCACGGTGAACAGGTCGGATTGTGGCGTATCGGGTGCGGCGGCTCCCGATCCCGCTGCGTGGTGTGGTTGCTCGCTGCGTTCGAGCGCGGACAGTGTCCGCTTCGCCTCCACGATCACCGCCCTGGGCAGGCCTGCGAGCGCGGCCACCTGCAGGCCGAAGCTGCGGTTGGCG
Organism: Rhodanobacteraceae bacterium; assembly: GCA_036279455.1. GTDB lineage: Bacteria > Pseudomonadota > Gammaproteobacteria > Xanthomonadales > Rhodanobacteraceae > 66-474. The sequence continues at coordinate 5,504 of DASUJD010000028.1, read as the reverse complement.
GGGCCATCCTTGACCGCGTGCATGAAGACCAGTTGCTCGCCCTGTTTCGGATCACGGTATTCGACCGCGTCCAGGTGCACGTTGGCGATGGTCTCGAATTGCGAAGCGAGTTCGGTCAACTCGAAATAGTGCGTCGCGAACAGCGTGAACGCGTGATTGACCGTCGCAAGGTGTACCGCCGCGGCGCGTGCCAGCGCCAGACCGTCGTAGGTGCTGGTGCCGCGCCCGACTTCGTCCATCAGCACCAGCGAGTTTGCAGTCGCGTTGTGCAGGATGTTGGCGGTCTCGGACATCTCGACCATGAAGGTCGATTGGCCGCGAGCAAGGTCGTCGCCGGCACCGATGCGGGTGAAGATGCGGTCGATAGGACCGATGCGCGCCGATGCCGCGGGCACGTAACTGCCGATGTGCGCCAGCAGCACGATCAGTGCGTTCTGGCGCATGTAGGTGCTCTTGCCGCCCATGTTGGGGCCCGTGACCACCAGCATCCGGCGTGAGTCGTCGAGCGCAAGGTCGTTCGGTTCGAAAGGTTCGTTGCGCACGGCCTCCACCACCGGATGCCGGCCGCGTTCGATCTCGATGCAGGCTTCGTCCACCAGTTGCGGACGCGACCAGTTCAGTGCGTCCGCGCGTTCGGCGAACGCCGCCAGCACGTCGAGTTCGGCCAATGACTGTGCGGCTTGTTTCAGCGGCGAAAGTTTTTCGATCAGCGCATCCAGCACGCCGTCGTACAGCGCGTGCTCGCGCATCAGCGCGCGTTCCTTCGCCGACAGCACCTTGTCTTCGAATGCTTTCAATTCCTCGGTGATGTAGCGCTCGGCGTTCTTGGTGGTCTGGCGGCGGATGTAGTGGGCGGGCGCCTTGTCGGCCTGGGCCTTGCCGAATTCGATGTAATAACCGTGTACGCGGTTGTAGCCCACTTTCAGCGTGGTGATGCCGGTGGCAGTGCGTTCGCGGGCTTCGAGTTCGACCAGGTATTGATCGGCGTGCGTGGAAAGCTGGCGCAGCTCGTCCAGCTCGGCGTCGTAACCGTCGGCGATCGCACCGCCTTCGCGCAGCAACGCCGGCGGCCGCTCGACGATCGCCTTCTGAAGCAGTTGAACCGTGTCGGTGTGTTCGCCGAGGCGGTCGAGCAGTTCGTGCAGCAGTGGCGAGTCGATGCCGGCCAGGGTTTCGCGCAGCGCGGGCACCGCCGCCACGCCGTCGCGCAAGGTCGCGAGGTCGCGCGGACGCGCCGAACGCAGCGCCACGCGCGCAAGGATGCGTTCCAGGTCGCCGATCGCGCGCAGCTTTTCGCGCAGCGCGTCCAGCGCGCCGGAGTCGAGCAATGCATCGAGTGCTTGATGGCGTAGCCGCAACACCACGTGATCGCGCAGCGGCCGGTGCAGCCAGCGCCGCAGCATTCGCGTGCCCATCGGCGTAATCGTCGAATCCAGCACGCCCAGCAACGTGTAGCGCGTGTCGCCCGATGCGTGTGTGTCGAGTTCGAGATTGCGACGCGTGGCGGAATCCATTGCCACGGTTTCATCGGCCGATTCCACGGCAAGCGCGGTCAGATGCGGCAGCGCGGCCTTCTGGGTCTCCTGCAAATAACCGAGCAGGCAGCCGGCCGCCGCGACCGCCGCGTGCAGGCCGTCGGCGCCGAACCCTGAAAGATCGCGGGTACCGAAGAATCGCGTCAGTTCGCGGTGCGCGCTGGTCTCGTCGAAATGCCAGGGCGGACGCTTGCGCAGCCCGTTCAATGTCGTGACGGCTGACGGCCAGGGTTCGTCCTCGCACACCAATGTCTCGGCAGGCGCGAGCCGCGCGAGTTCCGCGGTCAACGCATCGGTGTCAGTGACCTCGCACACCAGAAAACGACCGCCTGCGAGGTCCACCCAGGCAAGCCCGTAACCTGAAGTACCCGCGGCGATCGCAAGCAGCAGGTTGTCGCGGCGCTCCGGCAACAGCGCTTCGTCCGTCAGCGTGCCCGGAGTCACCACCCGCACGACCTTGCGCTCCATCGGCCCCTTGCCGGTGGGGTCGCCGACCTGCTCGCAAATCGCCACCGATTCGCCCGCACGCACCAGTTTGGCGAGGTACGCCTCGACCGCGTGCCAGGGCACGCCGGCCATCGGGATCGGCGCACCCGCCGATTCGCCACGCTGCGTGAGCGTGATGTCCAGCAAACGCGCGGCCTTGCGCGCGTCGTCGTAGAACAGCTCGTAAAAGTCACCCATCCGGAAGAACAGCAGCGTTTCCGGGTACTCCGCCTTGGCGGCGAAGTACTGGCGCATCAGCGGCGTGTGGCGGGTGAGGTCGGCCTGATCCATCGAATGCAACAAGTTCGGACAAGCGCGCAGTGTCGCATGCGCGGGGCGGCCTGCCCAAGCTTCACCGTTGTCGCGCTATCGTGTCGCGACGCCGCGGAGGGCCGCATCGCACCGAGCACGCTTGGCGCGCGCACCGGGTTGCGGTAGAACGATGTTTTCCGGCTGCGGAATACCCCGTGAAAACCATTCCCGATGATGCGGCGCTGCACCGGCACGCCGAACAGGTTGCCGAAGTCCTGCGTGCAAACGGCGAGATGCTGGCGACGGCGGAATCGTGCACCGGCGGCTGGATCGCCAAACTGCTCACCGATATTCCGGGCAGTTCTGGCTGGTTCGATGGGGCGGCGGTGACCTACGGCAACCACGCCAAGCAGGGGCTGCTGGGCGTCACTTCGGCCACCCTGGAACACCATGGTGCGGTCAGCCGCGAATGCGCGCTGGAAATGGTGGCGGGTGCGTTGGCGCGCTTTGGCGCGAGCATCGCGGTCGCGGTTACCGGCATTGCCGGTCCTGCCGGCGGCACGCCGGAGAAGCCGGTCGGCACGGTCTGGATCGCGTGGCAGTGCGGCGGCGGCCACGCGCGCGTCGAGCTGTTCCACTTCGACGGTGACCGCGATGCGGTGCGCCGGCACACCGTCGCCGCGGCCCTGGAGGGGATACAAAAAGCTCTCGCCACGTAACGCGTCGCGCCGGGCTGGATGGTTTGCGTCATGAAAGAAAATTCATCCAGGCGTGGTCTTTTGACCAGCAGCATCTGTCCCCACCTTTCCGGAACCCGAGCATGCCCGCGAGATTGCTTCCCCTGAAAGACACTTTCATGCGTAATTGGGCGCCGCTGTTGTTGCGCATGGTCATCGGGTTCGGTTTCATGGCCCACGGCTGGGCGAAGCTGAGCCGCGGCCCGGACAAATTTGCCGGGGTGCTGGTGTGGATCGGCGTTCCATTCCCGCACTTCATGGCTTGGCTCACCACCCTGACCGAGCTCGTCACCGGGTTCGCGATGTTCATCGGGGCCTTTGTCGCGCTAGCCAGCATCCCGATGGTCATCATCCTTCTGGTTGCAATGTTGACGGTCCATCTGCAATACGGGTTCAGTTCCATCAATACCATCGGGATGAATCCGGTGACGGGTCCGGAATTCGGCCCGCCGGGCATGGAAACCGACCTGTTGTACATCGGCGGATTGGTCCTGCTGGCCCTGGGCACGGGTGCCGGCGCGCTGTCCGTGGATGGCTGGCTCGCCTCGATGCGCCGGAGATTCGGAAAAGCCTGACAGTTTGACGCGGTACTCGCCGCTGTCCGCGCGCGAGGGGTGTGGAATAATGGCGGTGTCTTCGGATCCTCACGGTCTCAACCCGTGAGAACCGATCCGGCGATACTTCGCTTCACGCACAATCCGCCTGAGGAATACGCAATGGATGACAACAAGCGCCGCGCACTGGCTTCCGCTCTGGGCCAGATCGAGAAACAGTTCGGCAAGGGCGCGGTGATGCGCATGGGCGACCGCACGGCCGAGGCGATGGACGTGGTTTCCACCGGCTCGCTGGGCCTGGACGTGGCGCTTGGCGTCGGCGGACTGCCGCGCGGCCGCGTGGTGGAAATCTACGGCCCGGAATCTTCGGGCAAGACCACGCTCACCCTGCAGGTGATCGCGAACTGCCAGAAGAATGGTGGTACGGCAGCGTTCGTGGATGCCGAACACGCGCTCGATCCGAGCTACGCCGAAAAACTCGGCGTGAATGTCGATGACCTTTTGGTATCGCAGCCCGACACCGGCGAACAGGCGCTGGAAATCGCCGACATGCTGGTGCGTTCCAACGCGGTGGACGTGGTGGTGATCGACTCGGTGGCGGCGCTGACGCCGAAGGCCGAAATCGAGGGCGAGATGGGCGACAACCACATGGGATTGCACGCGCGGCTGATGAGCCAGGCGCTGCGCAAGCTCACCGCCAACATCAAGCGTTCCAACACGCTGGTGATTTTCATCAACCAGATCCGCATGAAGATCGGTGTGATGTTCGGCAATCCGGAAACCACCACCGGCGGCAATGCGTTGAAGTTCTATGCTTCGGTGCGCCTGGACATCCGCCGCATCGGCGCGGTCAAGAAGGGCGAGGAAGTGATCGGCTCGCAGACGCGCGTGAAGGTGGTCAAGAACAAGGTCGCGCCGCCATTCCGCAAGGCCGAGTTCGAAATCCTGTACGGCGAGGGCACTTCCTTCGAAGGCGAGTTGATCGAACTGGGCGTCGCCGAGAACCTGGTCGAGAAATCCGGCGCCTGGTACAGCTACGGCGGTGAGCGGATCGGACAGGGCAAGGAGAACGCGCGCCAGTACTTCAAGGACAATCCGGCTGCCGCGAAGCAGCTCGACGGAGCACTGCGTGAGAAATTGCTGGACGGTTCCCGAAAGACCGGCGCGACCACCACCGAGGACGCCGAGGAAGTCGAGGCGTAAGAATTCCCTTTCCCCCCACAGCTTCAGGGCTTGGAGAGGGTCAGGGGTGAGGGGCAGGAGCGTGCATCCGCGAGCTGGTGGGTAATGCGAAAGCCCCCTCACCCGGTTCTGTGCGTTTGTACTGCGGTTCCCTCTCCGCCGAGCAAAGTGCCCTCGGGGGAGAGCGAGCTCCTACGATGTCTCGCATGAAGCGCCGGCGAAATCCAGGCAACCAAGCCGGACAACCCAGCGCCTACGATCGCGCGCTCGGCATGCTGGTGCGCCGCGAGTATTCGCAACGCGAACTGCGCACACGCTTGGAGCATGCCGGCTGCGACGAAGGCGAGTCGGAATCGGCGATCGGGAAGTTGCGCGCCGAGCATTACCAGGACGACCAGCGCTTCGGCGAAATGATCCTGCGGGCGCGGGTGGGGCAGGGTTATGGACCGGCGCGCATCCAGGCCGAGTTGCGCTCGCACGGATTGGCCGATGCCGCGATCCGCGGGCTGATCGACGCCGCGGAAACCGACTGGCAAGCACTGGCGGCTGCGCAACTGCGCAAGAAGTACGGCACGAAGCCGGCCGCCGATCACCGCGAACGCGGCAAGCGCGCGGCGTTCCTCTTGCGTCGCGGTTTCAGCGCCGCCACAGTTAGAATCGTCACTTAGGAGCCTGGGCGGCAGAAATCATTCGGGCTGCAAAGCCCTGCCAACGGCCCATTTCTCCGCCGATTCTTGACCCATAGAACCACTATGGGC
>DASUJD010000027.1:0-5001 GCA_036279455.1 Rhodanobacteraceae bacterium | reverse complement strand
GTGGCAATGACATTGATCACTATCAACATCACGTACAACCAGGGGCCACCCACTTCGCGGCCGATGTCGAAGAAGCCAAGCTGGGCATCCAGTGATGCGTAATCCGGGTGCGCCAGCGCGGCGATGTAGGTCTCGGCGATGAAGATCGAACCGAGCAGCAACAACGCCAGCACGGTGGCATTGCCCACCGCCTTGCGCGGATTGCGGGTTTCCTCCGAAAGCGTGCTGATGGCGTCGAAGCCCAGAAAACTCAGCACCGCGATGGACGTGGCCGTGGCAATGAAACTGCCGTTCAAATGTTGCGGTTGATAGAACGGCGCGATCGACCAGCCGCCGACGCCGTGTCCCGCGATGAACACGAAGTGGACGGCAAGGATCAGGAAAATCGCGAGGGCGACAAGTTCGACGATCAACAGGACGAAGTGCGTCCGGGCCTGCATGCGAATGCCCACGATGTTGATCGCGGTGTTGAAGACGACGAACGCAAGCACCCACGCCCAGGCCGGCACCGCGGGCAGCAGCCCGTGCAGCCACGAAGCGCTGAACGCGTACAGCAGCGCAGGCACCAGCAGGTAATCGGCAAGAATCATCCAGCCGGCAAGAAAGCCCAGATACGGATGCCAGCCCTGCTGCACGTAGGCGTACACCGAGCCCGCAGCGGGAAACACGCGGCTCAACTGCCGGTAGCTCAGTGCCGTGAACAGCATCGCCACGATGCCGACCAGGTACACCAGCGGTACCATCCCGAAACTCTGCTGCGCAACGAAGCCGTACACCGCCATGGGCGCGACCGGCACCATGAAGATCATTCCGTAGACCAGCAAGTGGCGCAGGCCCAACGCGCGGCGCAACGATGGCTGGGCAATGTCGCTGTTTGCTTCGGCGGACTCCACGGGGCTTGCTGGCACGCTCATGCGCGTTGCAACCGCAAACACCGGATCGGGACAATCATGCCGTCGGCTTGCGTGCAGGCGCCGTGTCGGCCACGTCGCGCAAAAAATCCAGCAACCCGGTCACGTATACCGTCTGGTCGTCGTACATCGCCATGTGGCTGCCTTCGGGACAGTGCAGGTAACGGCCCTGTGGAATCGCTCCAGCCATCGCTTCCATGTGTTTTGGGTCCATCGTGTCGTGCGCGGCGCCGATCACCAGGGTTGGCACGTCGATACCCGGCAGGTCGGCAGTGCGGTTCCAGTTTGCCAGCTTGCCGCTTCCGCCCAGCTCGCTCGGCCCCTGCATGGGCACGTAAATTTTCGGGTTGATGTGGGTGAACGCACGCACCACTGGGTCGGGCCATTGCGCGTGCGGAACGCGCAGCACGTGGTGCTCGTAATGATGCGGAACCAGCAGTTGCATGTAGCGCGGGTTTTCGTAATCACCCGCGGCCTCGAGGGCCTTGATCTCCGCCAGCACGTCCTGCGGCATCGCAGGCATCAGCTTTTCCTCGGCGTAGCGGTTGTACGCGTGAAAGCTGCTCATCATGTTGGAAATGACCAGGCCTTTCAAATGCTGCTGGTGCGCGAGCGCGTACTCCATGGCCAGGATGCCGCCCCAGGAATGACCGAGCAGGAAAAAGTTGCCGGCATCGAGTCCGAGCGCCTTGCGCACCTGTTCGACCTCGTCCACGAAACGCGCGGTTTCCCAGAGATCCGGCGCATCGGGCTGACTGCTGCGGTACGAACCCAACTGGTCGTAGTGGTAGTACTCGACCCCCGCCTGCGGCAGATAGCTGTCGAAGCACTCGAAGTATTCGCTGGTGCAACCCGGCCCCCCGTGCAGCAGCAACAGCTTGACGCGCGGGTTGTCACCGCAGCGTTTGGTCCAGACGTTGAACACGCCGTGCGAAGTTTCGATCGGTATCGAGCGCGCGCCGCCGCTCCACGCGTCGGCACGGCTTTTGCGGGTTGCGGCAATGTCGACGGATTCAAGTGCGGACATGCGCGCCTCCCGGCGTAATGACCCGACGGCGTGCGCATGAGCTGCGCACGCGCGAACGATTCGACACAGCGTGCACGCGCAGGCCGTGTCCGGAATCGCAAGCCGATGTTCTCGTCTGCATGTCCCCTCCTGCCCAATACCCAAAGACCTGATTATTACTGATTCCATGACGTCGCAAGCAATCCGATCGGCGCCAAATGGTCATTTCGGTGCCGCGACGCAGGCGCACTTCTGACCGCCGTTTATGCTTCGCCACCCCGGATCGCCCCGCCCTGCACGCCGGCAAATCCGCCTGGGCCGGCCGGCGGCGCGCTTTCGACCATCAGGCGATCGAGCAACGGCACGATGGCCGTGGCGATCAACGCGCACACCAGTGCGGCGACGCCCAGCCAGGCGAAGAGGTTCGAATAGACCGGGAGCGTTGCAGCCGGTTGCGTCACCCCGGCCGGGACCGCGGCCAGGCTCGCGACCGCGCCTCCGGCGAAATTGCTTACGCCCATGCCGAGGAACCACGCACCCATGACGATGCCGCGCGAACGTTCGGGGACGAGTTGCGAAACCATCGAGAAGCCGAGGGCGCTGATCAGGAGTTCGCCCAGCGACTGCGCCGCGTAGCCGCCGACCAGCCACCATGGCGAGACGATGCCCTGCTGCGCCGTAAGGCGGCTGCCCGCATAGAGGAAGAACGCGATCGCAATCAGATACAGTCCCGCGGCGTATTTCGTCGCGGTCGAAAAGTCGCCGCGGCGGGTCTGGCCCATTCGTTGATAAAGCCACGCGAGCGGCAGCGCGAGCAGCACCAGCCAGAACTGGTTGAGATCCTGGAACTGGGCGGCCGCGATGTGCATGCCGAGCAGGCTGTGGCCGACGTTGCGCAGCGCGAACAGCGTGAGCGAGGTGTAGATCTGCTGGTTGTAGATCGCCCAGATGACGGACATGCCTACAAAAATGATGCAGGCGACGATGCGCCTGCGCTCGTGCCGCTCGCCGGTGAGCAGCAGGCGGCCGAAGATCCAGATCACCAGCAGCAGGAAGCCGGCCACGACCGCAAGCGCGATGAGTCGATGCCGCACGACTTCCGAAAGCAGCCAGGCGATCAGCAGCGAACCGGCAATGACCGCGGCAAGGCGCGACCAGCGCAGCTTGTCGAAATCCGCCACCGTGCCGTAGGGCCGCAGATAGCGTCGGAACACACCGTAATTGACGAGGCCGAGTGTCAGGCCGACGGCACTCAAACCGAAAGCGAGATGCCAGCTGTCGAAATGCAGCGGCCCCAGCACGACCGTCCATTGCGGATGATTCTTGATCCATGGCGTCAGCAGGATCGATACGAACGAACCGATGTTCAGCGACATGTAGTAGATCGTGAACAGGATGTCGAGCCGCGAGCGCTGGCCCTCGTACAGGCGCGAAACGAGATTGTTCGGGTTGACCTTGAACAGTCCGTTGCCGATCGCGATCAGTCCCATCGCCGGAAAGAAGCTGGCGGCGAGCGGAATCGAAAGCAGCACGTAACCGAGCCCCAGCGCCATCGCCCCGAGCACCATCGTGCGGCGCGCGCCCAGCACCCGGTCGCCCAGCCAGCCGCCAAGCAGCGGCATCGAATACACCAGCGCCGAGAACGCGCCCCAGATCACGTCGGCGCGCGCGTCGCCGATGCCCAGGCGCTGCACCATGTACAGCACCATCAGCGACGCCATGCCGTAATAGCCGAAGCGTTCCCATACCTCGATGAAGAAAAGCACCAGGAAGGCTTTCCTCGGATGGCGCTCCACGCTGGCTGCGGCCGACATCGGCATCCCCTCTTCGAACATGCGTGCGAGGGCGAAGCTTATACCCGCCACCCGGGTCGCTCCGGCAATATCATTGCAATCCGCCATGGCACGGGAGACGCGATTGAAAATCCGCGACATGAACTGGAGCCAGGTCGAGGCCTGGCTGAAGCGCGACGACCGCGCGGTACTGCCGATCGGTAGCACCGAGCAGCACGCGAACTTGAGCCTGTGCGTGGACCACATCCTTTCGGAGCGGGTGTCGGTCGAGGCGGCCGAGCCGCTGGGCGTGCCGGTGTTCCCCGGCCTGCCGTACGGCATCACCCCGTATTTCATGGCCTATCCCGGCACCGTGAGCCTGCGCGTGGAAACCTGCGTGCAACTGGTGTGTGACGTGCTGGACAGCCTGCACATCCACGGCTTCCGCCGGATCGTCGTGGTCAACGGCCATGGCGGCAACGCGCCCGTGCAGTCCGGGATCGCGGAATGGCTCGCCGGCAAGCCCGGCGTAGAAGTGAAATTCCACAACTGGTGGAACGCGCCCGCCACGCGGGCCAAGGTCGACGAGATCGATCCGGTGGCCTCGCATGCGTCATGGATGGAGAATTTCCCGTGGACGCGGCTTGCGGACGTGGACTATCCGGACGTCCGGAAACCGATGCTGGACAGCTCGCGGATCCGTTCGGTCGATCCGCACAAGGCGCGCGAGTATCTCGGCGACGGCAATTTCGGCGGCCGCTACCAGCGCTCCGACGAAGAGATGCTGGCGGTCTGGAAGGCCGGCGTCGAGGAAACGCGCGCGGTCATTGCCGAAGGCTGGTCGTGACCCACTGCACCAGCTTGTGCTGTTTCAGGCGTGCGAAAAAGTCATTCACCGCCGGCTCCCGCTGGCCGCAGCTCCCGGTACCACACGGGCGGCACGCGCCGGCACCGGCAGGCCGACCTGCTTGCAGAATGCCGCGAAACGCGGGTCGTTCCTGTAGCGCAGGACAGGAACGTCGTATGGCAATTCGACGACGCCCGGATCGCGGTTGCGGGCAGCGCGCTGCAGCCACTTGAACATGTTGTCCGGATCGCGGCGCAGCGCGTAGATCTCGGCGATCTGGTACGCGGCAACACCGGCCAGCTTGTCGATCGCCGCCTGCAGCGCCGCATCGGCGGCAGCGCGATCGCTGCCGATTTGCAGCGCAAACGCCAGCGAAATGGTTCGCCACATGCCCGCTGGAGCTTGGCGCGCATCTGCCAGTGCCGCCGCCGCGTCGCCACGCATGACATCGACCTTGACGAGCTC
>DASUJD010000026.1:0-27088 GCA_036279455.1 Rhodanobacteraceae bacterium | reverse complement strand
TTCGGACAAGCCGCACCCGAATTTCGGGCCGTGCAGCTTCAAATTGTCGCGAAGCACATACAGCAACATGGTGCCGGGCTCGACGGAAACACTGTGCTTCTCGCCGTTCACCTTCAACGTGATGGTTTTTGCCATGCGAACGCTCCCGCAGCGATGTCTCCGTCAACCGCCGATCATGATACGCCTTCGATCAAGGCGACGTGTGCGCCGGAACCGCCGGATTTGCTCACGATGCCGAAGCTCAGCCGGGCTTTGCCAAAATGGCTTCGACCCTGGGCCGGACTGTGGCAGCCGCGGTTCCATCGAGAAAGGCAAGGCGCGTGCGCCGGGCGAGCACATCGTCGGCCGTGAGCGCCATTTCGTGGTGCCCGGTCCAGGTGACCTCGGCTTCGATGTACGGATAGCCTTCGGCGAGACGCGTGCAGCTTTCGCTGCCTGCTTCGGCCAGCACGCGTTCGGCCAGACCGCCGTAGGCGTGGGCAAGGTGATCGGCCATGTCCCGTTCAAGATGATGCCGCGCCGCCAATTGTTCGGCGAGCCGTGCGTGGAATCCTTCGGCACCGATCAGCGCCAGCGCATGCGTGCGGCAGTCATTGCGCGGTGACAAGCCAGCGGATTCAATCACGCGATCCACGGTCTCCTCGGCCATCAGCCGGTAGGTGGTCCACTTGCCGCCGGCAATCGTGACCAGGCCCTTCGGTCCGACCTCGACGTGGTGTTCGCGCACGATGTTGGCGGTGCTGGCGGCTTGCTCGGCAATCAGCGGCCGCAGGCCGGCCCAGCTTGCGCGCAGATCGTCGCGGGTGGGCGCAGGTTGCAGCCAGTTGCCGAGTTGCCGGAGCAGATAATCCACTTCGTCATCGCTCGGCTCGGGCGTGGCTGTCGGGTCGGCAGCGACGTCAGTGGTACCGGCGATGGTCCGGCCTTGCCATGGCAGCAGGAACAACACCCGGCCGTCAGGAGTCTTGGGGATCAGCAAGCCGTCACCGGCAGGCGCCCAGTCCGCATCGAATGCCAGATGTGTGCCGCGGCTGGGTTCGACCAGCGGTTCGGCGTGTGGATTTTCGAGTCGCCGCAGGGCGTCGCAGCCGGGTCCGGTCGCGTTGACGACTGCGCGTGCCCGCACTTCGAACTGTCGGTGACCGAGCTTGTCGCACACACGCGCGCCGCACAACTTGCCGCTTTCTTCCAGCAGCGCTTCGGCTTCGACGCGGTTGGCCACCGCCGCACCCTCGCGTGCGGCGGTGGCGACCAACGCAATCGCCATCCGCGCATCGTCGAATTGACCGTCGTAGTAGGCAACACCTCCCTTGAGACGAGGGGAACGCAGGCGCGGGAAGGCCTGGAGCATGTCGCTGCGCGCGACGAAATGGCTGCGCCCGATCGCGGCGTCGCCGGCGGCGCGGTCGTACAGCCACAAGCCGATCCGGTAAAACCACGCGCCGGGCCACGAATACGCGGGCACCACGGTGCGCAGCGGGTGCACGAGATGCGGGGCGATCTTCAGCAGGATCGCGCGTTCGGTCAGCGCTTCGCGCACCAGATGAAACTGCGCGCGATCCAGATGCGTCACCGCGGCATCGAGGTATCGCACGCCGCCGTGCACCAGCTTGGTCGAACGGCTCGAGGTGCCGCTCGCGAAATCGTCGCGCTCGATGAGCGCCACCGACAGGCCGCGGCTCGCGGCATCCAGTGCAACGCCGGCGCCGGTCGCGCCGCCGCCGATGACGAGTACGTCAAAGGATTCGCGCTGGAGGCGAATCAGGTTTTGCGCGCGCTGCATGCCGCTCACTTGTCGTCACCCGTGGCCCAGCCGCGCGCTCGTTCGCAGGCACGGCGCCATTGCCGGTAACGTCGATCGCGCGCATCGGAAGCGAGGCCGGGTTCGAAACGTTCACCCGCCTGCCACCAGTCATCGAGCGCACGCGCGTCGGTCGTGCCTGATCCTGATGCGGCCAGCATCGCCGCGCCCATCGCGGTCGTCTCGGTCATTCGCGGCCGCAGGATCGGCACACCCAGCAGGTCGGCCTGGATCTGCAGCAACAGATCATCCTTCGCGGCGCCGCCGTCCACGCGCAGTTCGTCAATCGGCGCGGCGAGTGCGGCCTGCATCGCTTCGACCACGTCGCGGCTGCGGAACGCGATCGCCTCCAGCGCCGCGCGCGCAAGATGCGCGGCACTGGTGCCGCGGGTGAGACCGAGGATCGTGCCGCGCGCCGCGGGATCCCAGAACGGCGCACCCAGACCGGTCAATGCCGGCACGATGGTGACGCCGCCGCTGTCCGCAACCTGCCGCGCCAGGGCCTCGATGGCTTCGGAGCGGTCGATCAGGTGCAGGCCGTCGCGCAGCCATTGCACCAGTGCGCCGGCCACGAAGACGGAACCTTCCAGCCCGTACGCCTGATCCTCGCCCGCAAGACTGCATACCGGACCGGCGATCAGTCCTTCTGCATCCAGTCGCCGGGACCCGGTGTGCATCAATACGAAAGCACCCGTGCCATAGGTGTTCTTGACCTCGCCGGCTGCACGGCAACGTTGGCCCAGCAAGGCCGCCGGCTGGTCGCCTGCAATACCGATGACGTCGATACTGCCTTCGCCGAATTGCGCGGTCCCGAACGAGCCGGCGGACGGGCGTACTTCCGGCAGCAACGCACGCGGAATGTCGAACAGGTCCAGCAGTTCATCGTCCCAATCGAGGCTGTCGATATTGAACAGCAGCGTGCGCGCGGCGTTGGTCACGTCGGTTGCGTGCACGCGGCCCTGTGTCAGCTTCCACAGCAGCCAACTGTCCACCGTTCCGAACGCCAGCTCGCCACGCGCAGCGCGACCGCGTGCGCCGTCGACATGCGCGAGGATCCAGGCGATCTTGGTGGCGGAGAAATACGGATCGAGCCGCAAGCCGGTCTTGGCGCGTACCTTTTCCGTGACGCCTTGTGATTGCAATGCCTCGCATTGCGCGGCGGTGCGCCGGTCCTGCCACACGATTGCGGGTGCGATCGGGTTGCCGCTCGCGCGTTCCCACACGATCGCGGTTTCGCGCTGGTTGGCGATGCCGAGCGCCGCGACGTCCTTGGCTCCGATGCCCGCCTTCGCCAATGCTTCTTCGGCGGCGGCACGCTGCGAAGTCCAGATGTCCCGTGCATCCTGTTCCACCCAGCCCGGATGCGGATACGCCACGGCAATTTCACGCCGCGCGCCGGCGACGATTTTCCCATGCGCGTCGAACAGCATTGCACGGCTGCTGCTGGTGCCCTGATCGAGTGCCAGAAAATGCATCATGGTCCGCCGTGAAGCCGATATCGCAGCGTAAACACGGGCAGCGTTCCGGACAAGTATCAATCGGGTTCCATGCCGCGCTTGTCGCTCGCCGCTACCATGGCAACGCCATGAATACGAGGCTGATTGCCCACCGCGGCGGATCGGGTTTGCGGGTGGAAAACACGCTGGCCGCGTTCGCGCACGCGATCGAGCTTGGCGCGGAAGGCGCCGAGCTGGACGTGCACCTGAGCCGGGACGGGCAGGTCGTGGTGCATCACGATGACGCGCTGAATCCTGCGTATTGCCGGCACGTCGATGGCGACTGGATCGGCGCCGACGAGGTGTTGCCGCTTTCCGCGCTGACGTACGCCGAATTGCAGACGTATGAAATCGGCACGCCCAGACCGGGGACGGACTACGCGCGCCGGCTCGAGCGCATCGAACCGGTTGCAGGCCAGCACATTCCGTTGCTGCGGGACGTGATCCGGCTGGCGAAGGCCCGCTCGCCCGAATTTCTGCTGGTGATCGAAATCAAGACACCGGAACTCGAAGCCGCTCGCAAACCCTGGGTGCAATTGGCGGATGCGACACTGGCGGTGATCGATGCGGAGGATTTCTTCGCCCGCTCGATCCTGTGTTCGTTCGACTGGGGTTCGCTGCGGTACGTGAAACAGCGTCGTCCCGATCTCGCGACGTGGCTCACCAGCTCGCCGTTGAGCTGGTTCGGACACGCCGAACCGCCGCGCGAAGACATTCCGCCGGACGCGACCTGTTTGAAAAATCTGCGCGCAGCATACGCCACGGGCGATGCGCCATGGTTTGCCGGTTTCGATCCGCGCCGTTTCGCGGGTGGCTACCCGGAAGCCGTCGCCGCGGCTGGCGGCAATGCCTGGTTCCCGTACCATCGGGACTTTGCCGAACAGACCTGCCGCGAATCGGCAATTTTCGGTTTGGATACCGCAGTGTGGTCGGTGAACCTGCGTGACCCGGTGGAACTGGCGCGCCTTGTTCGTGCAGGCGTCCATGATCTGGTGATGGATTATCCCGACGTGGATTTGAAGGCACTGGCGAAACCCGTCAGTGCCGGTGCGGGGCTGGAGCGCCGATGAGGGCCTCGAGACGTTCGATGCATGCGTTGGCTGTGCTGCGTCCCTCGTCGGAAGGGAATGGCCAGTCGAAGGCCGAGGCCAATCAGGAAACCGTAAATGACTGATCGCATGCCGACGTTGTTCGTGGGACATGGCAACCCGATGAATGCCGTGCAGGATACGGTCTGGTCGCGCGCGTGGTCCGCATTGGGGAAGCGCTTGCCCAAACCGCGCGCGGTGCTGTCGGTTTCCGCGCACTGGTACCTTCCCGGCAGCGCGGCCACCGCGATGGCGCAGCCACGCACGATCCACGATTTCGGCGGCTTTCCGCGCGAGCTGTTCGAAGTGCAATATCCCGCGCCCGGCGATCCGTCGCTTGCAGAGCGGCTGCGCGGGCTGCTGGCGCCCGTGGCGATTCGCGCCGATCACTCGTGGGGACTCGATCACGGTACGTGGTCCGTCCTGCGCCACATCTTCCCCGGCGCCGACGTGCCGGTGGTGCAGCTGAGCATCGACGAGACGCAACCTTCCGTTTTCCACCACGAACTTGGAAAGCGACTGGCGCCGCTGCGTGACGAGGGCATTCTGCTGCTCGGCAGCGGCAACGTGGTGCACAACCTGCATACCTATGCCTGGGGCAGGCATCCGGTGCAGCCGTTCGACTGGGCTGCGCGTTTTGAAGCGACGGTACGCGAGCTGATCCGGAACGGCGACCACCGCGCATTGGTGGACTACGCGTCACTCGGGCCGGATGCGGAACTGTCGATTCCCACGCCGGAACACTATCTGCCGTTGCTGTACGTGCTCGGCGCGAGCGGGAAAGACGATGCCGCGGGCTTTCCCGCCGCAGGCATGGATGGAGGTTCGATCTCGATGCTTTCGGTTCAGCTGGGTTGAAAAGCGCTCACCGCTGTCGAAGTGGAGCGGGAAGAAGCGCATCCGGTCGATGTGCGCCGCGTGTCGTTCGAAGAACGGGCAACTCAACCGGTGGTCGCGTCACCCGCGCGCGGACATCCTTCCCCGACCACATTCAAGACCTCGTAGCAGGCGCCCATGTTGTGGTAGTCGGTCTTGCCCGCGGGACTTTTCTCGTCGTCGTACCTGCGCCCGTTGCGGGCGAGGATGCGGTACCAGCCGCCGTATTCGTGATCGACGAAGTGCGTCCATGCATATTCCCACAGGCGCCGGTACCAGTCCCAGTATTTTTCTTCGCCCGTGCGATCGGCGAGTAACGCGGCACAGGCCAGCGACTCTGCTTGCACCCAGTGGTATTTGTCGTCGTCGCAGACCGAACCATCCGGCGCGAAGCCGTAGCACAGGCCGCCGTACTCCTTGTCCCATGCGCGTGCGACCGCGGTGTCGAACAGATGCTGCGCGGTGGGCAACATCCAGTCGGCGTCGCGATGCCGGCTCATGATCAACAGCAGCTTGGCCCATTCGGTCTGGTGACCGGGTTGGAAACCCCAGGGGCGAAACAGGTCCTTCGGGTTGTCCTTGTGGTATTCCCAGTCGATTTCCCAGTTTTCGTCGTAGTGCTCCCATACCAGGCCGCCGGCCTTGGCGGCCTGCCGGCGGGTCATGTGATCGGCCAACGTGTATGCGCGGTCGAGGTAGCGTTGTTCGCGGCCGACTTCGAATGCGGTCAGCATCGCTTCGCACATGTGCATGTTGGCGTTCTGGCCGCGGTAATTGGAGAAATGCCAGTTCGCATCGGCTTCGTCGCGGTACAAGCCGGCATCGGCATCCCAGTAGCGTTGTTCCAGCAGCTGCCAGATTTCGTCCATCCATGCGACGGCTTCAATGATGCCGGCCATGCGTGCTCGTGAGTACGCGACCAGCACGAACGCGGCACCGTAACAATGGTTGGTGGTGTCTTCCGGCTTGCCGTCACGCAAGGTCCACGTGTAACCGCCGGTCGCGGGGTTGCGATGCGCATCGCGGATGAATGTGGTGCAGCGGCGTACGCCATCGAGGTATTCGGCGCCGCCGAAATGGTGCGCGTACATCGCGTAGTCGAACACGAAGCGTGCGCTCGAGACGAGATGCCGGTGCGCGCGGTCATAGATCGTGCCGTCGTCCTTGTAGTAATGAAAGCAGCCGCCGACGGGATCGAGGCAATGCGGGTGATAGAACGCCATCGTGTCCTGGATGTGCCGGAGCAAAAAATCCGGCGAGCGGAAATCGGGAAAATCGCTCATGCGTGCTGCTCCAGAAACGCTTCGACCTCGGCGAGCGTGGGCATCGACGCGAACGAACCGGCGCGGGTGACCGCGAGTGCGCCGCAGGCCGAGGCAAAGCGCAGCGTGGCGTCGAGTTGATCGGAATCTTCGGCGAACCGCGTGAGCGATGCGGCATCGAGACCAGCCTTTGCGAACTGGTACAGGCATCCGCCCACGAACGCATCGCCGGCGCCGGTGGTATCGACGGCCTTGACGGAAAACGTGCGGTGTTCGCCGCCCTTGTTCGGCGCGAACCAGCGCACGGCATGCGCGCCGTCGGTGACGATCACGAGTTTTGCATGCGCTTTCCACAAACGCGCGAATGTCGCGTCCGCGCTGCCTGCCGAGGCGGCAAGGAACGCGAGTTCTTCCGCGCTCAACTTCACGAAATCGGCCAATGCCAGTGCACGCCAGATCGTCGGTGCGGGATCCTCGCCGCGCGGCCACAACGCGGGACGCAGGTTCATGTCGAAGCTGACCAGTGCGCCGGCCTTGCGTGCATGGGTCATGCCTTGCAGCGTGGTTGCGGCCGAAGCAGGTTCCGTCATGCTGCACGAACCTGCGTGGAAGATGTTTCCGGCGGCGAAGATCGTCGGGTCGAAATCGCTGTCGCGGAACAGCAGGTCGGCGGCCGGCGGCCGATAGAAACTGAAGCTGCGCTCGCCCTGTGCATCGTGCGTCACGAATGCGAGCGCGGTGTTGGCCGCATCCGTGCGCCGCGTGTGGTGCGTATCGACGCCGGCACCCGCGAGTCCGTGCAGCAGCAGGTCACCGAAAACGTCCTGGCCGAACATTCCGACGAACGCGCTGGCATCGCCAAGGCGTGCCACTGCGACCGCGACGTTGGCCGGAGCGCCGCCGGCATGCGGGATGAACGCGGGTGGCGCGTCGCCGCGCGGTTCGGCGTGGAAGTCGATCAGCGCTTCGCCGAAACAGTACACGTGGCCGTTCATGCGACGCGCGAGCCCCTGACGCTGTAGAACACGATGTAGGCGTAGCACAGCAGCGGCAGCACGAACGCATGCTGCACACCGATGCGGTCGGCCAGCGCGCCCTGCGCCAGCGGGATCACCGCGCCGCCCACGATCGCCATCACCAGCAGGCTGGAAACCTTGCCGGCCAGCGGCCCGAACTTCTCGATGCCCAGCGTGAAGATGTTGGGGAACATGATCGAATTGAACAGGCCGATCGCGATCACGCTCCACATCGCCACGTGGCCGTGCGTCAGCATCGTGGTCAGCACCAGCAGTCCGGCGATGACGGCGAAGGCGCGCAACAATTTGCGCGCATCGATGCGTGTCAGCAGCGCCGAACCGGCAAAGCGCCCGATCATCGCGCCGCCCCAGTAGAGCGACACGAATCCGGCCGCGCGCGCTTCCGGCATGTCGCCGATGCCCGGCAGCGAGATGTAGTTGATCATGAAGCTGCCGATCGACACTTCCGCGCCCACGTACACGAAGATCGCCAGCATGCCGAACCAGACGCGCGCATGGGCCAGCGCGTCGAGGAACGTGTGCCGCGCATCGTCCGCGTGCTCATCGGCACCATGGATCGCGGGCAAGTGGAACAGCCACACGACCAGGGCCAGCGCGAACAGCACCAGTGCGATCCCGAGATACGGCCCCTGCACGAGGTGCGCCTGCTGGAGTTTGTAGGCGGCCTGTTGCGCCGCGGGCAGCTTCGCGAGTTCCGCGCTGCCCAACACCGCGACCGACAGGATCAGCAAACCGCCCAGCTTCGGCGCGATCGTGGTGCCCAGCGAATTCAATGCCTGCGCGAGGTTCAGGCGACTGGATGCGAGGCGGGGCGGCCCGAGCAGGCTGACATACGGGTTCGCCGCGACCTGCAGCAGGGTGATGCCGCTGGCCAGCACGAAGAACGCCAGCAGGAACAGCGGGTAGGACTGCACCATCGCCGCGGGCAGGAACAGCAGCGCGCCGACGCCGGTGACGGCGAGCCCGGCGACGATGCTGAGCCGGTACCCGAGTCGCGACACCACCTTGCCGGAAGGCAGCGACATCAGGAAGTACGCGCCGAAGAAAGTGAATTGCACCAGCATCACTTCCTTGTAGTTCAGCGTGAACACCGATTTCAGGTGCGGGATCAGCACGTCGTTGAGCGCAGTGATGAATCCCCACATGAAGAAGATCGTGGTCATCACCGCCATGGCCATGCGATTGCCGGTCGTGCGGCCTGGTGCGGCGGGCATGCCCGGCAGGGGTTCGCCGGTGGGGTCGGGATTCATTGCGGGATCCTGCGGGGTGGGTTGGTGGATGATGCCAGCGTCCGCAGCGCGTCGACACGCGCGCGCACTTCCGCGGGATCGGTCCGCCAATTGCCGCCGCCCATCCCGCCGAAGCCGGGATGGCGCATGCGGTCGGCGATGCGCACTTTCGCGGATGCGTGGAACTCGCGCGCGCCGGTGGCTTCGGCGATGGCCGCGATGTTGTGCGCGTCGATGCCGCCGCCCGGCATGATCGTAATGCGTCCGTTCGCCTGTTCGATCAGCTTGCGGATCAGTGGCGCGCCAGCCAGCGCGTCGTTGGCCTGGCCCGACGTGAGCAGCCGGTGGCAGCCCAGTTCGACGATGGTTTCCAGCGCGCGTTCCGGATCGCGCACGAAATCGAAGGCGCGATGGAACGTCACCGACATTCCCCGCGCGGCTTCCATCAAAACGCGGCAGCGCGACACGTCCACATCGCCATCTGCGGTCAACGCACCCAGCGCCACGCCGGCACAGCCGAGCGCCTTGCAGGCTTCGATGTCGCGCTGCATCACCTCGCATTCCAGATCGTCGAACACGAAATCGCCGGCGCGCAGCCGGACCAGCACGTGCACCGGAATCGTCAGGCGTTCGCATGCGATCGCGATCGTGGCGTGCGAAGGTGTAAGCCCGCCGACTTCCAGCGCGCCGCACAGTTCCACCCGTGCAGCGCCGCCCGCTTCGGCCGCGCTTGCCGAGACGGCCGAGTTGGCGGCCACTTCCAGCAGCGGTTCGATCATGCGCCGAATACGCTTTCGGACGGTATCGGTGCACTCCGGTCGCTGGCGCCGCAGATGGCGCAGGAGAGACCGTGCTGGATCGTATCCGCGCCGGTCGGGGACTGACAGCGATCGTTCATGGCAATATCCTGCTGATTCTGGTTTGTGTACCGGCCCAACGGATCGGGCGAACGCACGGATCATGCCACGTCCATGCGCCTCGGGCTGCCGTCGCTGCGAGTTGGCCGCGATTCGTGCACGGATGTTTCGACTTGATCGCTTCGCAGGGGATGAGCGCGAGCCATGATTCGGCGACAATGCCATTGATCGGTTTGTCGAAGAACGTCGGGAGGGTCGTGATGCGACACATGCGCGTCATCTTGTTGTTCTGCCTTGGCGGATGGTCGTGCGTTGCTGCAGCGCAGGCGCAATTCGCACTGGTCCCCGAACCGCGGCACGTGGTGGCGGGCCACGGCGCGTTCGTGCTGACGCGCGATACCCGCATCGAGGCGCCGGCCGACGCGCGTGCGCAATGGATCGCGCAGTTCTTGCGTGACGCCATCCGCACACAGGATCAGGTCGAAATCAGGGTAACCAAGGCGCCTGGCTACGGCCGCATCCGTTTGCGGATCGATCCTTCCATCCATGGCCACGGCGCCTACCACCTCGACGTCACCCCGAAGCAGATCGTGATCGCGGCGGCAGACAACCGCGGCCTGTTCTGGGGCGTGCAGACCCTGCGCCAATTGTTGCCGCTGCAGCACGAGGTGCCGCCGGTGATTCCCGCGGTCAGCATCCAGGATGCGCCGCGTTACCGATGGCGCGGCGTGATGCTGGATGTTTCGCGGCATTTCTACCCGGTCAGTTTCATCAAGCAACAGATCGACCTGATGTCGTATTACAAGTTCGACGTGTTCCACTGGCATCTCACCGACGATCAGGGCTGGCGGATCCAGATCAATCAGTATCCCAAGCTCACCAGCGTGGGCGCGTGGCGCGTGGGCGCGGACGGCAAACGCCACGGCGGCTTCTACACCCGGCAGCAAATCCGCGAAGTGGTGGATTACGCACGCAAGCGCAACGTGATGGTGGTGCCGGAAATCGAGATGCCGGGGCACACCAGTGCAGCGATCGCGGCGTATCCCGAACTGTCGTGCAGTGGAAAGCCGATCGCGGTGCCGACGGACTGGGGGGTGTTCCGCAATGTCGATTGCGTCGGCAAGGACCGCACCTTCAGGTTTCTCGAAAACGTGCTCGGCGAGGTGGCCGCGCTGTTTCCGTCGCCGTACGTCCACATCGGTGGCGACGAAGTGCCGCAGGGCGTGTGGATCGACTGCCCAGCATGCCAGCAGCTTGCGAAAGCGAACGGTTTGCAGGGTGAAGAGGGCCTGCACAGCTATTTCGTCGACCGGATCCGTGGATTTCTCGCGCGCAAGGGCAAGACCCTGATCGGCTGGGATGAAATCCTCGAGGGCCATCTCGACCCGCATGCGGTCGTGGAGGTGTGGCGCGGCCCGCAGGAGGCCGCCAAGGCGCTGGCCAACGGCAACCGGATCATCCTTGCCACGCCGTTCTACCTCGACACGCGCATCAACGACATGACCTTGCGGGATCTGTATCGCAACGATCCGTTCGTGAGCACGTTGTATGCACAACACCCGAAACAGGTATTGGGTGGCGAGGCGCCGTTGTGGAGCGAGCGCGCCACGCCGCTGAATGGAGCCGCGCGCCTGTATCCGCGGCTGCTGGCGATTGCCGAGCACTTCTGGAATCCAGCCACCGACGACTGGAAGGATTTCCTTGCGCGCGCCCGCGCGCAGGAAGCCTGGCTGGCAACGCAACATGTTGTCTACGGCCCCGAAGACAAGGACATCGTGGACTCTCGCGTGAGCTTCAATCCGACCTACAAACGCTGGCGCATCCGCGCCGCGCGCGGCTTCGATGACCTGCGCCTGCACTACACCACCGACGGCAGCCAGCCGACCGCGTCCTCACCTTCGTTCGGCGACGTGCTGGACCTGTACGCGCCGGCGACGGTCACGATCGCGCCGTTCCGTGGCGAGGTGCAGTATCAGGCCAGCGAAACTTTCCGGATGGTACAGAATCTTGCGCTCGGCAAACCGGTGACTTATGCGACGCCATCGGCGGCGCGCTATTCGGGCGATCTCACCGACGGCATTCTGGGCAGTGATTATTACGACGGTGAGTGGGCGGGCTGGCAGGACGCGAACATGGACGCGACCGTCGACATGGGGCAGCCGACCGTGCTGCATTCGATCGACGCGCGCTTCCTGCAGGACGTGCGCGCGACGATCCTGTTGCCGCGCAGCGTGACGTTCGAGACCTCGGACGACGGCAAGAGCTGGACGCCCTTGCAGATGATCCCGTTGGTGGTCGATCCGAACGACCGACGGCCTTCGATCCGCGACGTCACGTTTACCGCGAAGACGCCCGTCACGGCGCGCTACGTTCGGGTGGTCGCGGCGGAGTACGGCGAACCCGTCAACGGCATCCGAACCTGGATCTTCTCGGACGAGATCATCGTGAAATGAGCTTTGTGCCTGTGCAATCCACGCCTGCGGTTGCTGCGCGAAGATGCGTGTGCCGGGCAATCGTCGTGCTGGTGCTGCTGGTCCCGGTGATGGGGCTGCCGTTGTACGCAGCGCCGCCGGTGACGCAATCGCTGGACGCCGGCTGGCAGTTCCGGTTGGCGCCGGGTGATCCGCACGCGAAGCAGCATCCACGCGCGGCGCAGTGGTTGCCGGCAAGGGTGCCTGGCACGGTGCAGACCGACCTGATGGCGCAGAAGCTGGTGCCCGATCCGTACTGGCGCACCAACACATCGAAAATCCAGTGGGTCGGCTTGTCGAGCTGGCAGTACCGGACGCATTTCGATGTCAGCGCAGCGACCTTGGCACGCCGCCACGTCGATCTGGTCTTCGACGGACTCGATACGTTTGCCGATGTCCATCTGAATGGGCACAGGATTCTTTCCGCCGACAACATGTTCCGGCGCTGGCGGGTGCCGGTGAAATCGCTGTTGCAGGTGGGCAAGAACACGCTGGAGGTGCGGTTGCATTCACCGATCGAACGTCTGCTGCCGTGGTTGCGCAAGCAGCCGTATGTACTGCCGGGAGAATTCGCGCCGCGATTCGGGCTTGTCCCGAAAGGCGAACTTACCGCGACCTATGTACGCAAGGCCGCCTACCAGTACGGCTGGGACTGGGGCCCGCGGATCGTGACCGAAGGCATCTGGCAGCGCGTCGGGCTGCAAGGCTGGGACACGTTGCGGCTGGCCGATTTCCATGTGGCGCAGCGACGGGTGGGTGCGGCGGTCGCGGATTTGCAGGCGCAACTGGAACTGGTCGCCGGTCACGCGAGCAAGGTGCAAATCCGGTTGCGTTGGCGCGCGCCGGATGGAACCCGTCAGTCGCTTGAACACGGCGCGATGTTGCAGGCAGGCGACAACCACATCGCGATTCCGTTTTCCATCGAACATCCACAACGCTGGTGGCCGGCGGATTACGGCAAGCCGAACCTGTATGACTTCCACGTCGAGGTGACAGCTGGCGGCAACGTCTTGGCCGATGCGGATCGCACGACCGGGTTGCGCAGCGTCGAGCTGCGCAGACGCAAGGACCGGTGGGGCAAAAGCTTCGAATTCGTCGTCAACGGCGTACCGGTTTTCGCCAAGGGTGCGAACTTCATCCCGATGGACAGCTTTCCGACGCGCGTGACGCCGGCGCGCACCCGGCAACTGCTGCAATCGGCGCGCGACGCCAACATGAACATGCTGCGGGTGTGGGGCGGCGGCTATTACCTGCCGGATGATTTCTACGCGACGGCCGATCGGTTGGGTCTGATGGTGTGGCAGGAATTCATGTTCGGCGGCGCGATTCCACCGGCGGACAAAGCCTTTCGCGGGAACGTGCGCGCCGAGGCGATCCAGCAGGTGAAGCGCCTGCGCGATCACCCGAGCATCGTGATGTGGTGCGGCAACAACGAGGTCGAGGACGGCTGGGAGGACTGGGACGACCGCAAGGCTTTCAAAAAGTCGCTCGCGCAGGCACAGGCCAGGCACATCGAACACGGCATGCGCGCACTGTTCGATCACGTCTTGCGCAACGTGGTGACGAAATATGAACCTTCCGTGCCGTATTGGCCCGGTTCGCCCGGCACCGATTACGAAGGGCCGGTCAACGTGGCGGGCAACGGCGACTACCACTACTGGAACGTGTGGTCGGGTGACGCGCTGCCGGCCACGGCCTATCTCGACGTCACGCCGCGTTTCATGACCGAATACGGCTTGCAGTCGATGCCGGCGCTGGCCACGATCGACAGCTTCACCCAACCTTCCGATCGTTCGATCGACTCGAAGGTGATGCGCTGGCACCAGAAGTTCGACGACGGGAACGGCAACACGCGCTTGCTGGAATACGTCACGCGCGAATACGGCAAGCCCGTGGATTTCGCGGCGACGGTGTACCTTTCACAGGCCATGCAGGCCGAGGGTATCCAGCTTGCGGCCGAACACCTGCGCGCGTCGCGGCCCGAGAGCATGGGTTCGCTGTTCTGGCAGCTCGACGACGTGTGGCCCGGCATTACCTGGTCCGGCATCGACTGGTCCGGCCGCTGGAAGATGCTGCAATACCACGCACGGCGTTTCTACGCTCCGGTGCGGGTGGTGGCGCTGCGCTCACACGGCAATACCCGGCTCGATGTGGTGTCCGATCGCACCGAGCCATTCGATGCGAAGCTGAGCACCCGGGTGATGGACATGCATGGCAAGGTGTTGCTCGATCGCACGCGCGACGTGCACGTGGCGGCGCTCGCCAGCACCCACGTGGCCGACATCGCCAACGCTGGGCTGCTGCACGGTGCCGATCCGCGGCGCACGTTTGCCGTATTCGACCTGAGTGTCGACGGCAAGCTGTTGAGCAGGCATTTCCTGTGCTTCGATCACGCCAGGGATCTGCAGCTTCCCGATCCCGGGCTGCAAGCCACGTTGTCCGCGGACGGCCGCAGCGTCACTATCACCGCCAGGCGTTTCGCGCGCGAGGTCTGGATCACGTTCGG
Source organism: Rhodanobacteraceae bacterium (assembly GCA_036279455.1). Taxonomy (GTDB): domain Bacteria; phylum Pseudomonadota; class Gammaproteobacteria; order Xanthomonadales; family Rhodanobacteraceae; genus 66-474. The sequence goes on along the minus strand of DASUJD010000026.1, from coordinate 12,465 downwards.
CAAGCTCGATGCGAGGTTGTCAGACGATGCGTTCGACCTGTTGCCGGGCGAGAGCGTGACCCTGAAGGTCACCTCGTCCGCAAACGTCGCGGACCTGCGTGCGGCGCTGCGGGTGCGCTCGTTGTATGGTGCGGCGATGAGCACACCGCGGAACCGCCCATGACACTCACGCGTCGGGAGATGCTGAAGTTGCTGGCTGCCGCGAGCGCCGGTTCGGCGCTGGCGCGCGCGGGGTTCGTGGCGGCAGGCGACAGACCGACGTTCACCAGCCGTCGACCCCCGGCGGCGAAGCGCACGTTCGTCAGCCCCGAGGTCGAACGGGAACTCGCGCGGATCAAGACGAAAATCGGCGACCCGAAGCTCGCGTGGCAGTTCGAGAACTGCTATCCGAACACGCTGGATACCACCGTGCACGTCGGCACGCTCGGCGGCAAGCCGGACACTTTCATTGTCACCGGCGACATCGACGCGATGTGGCTGCGCGATTCCTCGGCGCAGGTATGGCCGTACCTGCCGCTGGCCGCCCGCGACGACGCGTTGCGCCGCTTGTATCGCGGAATGATCCATCGTCACGCCCGTTGCATCGCGATCGATCCCTACGCCAACGCGTTTCTTGCCGATCCGCACGGCAAGACGCCATTGTCGTGGGCGGTGCACGACCAGACCGACATGCATCCCGGCGTGGCCGAACGCAAATGGGAAATCGATTCGCTGTGCTGGCCGATCCGGCTGGCGCATGGCTATTGGCAAGCGACCGGTGATCGTGCGCCGTTCGATGACGACTGGCGCGCCGCGATGCGGCTGGTGCTGGCAACGTTCCGGACACAGCAGCGCAAGCATGGACACGGACCGTACCATTTCCAGCGTGAAACCACGTCCCCGACCGGCACCGTGGCGCTGGACGGCTATGGTTTTCCGGGCAAACCCGTCGGCCTGGTTTTTTCGATGTTCCGGCCTTCCGACGATGCCTGCAAATATCCGTTGTTCGTGCCGGGCAACGCGTTCGCGGTGGCGTCGCTGCGGCAGCTCGCAAAGATGACGCGGGTGCTGTTTGCCGATGAATCGTTTGCGCGTGATTGCGAGGCATTGGCGGATGAAGTGCAAGCAGCGCTCGCGCAATACGCGCTGATGCGCGATGCCCACGGCAACGCGTTCTGGGCCTACGAAGTGGACGGCTACGGCAATCAGTTGTTCATGGATGACGCCAACGTGCCGAGCCTCCTCGGCCTGTCGTATCTCGGCTGCTGCAAGCGCGATGACGCGCGTTATCGCCGCACCCGCGCGCTCGCATGGAGCGATCGCAATCCATACTTTTTCAGGGGCAAAGCCGCCGAGGGTATCGGTGGCCCACATGCAGGCTTGCGGATGATCTGGCCGATGTCGATCATGATCCGTGCCTTGACCAGCGACGACGCCGGCGAAATCCGTCAATGCCTGCACTGGCTCAAGACCACCGATGCCGGCACGGGCTTCATGCACGAGGCATTCGACCAGGACGATCCGTCCCGTTTCACCCGCGCATGGTTTGCCTGGGCGAATTCGCTTTTTGGTGAGATGATCGTCGACTTGGCCACGCGCAAGCCGGAATTGTTGAAACGCGGTTGAAAAACCCTTCTCCATTCGGGAGTGCTCACATGGGTGTTGGGCTTCTTCCGGGCAAGCCCGGAATCAGCCCAACCTACGCGCTACGCGCGTTGTGTCGGGGTTCGCATGAAACCGCTCACCCCGACCCACGGTTGACCCATTCATTGCTGATTCGAGGAATACGACCATGGTGACACGCAGACGTTTCTTGCAAGGCGCAATGGCATTGGCGTTGCTGGAACGCATCGATCCGCGCGCGGCATTCGCGGCGACGCGTGAATCGGCCGGAACACGGGCGGGCACCAACGCAGCTGCCGGCGTGTCGCGCTGGGTGGACGTATTCGTCGGAACCGGCGGGCACGGCCACACCTTTCCCGGTGCGACGGTGCCGTGGGGCATGCTGCAGCTTTCACCGGACACCTACGATCACGGCTGGGACGCGTGTTCGGGGTACCACGAGGGCGACGGCTCGATCATGGGTTTTTCGCACACCCATCTTTCCGGCACCGGTGGCGCCGACATGCTGGACGTGCTGGTGATGCCCGCGCAGGGCCAGGTTTTGCTCGATCCCGGCGCGCGTGGATTGCCGGATGAACTTTATTACTCGCGTTACGACGCCGCGAAGCGCGGCTCGCACCTCGCGGCCGATGTGGTGGCGCATCCCGGCAAGGGCTACCGCTCGCGTTTCGACAAGGCATCCGAGCATGCTGCGCCGGGCCATTACAAGGTGCGCCTGACCGATCATGACATCCTCGCCGAAATGACCGCGACCGCGCGCGCGGGGCTGCATCGCTACACCTTCAACCGCTCCGGCGCGGGCCACCTGCTGGTCGACCTTGCGCACGGCTATCGGGATCGCGTCGACAAGCCGTGCAACGTCAGCGATGCTTCATTGAAACTGGTCGGCCACGACACGCTGGTCGGCGGGCGTCGCGTGCACGAGTGGGCGGACGGGCGCTACATCTTTTTCGCGATGAAACTGTCGCGACCGTTCACGCGCGCGGAACTGTATTCGGACGACAAGTCGCTTGCCTCCGCGACGAGTGCCAAAGGCAAACACCTCAAAGCCGCATTGCATTTCGAGGATGCCTCGAACGCGCCGCTGTTGGTGAAAGTGGGCTTGTCCGCGGTGGATGGCGAGGGCGCGCTGCACAATCTCGAAACGGAATTGCCCGACTGGGATTTCGAACGCGTGCAGCGCGATGCAGCCGAGCAGTGGGAGCGCGAACTCTCGCGCATCAGGATTGAATCCGGATCCGACGATGTGCTGAAAACGTTTTACAGCGGTCTGTACCACACCATGCTGGCGCCGACCCTGTTCAGCGACGTGGACGGCCGCTATCGCGGCATGGACCTGAAGGTGCACACGTTGCCGCAAGGCCGGCACAACTACAGTACCTATTCGCTGTGGGACACCTATCGCGCACTGCACCCGCTGTACACCTTGTTCCAGCCCGACAAGGTGCCGGACCTGGTGCAGGGACTTGTGCGACAGGCCGACGAAAGCCCGCAAGGGCCCACGGTGTGGCCGCTGCAGGGTGTCGAGACCGGCACCATGATCGGCTATCACTCGATCGTGGTGATCGCCGAGGCGCAGGCGAAGGGCTTCACCGGCATCGACTACGCCAAGGCGTGGCCGGTCTACCGCGATCGTGCCATGGCATCCGATTGGCTTGGTCTCGGCTGGTACCGCAAGCTGGGCTACCTGCCCAGCGATGAAGAATCGGAAGCCGTCAGCAAGACGCTGGAATACGCCTACGACGACTGGGCGATGGCGCATCTGGCGGAGGGCGTTGGCGAACACGAGGATGCGAAGGCCTTGCGCCAACGCTCGCGCAACTACAGGAACGTGTTCGACCGCAAGCTCGGCTTCATGCGCTCGCGCGGCGCCGCCGGCCAGTGGCTGGAACCGTTCAGTCCGATCGAGATGGGGCATTCCGACAGGTGGCGCGACTACACCGAATCGAATCCGTGGGTCGCGACCTTCCTCAACCAGCACGATCTGCATCACTACATGGCGATGTTCGGCGGCGAGGCGGCGTTCGAGCGCAAGCTGGATGAATTGTTCACCACCGCTTCCACATTGCCGCCCAACGCGCCGCCGGATATCGCGGGCATGGTCGGCCAATACGCGCACGGCAACGAACCCAGCCACCACATCGCGTATCTTTACGCGTACTCGGGTTCGCATTGGAAGACCCAGGCGCGCGTGCGGATGTTGCTGGAAACCATGTACCGCGCCGCGCCCGACGGTCTCGCCGGCAACGAGGATTGCGGACAGATGAGCGCGTGGTACGTGCTGGGCGCGCTGGGCCTGTACGCGGTCGATCCGGTCAGCGCGAACTGGGTGTTCGGCAGTCCGTTGATCGACCGCGCCGAACTCGATGTCGGCGACGGCAAGAAACTGATCGTGGAAGCACGCGGCAACGGCAAGGATCGGCCTTACATCCAGTCGGTGACGTGGAACGGCAAGCCGTGGACCAAAAGCTGGATCCCGCACGCCGAACTCGCCAAGGGCGGCACCTTGGCGTTCCGGATGGGCGACACGCCAAACAAGCAATTCGGAAAGGCGCCGGGAGATCGGCCGCCGTCGTTTGGTGATGTCCCGTAAATGACTTCGTCATTCCGGACCAGCCCATGGAGTGGTCGGGATCCGACTGCGTTTGCAGACTGCAAACGCGAACGTCGCGGGCGGCCCGAACGAGGGAGCGCCAAGGATGGCGCGAGTCAATCCGGCTTTTCGGCGAACGCGGCATGGGTTTCGGGTTCCCACGCGGGCAAGGCCTGCGTGGGACCCGGAGTGACGGCGTAGAGGTTCTTTCGGGCCAGCAAAAGGTTGGATGGGATTCAGCACGCGCGTGTGACGGCCTCGATCTCCATCATCGCCGCACCGATCACGCCCAGCTGCCCGTGCTCGATCAGCCGCACCGGCACCGTTGCCAGAAACTCGCGCATCACGCCCTTGTTGAGGAAGCGCGCCCGGAATTCGCTGGCCAGCAGGAAATCGCGGATGGATGGCAGTATCCCGCCGGCGAGGTACACGCCGGCGCCGGCCTTGAACATCACCGCAAGGTCGCCCGCGAAACTGCCCAGCATCGCGCAGAACATCGCCAGCGCTTCGCGCGCCAGCCGATCGTTGTCTTTGATGGCGGCAGCGCTGACCTGCTTCGGTTCCACATGCACCGCAGCGATACCCTCGATGTCCGCCAGCGCGCGGTACAGATTCACCAGCCCCGGCCCCGACAAGACATGGCCCGTGTGCACGTAGGCGCGGTCACGGCCGAGGTGGCGCAGTACCTCGATTTCGCGATCGCCGCCGGGCGCCAGTGCGACATGGCCGGCTTCGCTCGGCATCACGGTGGGAACGCCGTTGTTCGGCAACAACACCGCGCAGCCGAAGCCGGTACCCGGCCCGACCACGACGCTCGGACCGGATGTGCCTTTCGCCTCGATGATCGCGATGCTGTCGCGTGCGGACAGGAACTGCGTCGCGCAGGCTAGCGCCTCGAAATCGTTGACGATATCGAGACGATCCAGTTTCAGACGCGCCCGCAACCCGGAAATCCGCACCGGCCAACGCAGGTTTTCCGCGATCAGTTCGTCACCACGCACGTAACCGGCCACCGCCAGTGCGCAACGCGCGATGCCTTTGCGATCGCGCACGTGGTGGGTAATGAAATCATCCAGGATCTCGGTGAGTCCGGGCCACTTCGCGCATTCGTAAACGTGCCAGGCGAGCATGACCGGAGACTGCGCGTCCGGCCGGGCATGCAGCAGACCGATGCGCGCGTGGGTGCCGCCCACGTCGGCCGCGAGCACGACGGGTGCCGCGGCAAGGTCGGGCTGCGTGCGCGTTCGCGGAGCAATCATTCGGAGGCCCTCGGCGCGAGCCGGGACTTCAACCCGGCTTTGCCAATCCGCGATCCTTTTTCATCGCGTCGGTGTTCGGCGCGCGGCCGCGCCAGGCCTTGTACAGCCTGGCGAGATCCACGGTGTTGCCGCGCGACAGGATCATCTTGCGAAAACGATCACCGTTGGCGCGGGTCAGGCCGCCGTGTTGCTCGAACCAGCCGTAGGCATCATCGGCCAGCATCTGGGTCCACATGTAGGCGTAGTAACCGGCGGCGTAGCCGTTGCCCCAGATGTGCAGGAAGTAGGTCGAGCGGTAGCGCGGCGGCAGGTAGGCAATGAGTACGTGGTCGCTCTTGAGTGCCCCTGTTTCGAATTTGTCGACGTCGCCGACCTTCGGCGCGCCGGCCGGCAAGGTATGCCAGGACATGTCGAGCAGCGCGGCTTCCAGCAGCTCGGTCATGTCGTAGCCCTTGTTGAACAGGCGCGACTTGCGCAGCTTCGCCACCAGCGACTTCGGCATCGGCTTGCCGGTCTTCCAGTTTTTCGCGTAGTGCTCGAACACCTGCGGGTAGGTCGCCCAGTGTTCGTTGAACTGCGAGGGAAACTCCACCCAGTCGCGCGGGGTGTCGGTGCCCGACAGGCTGGGGTACCGGGTGTCGGCGAAGAACGCGTTCAGCGCGTGGCCGAACTCGTGGAACATCGTGATCACGTCGTCCATCGACAACAGCGCGGGCTGGCCCGGCGGCGGTTTGGCGAAGTTGGCGACGTTGTAGATCACCGGCGACTGTTGCAGCAGGGTGTTCGGGTGCACGAGGTCGCTCATCCACGCGCCACCGGCCTTGTTGTCGCGCTTGAAGTAATCGGCGTAGAACAGGCCCAGCGGCTTGCCGTCGCTGTCGTACACCTCATGCACCAGTACGTCCTTGTTCCATACCGGCAGGTCCTTGCGCTGCTTGAAGCTGATGCCGTACAACTCGTGTGCGGCGTAGAACACGCCGTTCACCAGCACGTCGTGCAATTCGAAGTACGGCTTCACCTGTGCGGCGTCGATGTCGTACTTCGCCTTTTGCACCTGCTGGCCGTAGTACTCCCAGTCCCACGGCGCGAGCTGGAAGGCGGGCCTGCCCAGCGCCTTGCGGTCCTTGTCGATCATTTGCTGGCGGGCACCGGCCTCGGCCGCGGCGCGGGCCTTGGCGGTGGGCGCCAACGCACCGAGGAAATGCATCACCGTGGCCGGGGTCTTGGCCATCTGGTCCTTCAATTTCCACGCGGCGAAATCCGGATAGCCGAGCAGTTTGGCCTTCTGCGCGCGCAGCCAGGCGATTTCGGTGATCGTGGCGCGGGTGTCGTTGGCGTCGCCCTTCTCGGCGCGGTCGATCGAGTGGTCGTACAGCTCGTGGCGGATGTTGCGCGCGGACAGGGACGCAAGATCGGGCTGCTGGGTGGTGTTTTGCAGCGGGATCACCCATTTGTCCTTCAGACCACGGGCCCTGGCCGCATCGGCCGCGGCCTTGATCTGGTTCGACGACAGGCCCGCGAGCTTCGCCTTCGAGTCCACCACCAGCGCGCCGGCCTTGGCTGCCGCGATCAGCTTGTTGCTGAAGTGGGTGGTCAGCGTGGAAAGCCGCTCGTTGTAGTGTTTGAGCTTGGCCTTGTCGGCCTTCGACAACTTGGCGCCGTTGAGCACGAACTGCTGATAGTCGACCTCGAGCAGACGCCCGGATTCGGGGTCGAGCTTCAGCTTGCGACGCTCGCTGTAAATCTTCCGGATGCGATCGAACAACTTGGCGTTGAGGTAGATCGCGTCCTGGTGCGCGGCGAGTTTTGGTGCCTCCTTTTCCGAAATCTTCTGCAGCGTCGGGTTGGTGTCGGCGCCGGTGTAAAGGCTGAACACGTTCAACACACGGTGCAGCAACGCGCCCGTCTTTTCCATCGCGACGATGGTGTTCTCGAAAGTCGGCGATGCCGGGTTGTCGGCGATTTTCCCGATCTCCCGCATCTGCAGCTGCATGCCCTTTTCGATCGCAGGCACGTAATCCGAATCCTTGATCTTGCCGAAATCCGGTGCGCCGAACGACAGAGTGGAAGCTTTGTAGAACGGGTTGGAGGCGCCGGGCCCGGCCGGCTTGGCGCTTGCGGCGGGCGTGGCCGCGAACGCGTTCATGCCGATGCCGCCGGCAAGGATGGCGCAACAGGCGGCGAGGATCCTGGAGCGGATTGCGGGCATGCGGGGCCTCCGTGCACGGTGAACATTCATGCGGCTGCGACGTCGCGCAACTGCCAATTGGGCCCGATCAGGATGAACAGTCGGTGGCGCAACACGAAATGTGTGAGCGAGGTGACCACCTGCACGTCGGTGTGCAGGTCATCGAGTTTGGCGGCAACGGTGGCGTCAGGATCGACCGGCGCCAGCGATCGGTCGACTTCGTCCGGATCCGGCTGCCTGGCCTTCCAGCGCTGGAACAGGACGGGCTGGCGCAAGGCTTCCTGCAGGGCCGCGGCGAAGCCCTGCGGCGACGAACCCTGGAACGACAGGTCGGGGTCGGGGCCGCGCGCTTTGGCGAGGTTGGCGATCGTCAGGTAATACCGTTGGCTCAAGGGGGGGCTCCGTGGCAGTGACGGCATGAAGGATCAACCGCCTATGATGCCTTGATTCAGGTCATGACGCCAATCCTTGCCTCAAGCCGTAGGCAGGTTGTTGAAAAAGTGCTCTCCTGCACTTTTTCAACACGCCGAGTTCGGCACATGTCCGAACTCGGCTTCGTTGAATCAAGCACTTGATGTGCTTGATTCACGGCGGGCCGTCCGTGGCCCGCATTACCAGGGTGTTTTTCAACACCCTGTTAGTGGCCCGGTTTGAAGTTCCGGTTGCAGTCGAAGTCCGTTGATCAGGCTCGCCCGTCCAGGGCGATCAAGGCGTCGGCGGCGTCGCGCAACGAGGCGGCCGCGGACATCGACGTGACGCCGTGCGGCAGTACCCCGAGGCAAGGTGATGCCAGCGAACGGTTCAGCGTCACCAGGTTTTCCTTGGGGTACAGCATGTCGGGATCGATGCGGTTGCCGATCCAGCCCATCAGCTCGCAGCCGTCGGCGCGGATCGCGCGCGCGGCGACTTGCGCGTGATTGAGGCAGCCGAGTTTCAATCCCACGACCAGGATGACGGGCAATTCGAGGTGCAACGGGATCGCGTTGGCGCGCAACATTTCGGAAAGCGGTGTCAGCCAGCCGCCCACCCCTTCGATCACGATGGCATCGCCGTGCATCATCGCGAGCGTGTCGTACGCATCCTCGATCGGCGGCATCGTCACCTCGGTGTTCATTTCCACCGCGGCGATGTGCGGCGATACCGGCGCCTTGAAGGCAAACGGGTTGCAATCCGCGTAACGTTCCGGCCGCGGATCGCTGGCCTCGATCAGCGCCAGCGCGTCGTCGCTGCGCAAACCATCCGGGGTTTCATTGCAACCGCTCGCGACCGGTTTCATGCCGGTGGCGCGCAGACCTGCCGCGCGCAGCGCGTGCAGCAGCGTGCAGGCCGCGAAAGTCTTGCCGATGCCGGTATCGGTTCCGGCAATGAACACGCCCTTGGCTTTCATGATGGCAGCGTGGCTTCCAGGTTGGAACGATAGCGTTTCTTGACGGACCCGGTGGCCCAGAGCAGCGCATAGCTGCACCCGGCAACCATAATGGGCCAGGCTTGACCGATCGCGATGGCAAGCAGCGCGATCAGCGCCGAGAGCAAACCGACCGAGCCGCAAAACGACCACGTCACCATCCCCGCGCGGGTGTTGATCAGCTCTTCGCGCGGCAGATGGACGGCATTGCCGATCCCGTGCCGGAACAACAAGGCCAGGGTGCCGGCCATGCAGGCGTAGGACAATCCGTAGCACACGAACAGCGACGACAGGGCCGTCAGGGTCGTGGTGAAGTGTGCGAAGTCCGGCGACAGTGCGCCACCGGTGATACCGCCGAAGAAGATCGCATACACCAGGTGCAGCGGAAACACGAAGATCAACGCGAAGAACACCAGCAGCAATGACAGGTGCCGGGACGTGCCGTCGGTCAGCCGCGTCACGTCGCGCCAGCGCACGTGGCCATGCCAGAAAACCGCCAGTTGCACGAAGCAGGCGGCGAACGCCGGTACGCCGCGCAATGCATGTTCCAGCGCTGCCACGTTCTTCGGCAGGCTGGCGCCGCTGATCACCAGCAGGGTGACCGCGAACGCGAACGCGCCGTCCACGAAGTTGTCCAGGCGTGCGCTTTCGGTACGCTCGCGCCGCTTTTCCCGTTCGGTTGGTGCGCCGGCTTCCGCCATCGCGCGATAATAATGGGGTTTCCGGCCAATTTTCGTTCAAGCGGACGCGCGCTGGAAGCAGCGCGCGCCGCTTAACTCAAGGATTTTCGCGCGAGGACAATCGGCATGTTCGAAGCCAAAACCATAACCACCACCGACAAGCCGACCCTGTACGCCGAACTCGCGCAACAGGCACGCGGCTTGTTGCACGGTGAAACCAACCTCATCGCCAACGCCGCCAACTTCGCGGCGCTGGTGTTCCACGCGCTGCCCGACATCAACTGGTGCGGCTTTTATTTCCCCGACGGCGACGGGCTCGTGGTCGGGCCGTTCCAGGGCAGGCCCGCATGCATCCGCATCGCGCATGGCCGCGGCGTGTGTGGCGCCGCGGCAGTGTCGCGGCAGACGCAAGTCGTCGCCGACGTCAACGCCTTTCCCGACCACATCTTCTGTGACAGCGCCTCGCGCTCGGAAATCGTGGTGCCGCTGGTGCGCGCCGACGGCACGCTGCTCGGCGTCTGGGACGTGGATAGTCCGTCACTTGCGCGCTTCGACGATGCCGACCGCGCGGGCATGGAAGCGCTGTGCGCGGAGTTCATGTACGCAGCAGAAGGCCATTGAATATTCTGCACCGCTCTGCACCCGCCGCGTCGCGGGTCACGCGACAGGTCGATTCAGCCTGACTCGCACCTGACCACGTTCAGCAAGACGTAACCGGTCCCTCACGATTGCCGGTGCATGCTCGCCCGCACATCCCGCTCCGGTTTCATGGGTGGCAGCATGCGCAAAGTCCAGAACACCGCTCCGGCGACGATGCGCCGGCATCTTCCTTCCGCGATGCGTTATCTGGCTGCCTGTGCCCACGACGAACCGCTCGACGTGACGCTGGTGTTGCGCCGCCGGCAGCCGATGGAGCGGCCGATACCGCGGACGTCGCGTGCGGAATTTGCCGGGCGTTACGGTGCCGATCCGGCCGACGTGGAACATGTGCGCGCGTTCGGCCGGCAACACGGGATGCAGGAACAGGCCTGCGACATGGCCCGCCGTACGTTGCACTGGCGCGGCAGCGCGCAGTCGCTGCAGAAGGCGTTCGGCGTGAAGCTGGGCCGTTACGAAATGGCGCCGGGCGGCGCGACCTTCATCGGGTGCAGCGGAACCCCGACATTGCCGGACCCCGCGGTCATCGCGGTGCTGGGACTGGACCGGCGTCCGGTCGCGCATCCGCATTTCCGGGTCGCGCAGGCGCAACCGGCCGCGACCTACACGCCCGTGGACATCGGCCAGCTCTATGTTTTCCCCGCCGGTGACGGCAGCGGCCAGACCATCGCGATCATCGAACTCGGTGGCGGCTACCAGCAAACCGACCTGGATACGTATTTCAGCGGGCTCGGCTTGCAGACACCGTCGGTCAGCGCAGTGTCGGTCGACGGTGGCAGCAATCAACCCGGCTCCAGCGCGGACGCGGAAGTGATGCTGGACGTCGAGGTCGCGGGTGCGCTGGCGCCCGCGGCGACGTTCATCGTGTACTTCGCCCCGAACACCGACCAGGGTTTCTACGACGCAATTTCACAAGCCGCGCACGGCAGCAGCCAGCCCGCCACGGTGATGTCGATCAGTTGGGGCGGGCCGGAGGACAGTTGGAGCGCGACATCGCGCGATGCGATGGAGACCGCATTGGAAGATGCGGCCGCGCTGGGTGTCACGGTCTGCGTGGCTGCTGGTGACGGGGGTTCCGGCGATGGCGAGAGCGACGGCCAGCCGCACGCGGATTTTCCCGCGGCGAGTCCTTCCGTGCTGGCCTGCGGCGGCACCAAGCTGTCGTCCAGTGGCACCACGATCACCAGTGAAGTGGTGTGGAACGAAACCGCCGCGGGCGAGGGCGCCACCGGCGGCGGCGTCAGTGCGGTGTTCGCGTTGCCGACTTGGCAGGCCAATTCAGACGTGCCCAAGGCGCCGAACGGTTTCGCCGGCCGCGGCGTGCCTGATGTGGCCGGCAACGCCGATCCCCTGACCGGCTACGACGTGCTTGTGGATGGCCAGAATGAAGTCGTCGGCGGCACCAGTGCCGTCGCGCCGTTGTGGGCCGGGTTGATCGCGCGCCTGAACCAGCAACTGGGCAAGTCACTCGGGCTCGCCAATGCCGCGTTGTACGGCACAGGCGGTAAAGGGTTTCGCGACATCACCCAGGGCGACAACGGCGCGTATCAGGCTGGTTCGGGTTGGGATGCCTGCACGGGTTGGGGCAGCCCGAACGGCGCGGCATTGCTCACTGCGTTGTCGGGCACGGACAGCGGTCCGACGCCGGGCCGTCAACACAAAGGCGGCGGACACAAGCCCAAACCTGAGAAGCCGAAGAAATCCTCGGAATCAAAAAAGTCGAAACCGAAATCCAGGGGACTGAAAACTTCTGGTCACGATGGGCGCGGCTGACGGTTGTGACGTCGCCACCACCATGTTTTGCATCCTCCCGCGCACTGCGCGCGCGACCCCCTTCCTGCGGAAGGGGGTGATCGACTTGCGCGCTGTCGCGGCCGGTCTTCCGCTTCCTGCAGAAGAGGGAGCGAAGCAAACGGCGAGAGGAGTTCGCACGGGTCAGCTCTGCCCCGGCACCTTGAGATGCAACGCGCTCGCGATGACATCGATGTATTTCAAGCCCGCGCCGGTGTTGAACAGCACCACCCGGTCCGATGGATCGAGCACGCCGCGTGACAGCAGTTGCGCGTAGGCGGCGGTAGCGG
>DASUJD010000025.1:0-69485 GCA_036279455.1 Rhodanobacteraceae bacterium | reverse complement strand
TGGATTTCACGCATCCGTACTCGCAGCGGCTGCGGCTCGTCTGCCTGACGGCGGCGCGGCAAGGCGGGATCGCGCTCAAGGATGGCGGCGTCTATGCGGCCGTGGCCGGACCGCGGCTCGAGACCGCGGCCGAGATCGATCGGCTCGATCGCGACGGCGCCACGCTGGTGGGGATGACCGGCATGCCGGAAGCCGCGTTGGCGCGCGAGCGTGACATGGATTACGCCTGCCTCGCCGTGGTCGCCAACTGGGCGGCCGGCTGCGGGCCGGATCCGGACGCGCCGATCAGCCTTGACGAAATCCACGCGCACCTCGACGCGGCGACGGCGCAGGTGCCGGCCATCGTGCGCGCACTTCTGGCAGCTTGAGAGAACGTCATCACGAAACGCCGCTTGCACGCGGCGAAACTCCGGCTGATACTTTGCGCACGGCGAACGACAAGCCGGGAAACGGATCGTTGGAGAGGGGGTTTCGGAAATGGCAGTGGGTACCGTGAAGTGGTTCAACGACGCCAAGGGCTTCGGTTTCATCACCCCCGACGGCGGCGGCGCGGATGTGTTCGTGCATTTCTCCGCGATTCGTGCGCAAGGCTTCCGCAGCCTGAAGGAAGGCCAGCGGGTCAAATTCGAAATCGTGCAAGGCCCCAAGGGCATGCAGGCTTCGGAGGTGTCACCCGAGAGTGCGGACGACGCGCCCGCGGCGCCGACCGCACCAGCGGTCTGATCGACGCCTCCGGGCAGCGGCCGGCCTCGTCGGTGGCTGCGCGAGCGCGTGCTTATGCGCTGAAACTGTTCGCGAGCGCGCCTGCTCTTGCGCAAGCCGTGAGTCTGCGTGCACGTGAACCGCTTCGCCATCGGCGAGATCACGGGTCGCGGATCACCAGCAACCTGCGTTCCGTCATGTCCTCGATTGCGTAGCGGATACCTTCACGCCCGAACCCGGAAAGTTTCACGCCACCGTAGGGCATGTTGTCAACGCGAAAACTCGGGATGTCGCCGACGACCACTCCGCCCTCGACCAGCGTGTCCCATGCCTGCATCGCGTGGCTCAGATTGTCGCTGAACAGGCCGGCCTGCAGGCCATATTCCGAATCGTTGACTGCGCCGAGAGCCGCATCGAAATTGTCGAAGGATTCCAGCATCGCGACGGGGCCGAAGGCTTCCATGCAATTGACCTTCGCGGTGTGCGGCACGTCCTCCAGCACCGTGGCATCCAGCATGCTGCCGTGACGCTTGCCGCCGCACAGGATTTTCGCGCCGGCCTTTTTCGCCTCGGCGAGCCAGCCTTCGAGACGTTTTGCCGCGGCCTCGTCGATCATCGGGCCAAGGAAGGTTTCAGGGTCCCTGGGGTCGCCCGCCTTCAGTTTTTTCGTGGCCGCGACGAAACGCTTCCTGACTTCGTCGTACAGCGAAACATGCACGAGGATGCGTTGCACCCCGATGCAGCTCTGGCCCGACTGGTAGAAACTCCCGGAGATCAGGCGCGCGATCACGAAATCCAGCCGCGATTTCTGATCGGCGTCGACGATGCACGCGGCGTTGCCGCCCAGTTCCAGCACCACTTTCTTGTGGCCCGCGCGCGCCTTCAGTTTCCAGCCGACCTGGCCGCCGGTGAAGGACAACAGTTTCAGGCGCTCGTCCTCGATGAACGGGTCGGCATCCTCGATACGGCATGGCAGGATCGAGAACGCGCCCTCGGGCAAATCGGTTTCGGCCAGCACTTCGCCGATGATCAACGCGCCGACGGGCGTGCGTTCGGAGGGTTTCAAAACGAATGGGCAGCCCGTCGCAATCGCCGGGGCCACCTTGTGTGCGACCAGGTTCAGGGGGAAGTTGAACGGCGTGATGAACGAGCAAGGCCCCAGCGGTACGCGCTTGACGAAGCCGCGATAGCCTTTGGTCCGCTCGGAAATCTCGAGATTCACGATTTCGCCGTCGATGCGGGTGGACTCATCGGCGGCGATCCGGAAGGTGTCGATCAGGCGTTCGGCTTCGCCCTGCGAATCCCTGATCGGCTTGCCGGCTTCCACGCACAGCGCGTAGGCAAGGTCATCCTTGCGTTTGCGCATGCTGGTGACGCAATGTTCCAACACCGCGCGGCGCTGGTATGGCTTCATCGCGGCCATTGGCGCGGCGGCTTTGGCTGCGGCGGCAATCGCCTGTTCGATGGCCCTGGCGTCGGCCAGCGCCACGCGACTCGCGATCTTGCCGGAATACTTGTCCAGCACCGCAAGGTCGGTGTTGGCTTGCACCGGTCTGTTGGCGAGGTAGTACGGATAACGTGTTTTCAGTTGCGGCGCCTTGGGCATGATGGGGTGTCCCGGAGATTCAAACGAAGCGTTGACCACGGATTGGCACAATTGTCCCGGACGCCGTGTATCGAACCCGTGCATGCGGCCTTGGGGTGCCGATTCAGTGCGTTGCGTCCACCCGCAGCGGCAATTCGCCATCGGCCAGCCTCGCCCGCAGCCGTGCACCCGGCCCGGTGTCGTGGGCAGATCGCAACACGTTGCCGGCTTCATCGAACAGGATCGCGTAACCTCGTTTGAGCACGTCGAGCGGATTGACCGCGTTGAGCGCACGCGCAAGTTCGGCCAACCGTTGCCGATCGCGTTCGTGGTTGCGCCGCGATGCCGCTCCGAGTCGCCGCTGCAGGTCCGCGTTGCGCAGTCCGAACCGTTCCAGTCGCGCGCCGGGATGTTGCGAAAGCAGGCGCCCGCGAACTTGCACGAGTCGCGAAGCCGCACGTTCCTGCGTCAGCGCGCGTGCACGCAGCATGCGTTCACGCAGGGCCTGCATCCGTTCACGTCCGGCTGAAAGGCGCTGCTGCGGGCGCTGGCTGTTGAGTCGGGTCGCGAGGTGATCCAGCTTCTGCATTGCATTCTGGCTGCGGCGGTGCCATGCACCGTGCAGGCGCGATTCGAGATGCGACAGCGTGCGTCCGAGTGCGTCGCCGTCGGGCAGGATCAACTCCGCTGCCGCCGAGGGCGTGGGTGCACGCAGGTCGGCGACGAAATCGCTGATCGAGAAATCGATTTCGTGGCCAATGGCCGACACCACCGGGACGCCGCTGGACGCAATTGCCCGTGCCACGCCCTCGTCGTTGAAGGCAGCCAGATCTTCCAGCGAACCGCCGCCGCGGGTCAGCAGCAACACGTCGTGGCGGCCGGCGTTCGCCGCCTTGTGCAGCATCGCCGCGATCTGCGCCGGCGCTTCCGTGCCCTGCACCAGCACCGGCAATACTTCGATTTCGGTCAATGCGAAACGTCGCTGCGCCACCGACAGCACGTCGCGAATGGCTGCACCGCTGGCGGACGTGATCACGCCGATGCGGCGCGGGAAGGCAGGCAGCGCGCGTTTGCGCGCGGGGTCGAACAACCCTTCTGCCTGCAGCTTTGCTTTCATTTGTTCGAACGCACGCCGCAGTGCGCCTTCGCCGGCATCTTCCATTTGTTCGACGATCAACTGGAAGCTTCCGCGCGCCTCGTACAGGCTCACCCGCGCGCGCGCCAGCACCCGCGTGCCGTTGCCGGGCCGGAACCGGAGCCGTGCGTTCTCGCGCGCGAACATCGCGCAGCGCACTTCGGCGGCGGCATCCTTCAGCGAGAAATACCAATGCCCGGAAGCGGCGCGTGTGAAGTTGCAGATCTCGCCCTCGATCCACACCATCGGCAGCGCGCCTTCGATCAACTCACGCACGAGCCGGTTCAGCGCCGACGGCGTGAGGACGCGGCGCGGATCGGGAGCGTTCGCTTCAGCGCTCATCGTGGGGTGCGCGCGGGGTGGCGGGATCGGCAGTGTCGCATGTGCTTGCCCGGGATGTCCGGCGGAGCCGGTGCAGGCGTGCCCAGCGCACCGCGAGGCTGAGGCCGATCCACGCGGCCAGCGCGCCGAGCGGCCAGGCCAGCGCCCACGGCCACAACGCGGCGACGGCGGCGATGATCAACAGCAGCACCGCGCCACCCAGCAGCGGACGTGTTTCGGTGTCGCTCAACACACGCCGGTTGCGCAATGCGGCGCCCAACGTGGTGGCCATCCGCATCGCACCGACCGCACTGCGGCCCGCGCTGCCGTGTCCGCGCAGCCCGTGGCGTGGCGGTGGCGTTGCCGGACGCGCGCGCCGGCGTGACAGCACCACCTCGGTGGCGTGCTCGAGATCCTGCCGGTACTGGTCGGCAAGTTGCTGCACGAACGCCGCATTCTCGATCGCCACATCGATTTCGCAGTTGCCGATCCAGCTTGC
Organism: Rhodanobacteraceae bacterium; assembly: GCA_036279455.1. Lineage (GTDB taxonomy): Bacteria > Pseudomonadota > Gammaproteobacteria > Xanthomonadales > Rhodanobacteraceae > 66-474. The sequence continues at coordinate 65,243 of DASUJD010000025.1, read as the reverse complement.
GAGGTTGAGATTGGTGGAGCCCACGCGAGCCCAGCGATCGTCGGCCACCGCCGTCTTGGCGTGCAGCATCGGCCCGTTCCATTCGAAGATGCGTATGCCGGCTTGCAGCAACGCGCGATAGCCGGTGCGCGACATCGCGGCCACCGCCGGTACGTCGGAAGCCCCCGGCATCAGCAGCCGCACGTCCACGCCGTCGTGTGCCGCATGGGTCAGCGCGCTCACATAGGGCGCAACACCGATGAAGTAGGCGTCGGTCAACCACAGGCGCTCGCGCGCCATCGCGGCGATCAGCTGGTCCATCCGGTAGGTGCCGGCGCTGGACGGTTGAGTGGCGATCACGCGCAATGCCACGTCGCCGGCAGGTTGTGCCGAATCGGGCTGACTGCTTGAAGGTTCCGGCAACGGTTCTCCCAGCATCGCCCAGGTTTCCGCGAACGCGCGTTCGAGATCGGCGACCGCCGGCCCGCGCAACGCGACGCCGGTATCGCGCCATGGTTCCCTGCCGCGTGCCGGATCGCCCAGCCAGGCGCCACTGACACAGACGCCGGACACGAAACCGACGCGGCCATCCACAGTCAGCAGCTTGCGGTGGTCGCGATTGATCCAGCCGAACGGGCTCAGGGGATCGAATGCGTTGAAAATGCGCTCCTCGCCGCCCGCGGCGCGTAGCGGCTGCCAGAAACGCGCCCGCGATTGGCCGAGGCAACCCAGCCAGTCATGCAACACGCATACGCGCACGCCTGCACGGGCGCGTTCGGCCAGCGCCGCCACGAATCCACGGCCGACCTCGTCATCCCTGAAAATGTAGTTTCCGAACAATATGTTGTGCTGCGCGCTTGCAATGGCTTCGAGCCATGCATCGAAATTTGCGCGGCCATCGATCAACAAGTCGACGCGGTTGCCCGAAGACAGTGGTGCGCCTGCCGCACGCGACAGCGCCTGTTCCGCGAGCGGACGGAACGTGGTGGGGCCAGGTTGGCGCGGGCCGTGCATGGTGTATTTCACGCGCCCATGTTGGGCGGACTCGGCACCCGGTTCAAGGCTAGAATGACGCATAATGGGTACGGGATCGAACCGGGGCCACGGGGGGTCGAACCGGAATGGATAATCATCAACGTCTGATCGAAGACCTGCCTGCGCGTTTGTCGCCGGGAAGATCGCAGCGCGTCGGTGAAAAGGCGATCCGCGAGGCGGTTGCGGTGCTGCCGCTGGCCAATCCTGCGCAGGCCGTGCACGAGGTCGAGCAGCTTCTCGACGGGATGCTGGCGACGACGTGGGCGGGCGCCGAGCGCATCATCGCGCTTGAACATTTGCGTGTGCCGGTCGAGAACCTGTGCACCGGGATCGAGCGCCAGCTCGGCGGCGAACCGCATCCGCTGCCGGCCGCCGCCGCCGAATGGGCGGCCGCGGCGCAACGTCTGCAGTGGATGATGATGTGCGGCTATGCCACGGGATTGCACGAACTGTGTGCACCAGCGGGCAGGTTGCCGAGGTTCAAAGGCAAGTTTGCGGCCATCGCAGCGGTGCGCGGGCTGGTCCACGCGAATCACATGCTGACCTGGTCGTACCGGCAGTATCAATCGCCGCCGACCGGAGGTTGGCGGCGGATCCATGCATTGCATGCCTTCGCCGGCGAGCTTGGGGTCGCCGATCAGGCCATCAGGGATCCCGCGGACGGCGCATCCTCGACCCCGCGCAGCGCGTACGCACGGGTTCTGCTGCTGGCCATGAGCGACCCGCATCGGTTCTCTGCGCGCGAGTTGCAGGAAGCACGCCAGGTGATCCACTGCGTGGCCGATCAATGTGGCCTGGAACGCGCCGGCGCCGAAGGCACCGGTGTCGATACCGGCAGCGACCTGGGCCCGTTCTGGATCACCGCGGAGCGTCTCGCGAACGGGTCGGGATTGCTTGCGCTGGATGTGTCAGCCGTGCAGCGCGTGCTCGACGAACGCATCGCGCTGCTGCCTGCCGGCGTCGATGCCATTGATCTGCGCCAACCCGGCGGCGGTGTGCTGACCACCAGCGCGCGCTTCCTGAACCGTCTGCGTGCAGGCTGGGGAATTGCGCCGCGCGGCCATGTGCGGCTTGCAGCCGGCCACGCGCTGGAGATCGTGGTCGGCATGCATGCATTGCATTACGCGCTGGCGGGCGACCTGGATTTCTCGACCTTCGTCAGGCGCGTGCATGGCGACGCGATCATGGTCGGCACCCACGAACTTGCCTCGGCGTGGCTGGGCACGGCCGATGCAACGCGCCCCCAGGTTTTCCGTGCCGAGGTTCTGGATCAAAGCGAAGGCGGTTACCGGGTGCGCCTTCACGGCGCGGACGGATTGCGCATGCGCGTTGGCGAGGTAATCGGTCTGGCGCCCGGGGGAGACGAGGACGAACGCGACTGGATGGTCGGCGTGATCCGCTGGTTGTGCCACGACAGCGACGGCGAGTTGCTGGGCATCGAACTGCTGCGACGCGAGGCACGCGCCGCCGGCCTTCGCCCGGTCACGGCTGACGGTGAAACATTGGCGCCATTGAGGGCCGTGGAACTGCTGAACGGACAACGCGCGGAACACCTGTCGTTGCTGGTGACCAACGGACTTGCGCGCAACATCGTCGCCGCCGAAGTGGTTCTGCCGGCGCTCGCGTCCGACTGGAATTCACGTGCGGTGGTCGCCACCTGGCGCACCGGCGAAACCGAAGCGCTCGGACCCGCATGTTTTCGCGTTACCCTTGAGCGCGACGAGGCGACCTCGACAACCTGAACCAGGGCCTGTTGACGCTATACCAACCGGTCGCGCTCCCGAATCAAGTCCGGGCAGGCTTGGCCATTTGCCCGCAAGGCGAGGAAGAGCGAGGAAGGTGTATGTCGATGCACAAGCGGGCATCAACAGGGCCCAGGAGGCGGCATGGCGCTTCAGATGCGCAGTGAATGTGAGCACTGTCGGGCGAAGATAATGCCGGATGGCGATGCATGCATTTGTGTTCACGAGTGCACCTTCTGCCCCGAATGCGCGACCTTGATGCAAAACGTATGCCCCAATTGCGGCGGCGAACTGGTCCGCCGGCCCCGGCCGAAACCGGCGGGCGCCTCGGGACATGCACCCGCGTGAACGACACGCCGGGCTTCATCGTCGCGATTCCCGCGCGCTACGGTTCCAGCCGTTTGCCGGGCAAGCCGCTGCGCCTGCTGGCGGGTGAGCCCCTGATCCTGCATGTCGCGCGACGCGCGCGCGCCGCGGGGGCGTCTTCCGTGGTGGTTGCGACCGACGATGCAAGGATCGCCGAAGTCCTTGGCGGTGGCGATATCGAGGTGTGCATGACCCGCGCCGAGCACGCGAGCGGTACCGATCGCCTGGCCGAATGCGCGGCAAGGCTCGGCTGGCCGGACGATATGGCGGTGGTGAATCTTCAGGGCGATGAACCGTTCGCGCCCGCAGCCGGCATCCGCGCCGTGGCCGAGGCCTTGCGCGACGATTCCGCGCCAATGGCCACGCTGGCCACCCCGATCGAGTCGGTCGAGCAGTGGTTCGACCCGAATTGCGTCAAGCTGGTTTGCGACACGCGTGGCCGCGCATTGTACTTTTCGCGCGCGCCGCTGCCGTGGGCGCGCGACGCGTTGGCACACGACCGCACGCGCGTGCCTGAAGGCGTGACGGTGCTGCGCCACATCGGCGTCTACGGATACCGCGCCGGATTCCTCAGGACTTTCGCGGAGCTTGCCCGCACGCCGCTGGAACAAGCCGAATCGCTGGAGCAGCTGCGTGCATTGGAGCATGGTCACGCGATTGCCGTGCGCGTGACGCCCGAGCCGTTCCCGCCGGGCGTGGATACGGAAGAGGATCTGGCGCGCGCCGAACGCATGCTGCACGCGATGGGGAAGCGATCGTGACCACGTCATCGTCCGGCGTCCTGTTCGTATGCCTCGGCAACATTTGCCGGTCGCCCACGGCCGAGTACGTGGCGCGCGCGGAATTCGAAAAGCTGGGGCTGCATCTGCCGGTGGCGTCGCGCGGACTCGGCAACTGGCACGTGGGACAGGGCGCCGATCCACGGGCAGTGGCTGCGGCACGTGCGCAGGGCTACGACCTGTCGCCGCATCGTGCGCGCCAGTTCCATGATGACGACTTCAGCAGCTTCACCACGGTGCTCGCGGTCGATCGCGCAACACTGGCCGAATTGCGCCGGCGTGTTCCCGACGATACGCCGGCGCCGGAACGTTTTCTGGTCGCGGCCGGGCTGGCGACGCCGCGAACGGGCGAGGACGGAGATGTGCCCGATCCGTTTACCGGAACCGAGGAGGACTTTCGTGCCGTGCTGGAGTTGATCCGACGCGGGGTGAAAGGCCTGGGCGAACGTCTGCGTGGCCAGTCCGGAACGTCAAACAGGGTCGACCGATGATTTCCGGTGACATTCCATACGATGTCGTGCGCAGCACGTCGCGCCCGGTACTGCCGGAGTTTCCGGACGAGCTGCACTGGGTCAACCGGCGCGAGCCACTGCGGCTCTCCGATCTGCGCGGACGGATCGTGCTGCTGATGTTCTGGAACGGCAGCAGCGTCAGCAGCGCCAACTTTCTGGGCGAGCTTCGCTGGCTCGAGAAGAAGTTTCCCGGAGTGTTCGTGTCGGCATGCGTGCACACCCCGCGTTATGCCTCGCAGCAGTCCGATGAGGCGGTGCTGAAGGCTGCGCATCGCAATCGGTTGCGCACTCCCGTGGCCAACGACAACGAGTGGCTGGCCTGGAAGCAGTACTCGATTTCCGCCTGGCCGACCACCTTGCTGATCGACGCGAACGGCGGTCTGGCCGCGCGCCTGATCGGCGAGGGACGCCGCCAGGAAGTCGAGGATGCCATCCTCCGGTTGCGCGACGAAATGCAGGAACAGGATGTTTCGCCGCCAGGCCCGTCTGCACCGACGCCGGACGTGCGTGCCGAGCCCGCCTCGCCACTGGCGTTTCCCGCACACGTGCTGGCAACGCAAACACGTTTGTTCGTCAGCGATACCGGACATCACCGCATCCTCGAATGCAGCCACGACGGTCGGGTATTGCGGCAGTTCGGTTCGGGCACCGCCGGCAATTGGGATGGTCAACTCGCCGCCTGCGGCTTTCAGGGACCGCAGGGACTGGCGATCGACAAGGGCGCGTTGTACGTTGCCGATACCGGCAACCACTGCGTGCGTCGCATCCGGCTCGAGATGGGCGACGTCGAGACGATACTTGGCGCGGGGCACCCGGCCTACAGCAATGTCGAAGAGCAGGGCGGCGGCTTGCGGGTTGCAATCAACGCGCCGCACGCCGTCGCCGTGGACGGCGACATGTTGTACGTGGCGGCGACGGGGCAACACCAGATACTGCGCGTCGATTTGCGACATCAAGGCGTCGAAACCATGGCCGGCGACGGCCGCAGCGACGTCCGCGATGGCATCGGTGGCCAGTCGTCGTTGTCGCAGCCCATGGCATTGGCGTCCATGCCGGGACAGTTGCTCATCTGTGATGCGGGCGGCAATGCGATACGCCGATTGCGCTTCGCCGATCTTGCCGTCACCACGCTTGCGGGTTCGACCCCATGGGAGACCGGCAACCGCGATGGCGTCGGGCGCAACGTTCGCATGGCTTACCCGAGTGGGTTGGCAGCTACCGACGGCCGGGTGTACGTGGCCGACACCTGCAATGACCGCCTGTGCGTACTCGACCCCTACAGCGGCGAGATGGCGACCCTGAAGTTCGATTATCCGTTGCACGAACCCCAGGGCATGTCGTTCGCCGCGGGCTCGCTGTGGCTCGCCAACCGCAATGACCACGTCATCCTGCGCATCGATCCCGAACATGCAACCTGCGAGCGGGTGGCGGTGGACGAATGACGACGCTGCGCTGCGCATGGCTGGTCGCCGTCGTCCCGGTGACCCGCGGAATCCAGCCTTTTCCCTCTCCCCTCGGGAGAGGGTGCCCGAAGGGCAGGTGAGGGTACGGCCTTTCGCGCTGCCGACCCGACATCCCTGTCTTGATTCCGCGCGCCGTCCTTGCGCGGGTGACTTTTGTTTCGGCGGTAGGTTGGGCTGATCACGGGCCTCATCCGTGAGAAGCCCAACATTGCGTTGTGCTTCACTACGCTCAGCCAATTCGCAAATACGACAGCTTGCGAGCGAAACCGCTTTTTGCACTTGACATGCACCAGGTTCGCGCACCGGGTGCAGATACAATATCGCCATGCCTTCCGATGTTTTGGCCTTCGACGGCAAGGCCTTCGTCCGCACGCTCTCGACTTCGCCCGGCGTCTATCGCATGTTCGGCGCAGATGACGCGTTGCTGTACGTCGGCAAGGCGCGCAACCTGAAAAAGCGCGTCGGCAGCTACTTCCTGAAGCCGCAGCTGGAGCCGCGGATCGCCTCGATGGTCTCGCAGATCGCGCGCATCGAGGTGACGCTGACCCGCACCGAAGGCGAGGCGCTGTTGCTGGAAGCGCAACTCATCAAATCGCTGAAGCCGCGCTACAACATCATGTTGCGCGACGACAAGAGTTATCCGTATATCTTCGTGTCCGAGGATCCGCTGCCGCGCATCGTGTTCCATCGCGGCGCCAAGCGCGAGAAGGGCCGCTATTTCGGGCCTTATCCGAGCGCGCATGTGGTGCGCGAAAGCCTGGCCCTGATGCAGAAGCTGTTCAAGGTGCGCCAATGCTCGAACAGCTACTTCCGCAATCGCTCGCGGCCGTGCCTGCTGTACCAGATCGGGCGTTGCAGCGGACCCTGCGTCGATTTGATCGACAAGCACGAATATGCCGAAGACGTGCGCCACGCGGTGATGTTTCTGGAGGGCCGCAGCGACGCCGTGCTGGGTGAACTCGCAACGCGGATGGACGCGACCAGTGCACGCCAGGACTACGAACGTGCCGCGCGCCTGCGCGACCAGATCGCGATGTTGCGCAGCCTGCAGGCACATCATTACGTGCACGGCGCCAGCAGCGACATGGACGTGTTCGCCTGTCGCGTCGAGGCGGGCATCGCCTGCGTGTCGGTGCTGTTCTTCCGCAACGGCATCAGCCTCGGCTCGCGCAATCATTTTCCCAAGCTCGCCCTGGATGCGGCGCCGGCGGGCGTGCTGGGTCAGTTTCTCGCCCAGTATTATCTTGACCAGCCGCCGCCTGCAGAAGTGGTATGCGACCGCGAGCCCGCCGACGCGCAGGCGCTGGCCGAGATGCTGGGTACGCGACGCGAGCGTGCAGTCGCGCTGAAATGGCGGTTGCGCGGGGAGCGTGCGCGCTTCGTCGAGTTGGCTGTGCGCAATGCCGAAGCCGCGCTGGTCGCGCGCCTGGCCAGCCGCCAGACGCTGCATGCGCGCTTCGAGGCGCTGCGCGTGCTTTTGCAACTGGCTGAAATGCCGGCCCGGCTCGAATGCTTCGACATCAGCCACACCATGGGCGAGGAAACGGTGGCATCGTGCGTGGTGTTCGGTCCGGAAGGTCCGCTGAAGAACCACTATCGGCGTTTCAACATCCGCGACATCACCGGTGGCGATGATTACGCAGCGATGCGCCAGGCGCTGGAACGCCGCTTCAAGCCACTTGCGCGGGGCGAAGGCGAAGCGCCGGATCTCTTGCTGATCGACGGCGGCAAGGGCCAGGTCGCGCAGGCGCTTTCGGTGTTGCGCGAACTTGGCCTGCACGGGATCGAGGTGGTCGGCGTTGCCAAGGGCCCGTCGCGGCGTGCAGGCGAGGAAACACTCGTGCTGGGCGACAGTGGGCGCGAGCTGGAACCCGGCCCCGATTCCCCGGCGCTGCATCTGATCGATGCGGTGCGTGACGAGGCCCATCGGTTCGCAATCACCGGCCACCGAAAGCGCCGCGAGAAAGCCCGCGAACGCGGCCTGCTGGAAGATGTTCCAGGCATCGGCGCGGCCCGGCGCGCAGCGTTGCTGAAGGCGTTCGGCGGGCACGCCGGGGTGGTCGGCGCCGGCGTCGAGGAACTTTGTCGCGTGCGCGGCATCAACCGCGAATTGGCCGAGCGTATCCACGGGTTTCTGCATGGATGACGGAGCCTGACGGTTCGTGGGAGTTGTGCCACACTTGCTTGATTGATCCGGAGCCGATCGCGTGCGCATCAATCTGCCGACATGGATGACCCTGTTCCGGGTATTGCTGCTGCCGGTGATGGTGGTGGTGTTCTACTCGCACGATGTGTTCCCCGCAGTCCCGTTGCGCTTTGCCAACATCGCGGCGGTCGCTGTGTTCGCCCTGGCGTCGATCACCGATTGGCTGGATGGCTGGATCGCCCGCAGGTGGCACATGGAGTCCGCGTTCGGTGCATTCCTGGACCCGGTGGCCGACAAGTTGATGATGGCGGTCGCGCTGTTCCTGTTGGTGCAGAGCTATCACAACCAGCTGCTGGCAGTAACGAGTGCGGTGATCGTGGGCCGCGAGATCACGGTTTCGGCATTGCGCGAGTGGATGGCCTTCGTCGGCGAACGCGGCAAGGTCAAGGTGCAGTGGATCGGCAAGTTCAAGACGGTGATGCAGATCGTCGCGATCCTGATCCTGCTGTGGGAGCGCAACAAGGGTGCGGTCTTCCTGCGCGTGTGGTACGCAGGCGAAGTGCTGCTGGTGATCGCGGCGCTGCTCACGATCTGGTCGGGCCTGGCCTACATCAAGGCCGCCTGGCCGGTGCTCAAGAGCAACCGGATGCCGGGTGACACGAGCCCGCCGCAGGCTTGAACCGGACTGCAGCCGCCCGTATCATTGCCGGTTCGCGCGGGAATAGCTCAGTTGGTAGAGCACGACCTTGCCAAGGTCGGGGTCGCGAGTTCGAGTCTCGTTTCCCGCTCCAGGTTTTTCGAGACCCCGGCGCTGCCGGGGTTTCGTTTTTTGCCGCCCCAGCGGTCGCTACAATCGCCTTTGCATCTGGCCAGGTGGCAGAGTGGTCATGCAGCGGACTGCAAATCCGCGTACGCCGGTTCGATTCCGACCCTGGCCTCCAGATGCCTGCATTTCGCCACGCTGACAGCAGGAATGTTCGTCTCATCCCTGAGACTCATCCCTCGCTGCGCTCGGGGCCAGCCCTTCGGCTGTCCGAATTCGTTCCCGACGAATTCGTCGAACCTCGCCGGTTCGATGATTCGCGCCATCCCTGGCGCTCACCCTGCGGGCCGGCTTCGCCGTTCGCGCGCGCTCCCGGCGCGCGCAGTCCGACCATGAGGTCGTGGATCGCAACGACGATCAGCCGGCTCAAATCGCGTGCGGATTCAGGACGATCTGTTCGATGGCGACGCGCAGGTAACGGCGCGCGAATACGGGTGGATGCTCGGCGAAGACCGCTTTCGCGTGGGCGGCATCCTCGTCCTTCGGCGCGAACACGAACAGGAAGGCGCCGCCGTCCGCGGCATGCTGCTTGTCTTCGGTCGTGTAGCCCTTTTCGGTGCCTGCGAACTTGACGATTTCGTTTTCGAATTTGTTCCACAGGTTCCGGTCGGGTCTGGTCTCCAGCTGTCCGGCCACGAATTTCCCGGTGGCCGCGCGCACGTCTTCGGCAGCGACGCCCGAGTCGCGGAAAGCCAGTTCCGCGGCGTGTGCGCGTTCGAGACTGTCGTAGCCCGCGACGATGTAGTGCAGGGGATAGAAGACCCCCATGGATGTCTCGCTCTTCTTGAAGAAATCCCATTGCCGATGCATACGATTCCTCCTTGCCTCGGCGGGTTGCTGCGGCTCCGCGGGCGCTGACTGCATTCGCGACCCAGTGTGAACGTGCCTGTCCAAACCACTACTGAATTCGATTACGCGTGTGATCCGGCGCGTGGCGGTCACCATGGACGCGGCACCGGTACACGATTCAGGAAGTCCGTCAGCATCAGGCCGATCATGATGCCGAGCCAGATGAACCCGACCGCCGCCGCGAGGCGCAGCAGGCCGGTTGCGCGATGCAGGTGCATGCAGAACACCATCAATGCGAACGCCATTGCTACGCAAATCGTCAGCTTGACCGGCAGCCGCACGACCCCGCCGACCGGGAAATAGGCGAAGCCGATGTTGATGGCGAGCAGGATCAGCAGTCCGGCCAGTGCCAGTGCCGGTGTGCGTGCGGCTTGCTTGAGGATTTCGCGGTTCATGAGATCTGTTCCTTTGGAACCATCGACCAGATCCCTCTCCCTCCGGGAGAGGGTGCCCCGAAGGGGCGGGTGAGGGTCCGCATCTTGGTCGTGATTCGCAAGCAGAGCCGAACCCTCATTCTGCGCTGCGCGCCACTACGGCCATGGACGGCGGTTCTACCCGGAGGAAGAAGGGAAAAGCAGCTGAAGCCGGTATCCACCAGAATCTCCTATCTCCCAATCAGGTACATCAGCGGAAACAGGAAAATCCAGACGATATCCACGAGGTGCCAATACAAACCGGCCAGCACCAGCGGCGTCGTGTATTCGCTGCGGATCCGTCGCCGCCACACCAGCATCGCCATGGTCGCGAGCACGCACACGCCGATCAGCACGTGCAGGCTGTGGTACAGCGTCAACGCGTAATACAGGAAGAAGAACAGTTCGATGCCGCGCGCATGCGCCCCGTGCTGCGCGTAATCGACGCCGACCATCAGGTGCTCGTCGTACTCGTGCGAATACTCGATGCCGTGCAGCACCAGGAAGGTGAGGCCCAGCAGCGCAGTCAGCACCAGCAGGCCGGTCACCCATTCCCGTGCGTCGAACGGAATCAGGTTCACGGCAAAGGTGATGGTGGCGCTGCTCAGCAGCAGGATGCCTGCCTCGATTGCGCCGAAGAGGATCTCGGTGTGCTGGCTGCCGAGCAGGAACGCTTCCGGATTGCGGATCCGGCAAATCGCATAGCTTGCGAACAACACGCCGAAAAACAGTACTTCGGTCGCCAGGAATACCCACATCCCGAATTGCGCCGTGGCATGCTGCTGCCCGGCGTCGTCGTACTGCTCCTTGACGAGCCCGCGCGCCCGCCGGCCTTGTTCGCGAATGCTGGCGGCGCTGCTGTTCATGCCGTCGTTCCCGGTGCGGGTTCGTCATAGGCGTAAGCCTTTCGCACCACCGGCCGCGCCAGGAAGTTTTGCTTGGGCGGCGGCGAAGTGGTCTGCCATTCCAGGCCGCGCGCATTCCATGGATTGCTGCCGGCCCTGGCGCCGCGGTACAGCGACCAGCCCAGATACAGGAACGGCAGCAGATATGAAATTGCCAGGATCGATGCACCCGCCGAGGACAGGATGTTGAGCGTCTGGAACTGCGGCGGGTAGGCGTGATAACGGCGCGGCATGCCGAGGTAGCCGAGCACGTATTGCGGAAAGAAGGTGAAGTTGAAACCGAAGAACATCAGCACGGCTGCAAACCGCGCCCAGCCTTCCGAATACATCCGGCCGGTGATCTTCGGCCACCAGTAATGGATGCCGCCGAGATACGCCATCACCGTGCCGCCCACCATCACGTAATGGAAATGGGCGATCACGAAGTAGGTCGCGTGCAGCGGGATGTCGAGCGCCGGTGCGGCCAGCATCAGTCCGCTCATTCCGCCGATCATGAACAGGCCGACGAAGCCGAGCGCGTACAGCATCGGCGCTTCGAAACTGATGTTGCCGCGCCTCAGCGTCGCGGTCCAGTTGAACACCTTGATCGCCGAGGGCACCGCGATGATGAAACTAAGGATGGAAAACACCAGCGCCGCGGTCGCCGACATCCCGGCCACGAACATGTGGTGGCCCCACACCAGGAAGCCGATCACCGAGATGCCGATCAGCGCGTACACCATGAACTTGTAGCCGAAGATCCTGCGGCGCGCGAAGCAGGGAATGATTTCGCTGACCACCGCCATCGCCGGCAGGATCATGATGTACACCGCCGGGTGCGAGTAGAACCAGAACAGGTGCTGGAACAGCAATGGGTCGCCGCCCAGCGCCGGATCGAAAATGCCGACGTGCGCGATGCGTTCCAGTCCGATCAGCGACAAGACCATCGCCAGCACCGGAGTCGCCAGCACCATCACCAGGCTGACCGCGTACATGCCCCACACGAACAGCGGCAACTTGAACCAGGTCATGCCCGGCATCCGCAGCTTGTGGGTGGTGACGATGAAGTTGAGTCCGGTAAGGATGGTCGAGAATCCGGTCACGAATACACCGACGGCCACCAGGATCACGTTGGTATTGGAAAACAGCGTCGAGAACGGCGTGTAGAAGGTCCAGCCGGTATCCACGCCGCCCAGCAGCAGGCAGGCAATGGTGAAGCAGCCGCCGATCACGAACAGGTACCAGCTCATGAGGTTGAGGCGGGGAAACGCGAGGTCGCGTGCGCCGATCATCAGCGGCAGCAGGAAGTTGCCGAGCGTGGCGGGAATCGACGGAATCAGGAAGAACCACACCATCACCACGCCGTGGAACGTGAAGGTCTTGTTGTAGGTTTCCGCGCTCATCAGTGCGCCGTCGGGCGTCACCAGGTTGATCCGCATCATCGCCGCGGCGACCCCGCCCAGAACAAAGAAGAGCGTGATCGTGATCGTGTACAGGATCGCGATGCGCTTGTGGTCGCGGGTGGTCAGCCAACTGCGCAAGCCGGAACCGTGGGCGAAAAAGCTGCGCGGAGGTTCAAGTTCCGGGAGATCCGGCGTGATGACGGTGGCGTTCATTGCATGGTGCTCATCGCCTGGTGCTTTCGTGGGCAGGTTGCGTGCCCGGCCTGGTCGATTTCAGGTAGGCCATGAGCGCGAGCACCTGGCTTTCGGTGAGTTCCCCCGAGAACGCCGGCATGATCGGCGCATAACCGGCGACAACCTGCTTGTCGGGCAACATGATCGAATCGTGGATGTAGCGGTCGTCGGCGGCCACGGTGCGACCATCGGCGAGGTGCACGATGCGGCCGTAGATGCCGTCCAGATCCGGCGCGTGCACCGACGCATTGGCGCCGTGGCAGCCGCTGCATCCCTTGGCCCGGAACAGCGCCGCGCCTTGCGCCGCAAGACTGGTTCCGCTGTCGTGGCGGTCGAGCCAGCGCGCATAGTCCTTGCGCGACATCACGATGACCTTGCCGCCCATCTTCGAATGGTCAAGGCCGCAGTATTGCGTGCAGTACAGACGATAGTTCCCGACTTCGATTGCCTTGAACCACAGTTGCGTATAGCGTCCGGGCAGCACGTCCTGCTTGACCCGGAACGCCGGCACGGAAAAGCTGTGGATGACGTCCTGCGAGGTCATCATCAGCCGGATCGGCACGTCCACCGGTACGTGCAGGGTATCGATCTCGCGCTGGCCGCCTGGGTGCTGGATCTTCCACATCCATTGCTTGGCGACCACGTAGATGGTCTCGGCATCGGCAGGCGGCGTTCGGGTGCCCGCGTACAGGAACAGGCTCCAGACGAAGATGCCCATGAAGATCGTGAGTGGCACGAACGTCCACGTCAGCTCGACCGGCAACGTTTCCTTGGCCAGGGTGCGATCGGCCGGCCGGCCTTTGCGGTAACGGATGCAGAACACGAACATCACCACGAACACGCCGATCGCAATGGCAGAGCACAACCCGACCATCGACCACCACAGCACATCCTCCGGGCCGGCATAGGTCGAGGCGTTCGGCAACAGGTGGAAGAAGCCGCCGGAGTTCATGGCTCCGATCCCCCGTGGTGCGTGCGCTGCGATTCGCTTCGGCGCAACACCACCACAAGTCCGATCAGCAACAGCGCGGTCGAGATGCCAAGGCCCTGCATGATCCGGTGGATGGTCAGCGTGTAGCGCCCGGTCGAGGTGTCGTATTGGCAGCACAACAGCAACAGCTGGTCCACGATGTTGCCGACATGGCCGCCCGATGCGTGCACCAGCGCCAGTCGCAGTGTTTCGGACGGGAACTTGACGCCGAACAGGTATTGCGAAACCGTGCCGTGTGGCGTCAACACCACCACGCCCACCGCGTGGTCGAACTGGTGGTTGCGCTTGTCGAAGAAATACCGGAATCCGATGCTGTGCATCAGCGGCGCGATGGACGACTGCGGGCCGGTCAGGTAATGCCAATCGCGCACGTCGGCATCGGGGTGGTTCATCGCGTCCATGTGCTGCGCGTGGCGTGCGTCGATGGGCGTTTCCCCGGGGTCGATGCTGACCAGCACCACGTTGAACTGCTTGCCGGGCGTGAAGCCGGTGTGTCGAACGCCGTGCGCAACGCCGGTACGCACGATGCTGCACAGGTTCTTGCAGGTGAAATAGCCGGGGACCAGCAGCACCGGTTTGCCGTGCATCAGGTCGCGCAGGTGCACCGGCTTGCCGTTCGCATCATGGAAGACCGCGTGCAACGGCACGTGTGCGCCGAGTTGCTGGTCGAAGCCCACCCGTTGCCGCATGTGGGGCGGCGCACGCACGTGGGAGGGCGTCGCCGTCGCGGCAAGACACGCATTCGCGACGAAGAGCAATGCAAGTGCCAATACGAACGCCGACACGCTCGCAAGCATGACGCGTGCGCGGGCTCTTGGATCCTCTCCGCCATCGCTTCCTGACGGGGGAGAGGCGGCGAAAAGCGTGCCTTTGCGAATCATGGCCGCGCTCCTTGCGCCGTCGGTTTGGCGCTGCTCGGCGCCAATGCGGGCGCGCCGCTCGAAGCCGCCGGCGCCGCAACAGGCGTGTGCTGCCGCGCGTAGATCTGCATCGCGCGCTGGATGGGAATGCGGGCATGGTGGTGGCCGGGACCGAGCCACTGGTAACCGGAAAGGAGCGCCTGCTTGCGCGCCCGGAATTGCGCGAGATCGAGTTGCGGATGAGCTTCGAGGCGTGGTCGCGGTGGGATACGCGCGGGCCGGGTCAGCATGGCCGCGTGGTTCGGCATCACCGCTCCGTTCAAGACAAAGTGCATCCCGGCGGCGATGGCAATGACGATGAGTGCGATCACGCCCGCGCAGGTCAGCACGCTGCGAAAAGCGATTCCGTCGGGCTCGTGGCCGAAAGGTTTTTCGATCGGCTCAGCCATGCGTTTTCTCCAGGCCCCGGGGCGCCGTGGCATCTACACGGGTCACCGATTGCGCGCAACCAAGCTGGCCCGCGTACACACACCACCACAAGGCGCCGATGCCGAGCGGTGCGCACAGATCGGTCCAGCGCAGCAGGAAGCCGCCGGCACGGAAACCCGGGATCGCCAGCCACAGCGCGTCGGCGAAGTTGGCCGCCACCAGCATCAACGCGATCGCTTTCAGCCACGCGCGCTGGCGCTTGGCGGCGCGTGACAGCAACAACGCGAACGGCAGCGCGAAGTTGAAGGCAATCAGGAACCACGCGAGATACCGCCACGAGGTCAGCGTGCGCGGGATGTACCACGCATTCTCCGCCGGCAGGTCGGCAATCCAGATGGTGAGGTACTGCATGAAGGCGAGGTACGACCACGCCAGCACCAGCGCCAGCAGCAGGTTGCCGAGGTCGTGCAGCACGTCGGGCGGCGCCGCGACATTCGCCTGCCGGCGCGCCACGGTCGCCGTGGCCAGTGCGGCCGCGGCCAGCAGCCAGCCGGTAGCCACCATCATGCCGAATACCGACGAATGCCAATGCGGCGTCAGCGACACCATCCAGTCGGTGGCGGCAAGCAACGAGGTGACGGCGTACACGATCAATCCCGGCGCAGCGATGCGGCGCGCCAACACCCGATCGTCCATGCGCCGGGTGAAGGCGACCAGCAAGCCGATCCAGACACCAAAGTAAACAACGGTGCGGATGGCGAAGAAGGCTCCGACGAGATACCAGGTTTGCTGGCGTGTTTGCACGTGAAGTGCCAGCACCACCGGCGAAGTCCATGCGTAGAGGGGACGCATGCAGATGAGGATCGGGATGGCCGCGACGGCCATCAGCGGCAGGATGCGCGCCGCCGCCAGCAGCGGTGCGCGGATGCAATCGCCCCATGCGCCACCGGTGAGTGAGTGCATCATCAGGAGCGCGAGACTGCCGACGGAAAGGCCGGTGAAAAAGAAGAACGCGTACAGGTACGAAAGCAGCGCCTGCTTGGGTTCGCGCCACAAGCCGAGCAGCAGGCACGCGGCCAGCGCCGTGAAGCCGAGCAGCGCCGCGACCCATTGCGCAGGTGCCCGGGGCAGCCATGCATTCACTTCGGAACTCCTGCTTTCCCCTCTCCCTCCGGGAGAGGGCCAGGGATGAGGGGCCGGCACGAAGCTCGACGTTGCGTGCTGCTCGAACCCCACCCGCCGCTTCGCGGCACCACGGAGTTTTTTGCCATGAATGGCGGCTGTACCCGGAGGGCGAGGGGTTCATTGCGAGCGGCTTCGGCGTGCCCAGCCTCTGCAAATCCGCCGGGTTCAGATCCGATCTCGGCGCGTACTGGCTCAACTGCAGCGCGCGGATATACGCGACGATCGCCCAGCGGTCATGCGGCGAAATCCGGTCGGCGTAGGCATACATCACGCCATAGCCGTCGCTGATCACCTGGTAGAAGTGGCTGTCGGGGGCGTGGCGCAACGCTGGTGTGTGGTAGCTCGGCGGGTGCGGAAAGCCGCGTTCGGCGATCCTGCCGTCGCCGTCGCCCACGCGGCTGTGGCAGGGCGCACAATAGATATTGAAACGCTGCCGTCCGCGCTTCAAAAGAGCCAGAGTGATTGGCACGGGATTGGAATAACCCGGGGTTGTCGCGGCGCCGACCTGCGCAAGCGGATTGCCTTCGGCATCGACGCCGGTGACGGGCGCGGCCGTCGGCGCCGGCCTGACGCGATCCAGGCGCCCGCTGGAAACGCCGGCCAACGCGCCGGCGGAACGCGGTTCGGTTCCGGGAACCTGCGGACGTGATGAGTTTCCGTCGGCCCACAACGGGCTCGAGGTCAACGGCTTGTACTTCGGCTGGTCGTACATTTCGTGCAGGCCGCGCTCGCAGCCTGTGAGCGCCAGTACGGCGAAGAAGCACGACGCGGCGCGGAACGCGCGAACGCTCATTCTTCCGCCACCTCCGTCACGGTCAATGGCGACAGCGTGGCAAGGAATTCCCGGGTATGTTGCACATCGAAACGGGGGTCGTCGCCGCGCACCAGCAGGAAGTAGCGATCACTGGTGGCGCGTTCGAATTCACGGCTCGCGAACAGCGGATGGTGGACGCGCGGCAGCCTTGCGCCGAACAGCACCGCAAGCACCCCAAGCAGCACCGCCCACAGGATCGTCATCTCGATCGCCGGTGGTATGAATGCGGGCCACGAGAAGGGCGGCCGCCCGCCGACATCGATCGGGTAATTGACTGCCGCCGAGTACCATTCCAGCCAGTAGGTGAAGCCGCCGCCGACCAGCGCGCCGACCAGCATCCAGAACGGCACGTACGTATGCCGGTGCCCCAGTGCTTCGTGCATGCCTTCGACCGGACAGGGCGAATAGGCCTCGATGCGCGTGTAACTTTCATGGCGTGTCCGCCACACGGCATCACGCAGTTGCTCGCCGTCATCGAACTCGGCCAGCAGGCCGTGCAGGCGCGCGGTCATTGCGATGCCCCCGATGCGAGTCGGCGTCGTGATGCGACCAGCTTGCGCAGTTCGAACATCGAAAGCATCGGCAGCAGCCGGGTGAACAGCAGGAACATGAAAAAGAACAGCCCGATCGAACCGATCAGGAACAGGATGTCCCAGACGGTCGGCCAGAACATGCCCCACGCCGACGGCAGGAAGTCCTGGTAGAGACTGGTCACGATCAGCATGAAGCGCTCCAGCCACATGCCGACGAGGACGCCCAGTGAAATCACGAACACCGCTGCGGCGCTGCGGCGCACGCGCGGAAACCACAGCAACTGGATTTGCAGCACGTTGAACAGGATCGTGCCCCAGAACACCCAGGCATACGGGCCGACCACGCGGTGCATGGTCATCGCCACGTCGTAGCGGTCCATGCTGTAGAACGCGGTGAAGATTTCCGAGAAATAGCTGTAATCGACGAACAGGCCCGCCATCAGCATCATCTTGGCCATGTTGACGATGTGGCGTTCGGTCAGGTACGCCTCGAAACCGAACCATTTGCGCAGCGGAATGCCGAGCGTAAGCACCATCGCGAAACCCGAGAACAACGCGCCCGCGATGAAGAACGGCGGAAAGATCGTTTCGTGCCAGCCCGGCACCAGGCCCTCGGAGAAATCCAGCGCCACCATGCTGTGCACGGAAAACACCAAGGTCACGGCCAATGCCGCGGTGATCAGGTTGAACTTTTCGAAGCGTATCCAGTGGCGCGCTTCGCCGCGCCAACCCAGCGACAGCAGCCCATAGAAGCGTGCCTGCAACAGGCTCGGTGCGCGATCGCGAAGCGTGGCCAGGTCGGGCAGCATCCCGACATACCAGTACACGATCGACACGATCAGATAGGCAAGGATCGCCCAGAAATCCCATTCCAGCGAACTGCGCCACTGCGGCCACAGATTCATGACGTCGGGGTAGGGAAACAGCCAGTAGAAGAACCACGGTCGCCCGAGGTGCAGGATCGGGAAGATGCCCGATACCGAAACGGCGAATACGGTCATCGCTTCGGCGAAACGGTTGATCGAATTGCGCCAGCCCTGGCGGGTTAGGTACATCGCGGCGGAGATGAAGGTGCCGCCCATGCCGATCGCGATCCACCATACGTAATTCGCGATGAAGAAACTCCACGCGACCGGGATGTTCAGGCCGAAGATCCCGATGCCTGCGTACAGCAGCCACACCGTGCCCAGGAACAACACCCCGCACAGCAAAATCGACAGCGCGAAAGCGCCGAGCCACAGCCAACCGACCGGTCGGCGCAGGGTCGCATCGCTGATCGTGGCGCTGATCGTGGCGTCGGTCTCTTCCGGCGCGATCACCGCAGGCAGTGCCTCGCGTGGCAGCACCGCGCTCATGACCGGCTTTGCCTCCCCCTTCCAAAGGAAGGGGGATCGAGGGGGATGGCTTTTGCTGCGTGCAGCGGCATCCCCCGCGCTGCGCGCGTTCGCTGTCGCTCCGCCCTTTTTGCGGAAGGGGGCAGGGGTTTGTTGAAGGGGTGGCGCGAAGCGCTCACGACCCTTCGTCCTTCAACGCAGGATTCGGATTGCGGATGCGCGCGAGATACGTGGTGCGCGGGCGGGTGCCGAGTTCGTTGAGCATCGCGTAGTTGCGCGGAGACGCTTTCGCCTGCGAGACGTTCGACTGCTTGTCGGAGATGTCGCCGAAACGGATCGCCTGCGTCGGACACGCCGCCTGGCACGCGGTCACGATTTCACCGTCGCGGATGCGCCGATCGCGCTTGTCGGCTTCGATGTGCGCGGTTTCGATGCGCTGGATGCAGTACGTGCACTTTTCCATCACGCCGCGCCGGCGCACCGTGACCTCGGGGTTGCGCATCGCCTTGTATTGCGGCGTGTGCTTGTCCGCGTACTGCATGAAATTGAAGCGCCGCACCTTGTACGGGCAGTTGTTCGAACAGAAGCGGGTGCCGACACAGCGGTTGTACACCTGCACGTTCAAGCCTTCGGTGTTGTGCACGGTGGCATCCACCGGGCACACGACTTCGCACGGCGCGTGTTCGCACATCATGCACGGCACCGGTTGGTTGTAGCTGTCCGGGTTTTCGGCCGCGCCTTCGTAGTAGCGATCGACGCGTATCCAGTGCAGCTCGCGCCCGCGCCGAACCTGGGCCTTGCCGACCACGGGGATGTTGTTCTCGGACTGGCAGGCGATGGTGCAGGCTTTGCAGCCGATGCAGGCGTTCAGGTCGATGCTCATGCCCCATGCGTAATCGGCTGGCGGGTAATCGGGATACAGGCTCGGCGGATTGGGGCCGTAACGGTCGTGCGCGGTCGCGAATTTCGGGTCGGCCATGAACTCATCCAGGGTGCCGACACGCAAAGGGTCACGGCCATCCATCGCGAAGTGGTGTTGGGTCTGTGCTATCTCGTAGCGTTCGCCGGTGGCAACGATTTCCAGATCCGTTGCGAGCCACGGAGAAACCGCCGTGCGCAGCGCATAGGCATCGAACCCCTGTCCGTCGGCCACTCGTCCCGCGTGTTTGCGGCCGTAGCCGAAGTGCACCGTCACGCTGCGTTCGGCCTGTCCGGGCATGATCCATACCGGTCCGCGCAGCGAGTGTCCGTGGCTGCGCAGTTCGACGCCTTCGAAGTTTTGCACCCCAAGTTTTTTCGCGAGCGCAGGTGACACCAGCACCACGTTGTCCCATGTCAGCTGCGTCAGCGGTTTGGGCAATTCCTGCAACCAGCCGTTGTTGGACCAGGCGCCGTAATCGATGGTGGCGTCGGGGCGGAACAGCAGCTCCAGGTTTTCGCCCCCTTCGGAACGAAGGGAATCGCGCCGAAGGCGCGGGGGGATGTCGGGGTTTGCAGCAAAAGCCATCCCCCTCATCGCGCTTCGCGCGCGTTCGCTTTCGTGTCGAAGGGGGAGGGCAGCTTCACCCCCGTCGGCACGAATGGGGTCGCCGCGCAGCGGCGGGGGGATGCTTATCACGCCGGATTGCAATGCCTCGTTCCACGCCTTGTCATCGTCGAGCTGCTTGCGCCACGCTTGGCGCACCAGCGCGTGTCCTTCGGCGGGCGCCCCGCCCAGCAGCATCGCCATCACTTCGATTGCGGAGTGGCCTCCATACAGCGGCGCGATCAGCGGCTGGGCGATGCTTGCGGTGCCATCGAACGCGCGTGCATCGCCCCACGCCTCCAGTTCGTGCGCCTGCGGCGCGTGCCATCCGGCAAGCATTCCCGTTTCGTCGCGATACAAACCGAGGTGCAGCGTGTGCGGCACCCGTCGCAAGGCTGCGATCATGTCCACGTCGAACGGCGCGTCATAGACCGGATTGACGCCCAGCATCAGCAGGGTATCGACCTTGCCGGCGTGCATGTCTTCAACCAGCGCGGCCAGCGAGCCGTCGCCGCTATTCGGTGTTGCGATCAACGATGCGGTGTATTCGACGGTTTCGCCGATGCTGCCGAGCGCCGCGTTCATCGAACGCGCGAGCGCGTGCACGCTTTCCGGTTGGGTGTGGCCGGCGACGACGAGCGAGGCGCCGTGGTGCGCGAGCAAATCTTTCGCCACGGCGTTCACCCAACGCGCGTGCGCATGGGCTGAACCCGCCCCTGAAGTATCGCCCGCTGCAACGCGTGCGGCCAAGCGTCCGGCAAACGCCGGGATCGCCGTCGATGCCAATGGCAGGCGATGATCGGCCATGCTGCCGGTGACACTGGGCGTGGGTTCGACCACGTACAAACGTGACATCGATTGCCTTGCGTCTTCCGGGTTGCGCGCGGCGATGAAATCGCGCGCATGGCGCACGCCGGCCACCGGATCGGAAAGGAAGTCGGCGTCCAGGGAGACGATCACCTTGGCGCGGTCGAAGTGGTGGCGGGCGAGTTCGTTTCGGCCTGCAACATCGCCGGGATCGTGGACATGCCAGCGCGCGTGCGGATATCTTTTTTCCAACGCCGCGAGCTGCGCGATAAGCGTCGGCGACGTGGTAGGGCCGATCAGCACGCGCATGCCTGCGCCGCCATTGGCGTCGAAATGCATGGCGCGATCGGCGAGCACCCCGGCGAAGTCGTCCCAGCTCGCAACGGTGTTGCCATGCATCACCGACTGCGAGCGGTCCGGATCCCACAATTGCAATATCGCCGCCTGCGCGAAAATGTCGGTGCCGCCGAGGCTCGCCGGGTGCTGCGGGTTGCCTTCCACCTTGGTGGGGCGGCCCATGTCGTCGCGGACCAGAACGCCGTGCGCGTAACCATGGCGTGTCAGGACCGTCGCGAAATAACGCGGCAACCCATCGATCTGGCCGATCGGCTTGTGCACATACGGCACGATTTCGGTCTCGGGCGGATGGCTGCACGCCGACAGGCCGGCCAACGCCAGCGATGCGCCCAGCAGTTTCAGGAAGCCGCGCCGATCCAGCGGTACCGCAGCCGCAAGCCGCGGGTGCTGCGACTTCAGCCAGGCGTGGAACGCTTCGGAATCGGCCAGTTCTTCCAGCGAGCGCCAGAAGCGCCGGCCGTGTTGTCCGGCCAGCCTGGCGCGGATCGATGCAGGGTCAACCCGCACCGGTGCCGTGTTTTCGCGCGACGTCATCGATGACATGTCGAACAGTCCGTGAGTCGTCGCTTGTCGATCTGGTACTTGCGCATCAGGCGTGTGCCCAATGCCAGTTGGTTCTTCGGGTGCCAATGCAGATTGAATATTTCGGCGCGCGGCCTGAGATGCTTTTCAGGATCGCGGTGGCACGCGAGGCACCATTGCATCGTCAGGTGTTGCTGCCGCGACATCAACGGCATCTGGTCCACCGCGCCGTGGCAACTGGCGCAGCCGACGCCCTTGGCGATGTGGATGCCGTGGTTGAAGTAGACGAAATCAGGCAGCTTGTACACACGCTTCCAGTGCAACGGCACGCCGCTGTCGAAGGCCGTGAGCAGGGGCGCCAGAACTTTCTGGTGCGTGTACAACTGCGAGTGGCAGGTCATGCAGGTCGACAGCGGCGGGATGCCGGCGTAGGCAGACTGGCCGACCGAGGTGTGGCAATAGCGGCAATCGATGCCGTCGTCGCCGACGTGATGCTTGTGGCTGAAGGGCACCGGCTGTTCCACCGGTTCGCGGATGCCGACGGGGTCGGCCATTGCCCAGCGCCACAGGAAAGCCCACGACACGAAGCCGACCGCGACCGCAATCAGGAACAGCTGGAACCAGAGGGCGAACCGCTTGGGGAAGATCTGCGCCACGTGACTCCTGTCTGGTCCGCGGTGACCTGTCGAACGTGCGTCGATGGCGCTGCGTCGGCTCCCTCCCTGATGCGCGCGCAGCAACGCTGCGCTGGCACGTGGGACCCCAAGTCTGCAACTTGAAACGTCATCATCGCGTGACAGCGGATTGGAAAAAATTTCCGGATCGCGGCAGGTCGCTGCACGGTGGAGCGCCCTGCCGACATTTTTGTGCGCGCGGAACATGTGCGCAGGCTGAATCGATTGACGCGGTCTTCACCCCGTGCGATGCACGATCGTCAACATTGTCAAGGGAAGGACTTGTGCGCATGGACGAGCGCAGACAAACGCTGCCGGATCCGATCCCCGCGACCGAGGCGTGTGATTCCCCGTCGCGACGATCCTTCATTGTTGGTGGCGCGGTGCTGGTTTCGTCCAGTCTGCTGCTGGCGGGCTGTGGAGGCGGCGGATCGACCAGGCAGCCTGTGGCGCCGCGTTACTTCAGCCGTGACGAACGCGAATTCGTGCGCGCTGCGATCGATCGCCTGATTCCGAAGGACGCCCTGGGCCCGGGCGCGGTCGAAGCCGGGGTAGATGAATTCATCGACGCACAACTAGCGGGGCCGTTCGGACAGGCGTCCGGCATCTACATGCGCGGGCCGTTCCGGCTGGGCACCACAGAGCAGGGTTATCAATTGCCTTTCACGCCCGCGCAGGTTTACCGGCTGGGTATCCAGCGCGTCGATGAACACTGCACGAAAAGTCTCGGCAACGTGTTCGCGCAACTCAAGCCCGATCAGCGGGACAAGATCCTGCATGACCTCCAAGACGGCAAGATCGACCTTGGAGAAATCCCTTCCGCCAATTTCTTCAATCTCCTTTGGGGAAATACCAGGGAAGGTTTTCTTGCCGATCCCATCTACGGTGGCAACCGCGACTTCGCGGGCTGGAAGCTGATCGGCTATCCCGGTCCGCGCTACAACTACATCAACGAGATCGAGCATTTCGGCAAACCGTACAAGGCCCCGTTCGTCAGCCTCGGCGGTGAACATCCGGTGATGTGTCGCCTGAGCGATGCACCCACGGGGCGTTTCCATGGCCCGGGTTGCGAATACGCACGTTATCCAGCGAGGTCTCATTTTGCCGCGCTCGCCGGCAAGAACGGCAGCAAGGCCTGGCCGGCGGGGAGCCTGTGATGGCGAAGAAACTCCCCGAAGTGGACGTGGTGCTGGTCGGGTTCGGCTGGACCGCTTCGATCATCGCCCAGGAACTGACCGACGCCGGTGCCAGCGTGCTGGCGCTCGAGCGTGGCGGCTGGCGCGACACCGTGCCGGATTTTTCCGTCACCCAGATCCAGGACGAATTGCGTTACGCGGTGCGCAAGGAAATTTTCGAGCAGACACGACGTGAAACGCTGACTTTCCGCAACAAGCCGGAGCAACTCGCGTTGCCGATGCGCGAACTCGGTTCGTTCCTGCCGGCTTCGGGTGTGGGCGGCGCAGGCGTGCACTGGAACGGCCAGAACTGGCGTTTTCTGCCGACCGATTTCGTGCTGCGCAGCCACAACCAGCAGCGCTACGGGAAGAAGGCGGTCCCGGACGGCATGACGATCCAGGATTGGGGTATCACCTACGAGCAACTGGAACCGTACTACGACAAGTTCGAATACCTGTGCGGCATCTCGGGTCAGGCCGGCAATATCCAGGGCAAGCTGCAGCCGGGCGGCAATCCGTTCGAAGGCCCGCGTGCGCGCGGTTATCCGCTGCCGCCTCTGAAACGCTGCGCGGCGACCGTATTGTTCGACAAGGCCGCGCGCGAAGTGGGCCTGCATCCATTTCCCGCACCGGCGGCCAACACGTCGAAGCCATATCTGAATTCACTCGGGGTGCAGATGGGCCAGTGCACGTATTGCGGTTACTGCGAATGGTTCGGTTGCGCCAATTATTCCAAGGCCAGCCCGCAAACCACGATTCTGCCGGTGCTGCTGAAGAAGGACAATTTCAGTTTCCGCACCCATTCGAGCGTGGTGCGGATATTGACCGATTCAAGCGGACGACGTGCAACCGGGGTGGTTTACGTCGACCAGAACGGCAGGGAATACATCCAGCCGGCGCAGATGGTGGTGCTGTGCGCGTTCGCGCACCACAACGTGCACCTGCTGCTGGTCTCGAAGATCGGCGCGCCGTACGACCCGAAAACCGGCGCCGGCGTGGTCGGACGCAACTACGCCTACCAGGTGTCGAGCTCGGTCAACGTGACCTGCAAGGAAATCCTCAATCCCTTCATGGGCGCGGGGGCGCTCGGGCAAGTGGTGGATGATTTCAATGGCGACAATTTCGACCATGCCGGCAAGGGCTTCCTGGGCGGCGGCTACATCGCGTTGTGGAACACCGGCGGACGGCCGATCCTGCAGGAATATCTTCCGAAGGGAACGCCCAAGTGGGGCGCCGGCTGGAAGAAGGCGCTGCACGAGGATTACCTCTATTCCACG
Source organism: Rhodanobacteraceae bacterium (assembly GCA_036279455.1). Taxonomy (GTDB): domain Bacteria; phylum Pseudomonadota; class Gammaproteobacteria; order Xanthomonadales; family Rhodanobacteraceae; genus 66-474. Next base: position 40,132 of record DASUJD010000025.1, on the reverse strand, counting down.
CACATGCAATGCCATGGCGGGGTGATGAGCTACCGCGACAATTACCTCGACCTGGACCCGACCTACAAGGACGCCTACGGCAATCCGCTGCTCAGGCTGACGTTTGATTTCCACCACAACGAAAACGCGATGTCGAAGTTCCTGACCGACCGCGCCACCGAAATCGCGAAAGCCATCCCCAACCGCGGCATCAATCCGAAACCGCGCGAGGGCGACTACTCGATCGTGCCGTACCAGACCACCCACAACACCGGCGGCGCAGCGATGGGCGCCGACCCGCACACCAGCTTCGTCAATCCGTTCCTGCAGTCCTGGGACGTGCCCAACCTGTGGGTGATGGGCTCCAGCGTGTTTCCACAAAACGCCGGCTACAACCCGACCGGCACGGTTGGCGCGCTGGCGTTCTGGGCCGCCGACGCAATGAAGCGCTACATCAGGAACCCGCAACCGCTGGTGCAGGCGTGAAAATTCGCTGGCTCATCGCAGTTGCGCTGGCGCTCGCAGCCACGGGCCTCGCGATCGCGGCGGTGCAGGTGTATGCGCCGAAGCACCGGCGACAGACATGGACGACCATCCAGCACGGCCGTTATCTGGTGCACGCGGGCGATTGCAAGGCGTGCCACACCGCGCAAGGCGGCAAACCGTTCGCGGGCGGGCGGCCGGTGCCGACACCGTTCGGCGTGGTGTATTCGACCAACATCACGCCCGATCCCGAGACCGGCATCGGCGAATGGAGCGAACGCGACTTCTATCGCGCGATGCATTTCGGCATTGCACGCGGCGGCAAGCACTTGTACCCGGCATTTCCGTATCCTTGGTACACGCGCATGACGCGTGGCGACGTGGATGCGATCAGGGCTTACCTCGACACGGTCAAGCCGGTGCGCGAGCGCAATCGCTCGCCGCAGCTCGGCTGGCCCTTCAGCATGCGCAGCATGCTGAAGATGTGGGACACGCTGTATTTGCATCCCGGCCAGTACCAGCCGGATCCGAAGCGTTCCACCGCGTGGAACCGTGGCGCGTACCTGGTGAACGGCCCCGGTCATTGTGGCGCCTGCCACTCCGGCAAGAATCTCCTGGGTGCGCCGGACCGCGACCACCCGATGCAGGGCGGCATGGCCGAACACGTGTTCGCGCCCAACCTCGGCGCAGGCAAGCGCGACGGGCTTGGCGGCTGGAGCAAGCAGGAGATCGTCGAATATCTCGCGACCGGCTCCAACGCACACGCGACGGCAGGCGGACCGATGGCGGAAGTCGTCACTGCCTCGACCCAATATCTGAAACAGCGCGATCTCGAGGCCATCGCGACTTATCTGAAAACCCTGGATGGCCCCAGGCCGGGCGAGCCCGGCAAGCCGAACAACGATACGATGCAACAGGGTCGCGCGCTGTATGTCGATGATTGCGCTGGTTGCCACATGGACAACGGCACCGGACTGCCCAACGCTTTTCCGCCGCTGCGCGCGAGTTCGGCGGTGCAGGCGGCCAAGCCGCAGTTGCTGCTGGCGGTAATTCTGGAAGGTGCGCGTTCGCCCGCCACCCCGACCAAGCCGACCGGACTGACGATGCCGGCGTTCGGCAGCAAGCTCGATGATGCCGAGATCGCCGCGCTCACCACCTACATTCGCAATGCCTGGGGCAACCGCGCCGGCGAAGTGTCCAAGGGCGATGTTTCGAAATTGCGCAGCGCGTTCGCGAACGCATCGCACTGAGAGCGGCCACTGCCGCGCTCAAGGAGCAAAAGGTGCGATCGACGACTACATGCGGGCCTGCGACGTGACCACCGGACAACAACTGTGGCAGGCGCGCCTGCCGGCCCAGGCAGACAGGCCACGCCGACGACCTGCGTGGTCGACGGCAAGCAGTACGTCGTGGTGCTGGCTGGCGGCCATGGTTCGGCGCATATGCCATTGGGCGATTCGGTGATTGCCTGTACCCTGCCAAAAAATGGGGGCGGAGGGAATTAATTGAGGGAAGACATTCGCGTGGCGGCTGCTTCGTTGCGGTGGTCGCGATTTGCGATCAGAGCGCAACAGGATTACGGGACATCGACCCGGCGCCTGGGCTGGCGGCGATTGATTCCAGCCGTCACCATTTTTTTCCTGGCGCCGCTCGCCGGCGCGCAACAAACCGATCAGCCACCGTCACCACCGCGCACCTTGCAGACCATCGTGGTGACCGCAACGCGCACGCCGCAGCGCGCATTCGATGTACCCGCCTCGGTGGATGCGATACCGCTGGGTGCGATCGATGCCGACCATCCGAACGTCAATCCATCCGAAGCCTTGCGCGGAGTGCCGGGGGTTCTGGCGCGCGATCGCCAGAATTACGCGCAGGACGAGCAGATATCCATTCGCGGCCACGGTTCACGTGCAAGCTTCGGCGTGCGCGGCGTGCGGCTGTACGTGGACGGCATTCCGGCGACCATGCCGGACGGACAGGGCCAGAGTTCCAACTTCGACCTTGCCGCCGCTGACCGGATCGAGGTGTTGCGCGGCCCGTTCTCCGCGTTGTATGGCAATTCATCGGGCGGGGTGATCCAGGTCTTCACCGCAGATGGAACGCCATGGCCGCAACAGCGCCTGGGCTTGAACGCGGGGCCATACGGTACCTGGCACGCGGATGTGAATGCGCGCGGCAGCGGCGGTCCGTTCGGCTACAACGCGGATCTGGAACATTTCCACACTTCGGGTTTTCGCCGGCACAGCGCCGCGCGTCGCAGCAAGGGCAATGCCAAGCTGACGTATGCGACACACGGCGGCGGCAAGCTCACGTTGTTGCTGAATTCCGTACATTTGCATGCGCTCGACCCGCAGGGGTTGACGTGGGCGCAGTATCTCGCCGATCCGCGCCAGGCTGCGCCGAGCGCACTGGTTTACGACACCCGCAAGCAGGTGCGGCAGGATCAGGGTGGCGCGGTGTGGCAGCAGCCGCTCGGCGACCATCAGCGGCTGCGCGTGCTGGCCTACTACGGTGATCGCGCGACCACGCAGTTCCTTTCGGTGCCCGTGTTCGCCGAGACCAGCCCATTGAGTTCGGGCGGCGTGGTCGACCTCGCAACGCGTTACGGCGGCATGGATGCGCGCTGGAGCTGGCAGGCGGATCCGCTGCGCCTCACGGTCGGCGTCAATTGGGATCGTGAAGACCAGCATCGCCTGGGTTACGACAATTTCATCGACGATCAAGTGGGCGTCACGGGCGCATTGCGCCGCGATGAGCAGGACGACGTGCACGATTTCGACGAGTACGCGCAAGCCGCGTGGAATTTCGCGCAAAAGTGGTCGCTGACCGCTGGTGTGCGCCACAGCACGGTGCACTTCAACACCGACGATGCCTTCATCACGTCGCACAATCCCGACGACGGCGGACGTGTCGGATACGCCGCGACCACCCCGGTCGCCGGGCTGACGTTCCACGTCAATCCGGACTGGAACGTCTATGCCGCGCTCGGACGAGGCTTCGAAACCCCGACCTTCAGCGAGCTTGCGTACCGCGCCGACGGCTCGCCGGGCATGGCGTTCGATCTGCAACCGGCGCGTTCCGACAATGCGGAAATCGGCTCCAAGCTGCGCTGGGCCGATGGCGCCGGAAAACTCGACGTGGCGTTGTTCCGCTCGAACACGCGGGATGAACTGTCGGTGTTTCAAAGCAGCGGCGGCCGTACCACCTACCGGAACATCGGTCGTGCGCGGCGCAGCGGCGTCGAAGTCGGTCTGGATGCGCCGCTTGCGCACGGTCTGGGTCTGCACCTGGCCTGGACCCGGCTGGATGCACGTTTCACCCGCGTGAACCCTTGCGCCGCGGCATGCCCCGTCGCGCCCGGCGCGCGCATTTCCGGCGTGCCGCGCGACCAGCTGTACGCCGGGTTGCGCTGGAACGGCAGCGGCGGTTGGCACGCAGCTCTCGATGCGTTCGCAATCGGCGCCGTGGCCGTCGATGACGCCAACAGCGCGCACGCACCGGGATACGCGACGCTCGGCTTCGACGCCGGACGCGTCGTGCATTATGGAATCATGACCATCGCGCCATTCGTGCGCATCGACAATCTGTTCGATCGTCGTTACATCGGCTCGGTGATCGTGAACGACGGCAACGGCCGCTATTACGAACCGGCGCCCGGGCGCAGCGTGATGGTCGGCGTAAAAGTGCGATTCGATGAACGATCGGTGACGCGCTGAACGCCGCAACAGGAGCTGCAAGGAAACTGCACGGGTCGCATGGATATGGCCGACAACGAACGCCAAGCCGATCACGAATCACGCGAACAGCCGGAGGAAGGCTATACCCCGGCACTGGATGACGAGGAGCGCCACGAGGTCGAACGCCGGATGCCGCCGCGTGCCGCGGTCCTGCACGAAGCGGTCGGTGCAATCGGCGAAGAGGAGCTTGGGCGCACCGCGCCGGCGTTGATGTGGTCGGGTCTGGCGGCGGGCCTGTCGATGGGGTTCTCGACGGTTGCGAGCGCGGCACTGCGGGCGCACCTGCCTAGCCTGCCGTTCGCCGAGTTGGTGACCGGGCTCGGCTACAGCACCGGCTTCGTGATCGTGATCATGGCACGCCAGCAACTGTTCACCGAGAATACCCTGACCGTGGTGCTGCCGCTGGTGGCCGCGCCGAGCTGGGCGAAGCTGGCGCGGATGTTGCGACTGTGGGGCATCGTGCTGGTCAGCAATCTGGTGGGTGTCGCGCTGTTCGCGCTGGCGGTGGCGAAATTGCCGCTGTTCCCGGCATCGCTGAACCAGTCGATCGTCGCGCTCGGCGACACACTCATGGGCTATACGGTCGCGGAGATGTTCGTCAAGGCAGTCGCCGGCGGCTGGATCATCGCAACCATGGTGTGGTTGATGCCGGCTGCGGAATCCGCACGTCTGTGGATCATCATCGGATTGACCTGGCTGATCGCGGCCGCGGGGCTGGTACACGTGATCGGTTCCGCGGGTGAAGTGTTCTATCTGGTGTTCGCGTATCGCCTGCCGTGGGCAGAAGTGTTCTGGCACTATCTTGGGCCGGTTTTGGCGGGCAACATCGTCGGTGGCACCCTGATTTTCACCTTGATGAGTCATGCGCAGGTGCGCAGTGACGCGCGCTGAGCGGGCGGAGTGGTCGCGGAATCCGGGATGCACTTCTTCACGCAACTGCTGCGCGGGTTTCACGCGTCCTCGACGTGCATGTCGGGTTGCAACAGGTTCAGCCGTCTGGCGTGATAATTCATGTGCATAAACAAGGAGAAATGTCATGAAAAGGAAAGCACTGTGGATGTCCTTCATGCTGCTGCCGCTGGGTTTGGCAGGCATGGCGAACGCGCCGGATGCGCGCGCCGCGAATACCATGAAATGCACGATGAAGTTCACCCTCTCCGGTTGGTCGGTGATTTACAAGACGGCGAACGGCAACGGCACCGTCACCTGCACGAACGGCCAATCGATGCAGGTGAAAATCGACGCCAAGGGCGGCGGCTTGTCGGTCGGCAAGTATCAACTGACCGATGGCGTCGGCCACTTCAGCGGCGTGACGAATATCAATGACGTGCTGGGCAGCTACGCCACTGCAAGCGCGCACGCCGGTGTGGTCAACTCCACCCGCGCGGCGGCGATGACCAAGGGCAATGTGTCGCTGGCATTGACCGGCGTCGGCAAGGGCTGGGACATCGGCGCCGGCTTCTCCAGCTTCTCCATCGCCCGCGCCGGCAGCGAATAGTCGGAGGACCACCGGGAGCGGCGTACGCTTCGATGCGCCGGCACCGTGAAGAGTGCGGCTTGGCTCCGCACGGTGGCCGTCGGGCGGGAGGCCGAAACCGGATCAGAACATGTTGCGGATGGCGCTGCACAGATGGCTGTCCCGCAACGTGGAAGGCCCGCTGGAAGACATGGCCGGCGGGCGCGTGCGGTTGCACATCATCATCATGCTGGCGTGCATCCTCGCGCTCGATGCAGCGGACAAGGCGACGCTCGGCGCGGTGGCGGCGCAGCTGAAGCCTGCGCTGCACATCGACAATCTCGAGGTCGGGTTGCTGGTGACTGTGACCGTGGCGTCGAGTGCGCTGTTGACGCTGCCATTCGGCATCCTTGTCGACCGCTTCAACCGACGCAACCTGCTGGTCGTCGGCATCGCCCTGTGGTCGCTGGCGATGATCTGGTGCGGGGTTGCCACGTCTTACGACACCATGTTCGCCGCGCGCCTGGCGCTGGGAATCGTGATGGCGATCGGGTCGCCGGCGATGGCGTCGCTGGTCGGCGACAGCTTCAGTGCGGCCGAGCGCAGCCGCATTTACGGTTACGTGCTTTCCGGCGAACTGGTCGGGGTCGCGATCGGATTCCTGATTTCGGGAAACGTGGCGGCGTTGTCGTGGCGTGCACCATTCCTGCTGCTGGCTGTGCTGGGCATGGTGTTGGCGTACGTGATCGCGCGCAGGATGCCTGAACCCCGCCGTGGCGGTCGTGGGCGTCTGCCCGTGCAGGACCGCGACCCGTCGACCGAACCGGAAGGAATCCGGCATCATCGGCATCCACGCAATGACGACGTCAGAATCAAGGATGTGGTGCGCGAGCACGGCATCGAACCGCGCGCGCCGCTGGTGTTGCGTGAAGATCCGGCACGCATGGGCATCTGGCAGGCGGTGAAATACGTTCTCGCGCTGCCGAGTTATCGCATGCTGATCCTGGCCTCGGCGCTCGGTTATTTCTACTTCACGGGCCTGCGCACCTTCGTGGTGGTGTTCACGCGCTCGCATTTCGGGCTTCCACAGACGCTGTCCAGCACGTTTGTGGTGATCGTCGGGTTGGGTGCGATTGCCGGGGTGCTGGTGGCCGGCCTGCTCGCCGACCGGTTGGTGGCGAAAGGCCACGTTGCAGCGCGCATGCAAGTCGGCGCCGGCGCCTACTTCGTGGCCGTGGTCGCGCTGTTTCCCGGCATGTTGTTGCCGAGTCTCTTCACCGCCGCGCCGTTCCTGTTCATCACCGCCGGTGGTATCGGTGGTGCGTTTCCGCCGGTGGATGCCGCACGCCTCGACGTGATGCACTCGCGGCTCTGGGGGCGGGCCGAAGGTGTGCGCTCCACCATCGTGTATCTGGCGCAGGCGGCTTCGCCGCCGCTGTTCGGCTGGCTGTCGGGGTTGCTCGGCGGTGACGGCGGCGCCGCCTTCGCGGTTTCCGCGCGGCAATCCGGTAGCGGCAACATGGATCTCGCGTTCCTGGTATTGGTGGTGGTGCTGGCCGCCGCCGGGGTGGTGCTGCTGTTGGGGGCGCGCAGTTATCCGCGCGACGTCGCAACCGCGGTGGCCTCGGAGCAGGCGACCTGGAATGCTTCGCAACGGGTACCACCGGATTGACGCATGCCTTCAGGACTGTTTGCGTGCCTTCTTGCCGGTCGAAGTCTTGCGACGCGCGCCGGAACGATGACTGCTGCGCCGCGCACCGGATCCACTCTTCTTTTTGGCCGGTGTGCGGCGGTTGTCGTCGATGCTCTTTTGCAACAGCGCCATGAAATCCACCACGTTGGTGGATGCGTTCCTGGGCATCGCGGCTTCTTCGACCGCGGGCGCGCGCACCCCGCCCTTGGCCTTGATGCGTGACTCGATGACTTTGCCGAGCCTGGCTCGGAAATCGTCGTGGTATGCGTCGGGCTTCCATTCGCTGATCATCGACTTCACCAGGGCCTCTGCCATGTCCAGCTCCTTCTGGCTGACGCGATAGGCAGACAGTTTCTTGTCGGGGAACGCGTATTCGTCGTCGCCCACGATCTCCTGCGGATAACGCAGCAGCATCAGCAGCAGCGCATCGTCGCGCGGCATCACCAGCGCCAGATATTCGCGGGTGCGGATCACCACGCGCGCAAGGCCGGCGGTCTTGAGCCGCTTGAGTGTTTCGCGCAGCAGCACGTAACCTTTTTCGGCCTTCTTCGCCGGGACGAGGTAATAGGGTTTCTCGAAGAATTCCTGACCGATCGCATCCGGATCCACGAATGCCTCGATATCGACCGATTCGTTCGATTCCGGCGCGGCCTTGGCGAAGTCCTCCTTGTCCAGCACCACGTAATTGCCCTTGTCGTACTCGAATGCCTTCACCACTTCTTTCCAGGGCACTTCATCGCCGGTTTCCTCGTTGATGCGTTCATACCGGATACGCGCATTGTTGCGCGAATCCAGCATCCGGAAATGAAGATCCGTGTGCCGTTCTCCCGGCATCAACTGGACCGGGATGTTCAACAGGCCGAAAGTGATGGTGCCGCTCCAGATGGGTCTTGGCATGATGCGCGCTCCTTGTTCGAAAGCCGTTCGCGTTGGGACTTGCATGGGGCCGCTCGCTCCAACCTGCGGTGACCTCAACGCGGAGTCATGTCAGCCGGCGCCAGGCAACGCCTGTCGCAGCTCGTCGATGCCTTGCCAGGGATCCTGCTCCATTGTTTTCAGGCGGCGTCCGATGTTCGCGATGGTGTAGTGCGCCCCCGAACGCACCCTTGACAGTTCTTCCCAGCGCAATGGCGTCGCCACGCCGGCACCCGGGCGTGCACGCACGCAATAAGAAGCCACCGCGGTGGCGCCGCGCGCATTGCGCAGGTAATCGACAAAGATGCGGTTCTTGCGGCGGGTTTTGGTCGCGGCCGAAACGAACTGGTCCGGTGACTCCCGTTCGAGCGTGCGTGCCAGTGCCTGTGCAAAGGCCTTCGCCGATTTCCAGTCGGGCCGCGGATTCAGCGGCGCCACCACGTGCAACCCCTTGCCGCCGGTGGTGCGCAGGAAACTTTGCAGCCCCACGCCCTGCAGGCGCTCGCGCACGAGCCGCGCCGCATCGCGGACGCGTGGCCATTCCACGCCCGCGTCGGGATCGAGGTCGAACACCACTCGATCGGGATGTTCGAGATCGGCGATGGTGGAGCCCCACGGATGCAATTCGATCACGTTCATCTGCACCAGGCCCAGCACCCCGTCGATGTCGTCGACGTACAGGTACTGTTGCCGCTTGCCATGGGCGCTGCGCGCGTCACCGACACCGATGGCATCGGGCATGCCCGCCATCGGATGCTTCTGGACGAAGCACTCCTCGCCCGCGCCTTCCGGGCAACGCACCACCGACAGCGGCCGACCGACCACACCCGGCAACAGGCGTTCGGCGATGCCGGCGTAGAACATGGCGAGCTCGCGTTTGGTGACACGCGGTTTCTCGATCAACACCCGGCCGGGATGGGTAAACGGGTAGTCCGCCCTGCTTGCGGCCGCCTTGCGGGCCGATACGTTGTTGCCTGGCATGTGGGTGGTTTCCTCGGGCCGATCGCTGTCGCGAAGATCGGCGGGTGACTTGTCGGGGCGCAGGCCCTTGAAACTTGCCTGACGCAAAAGATCGTCGCCGGTGCGGCCGCGAAACGCGATTTCCACCACTTGTCGCGGTTGCACCCAGACAGGCCGCGCACCGCGAAGTTGCCTGGTGTCCGGCGGGTCGATCAGTTCGGGTTTGTGCCTGGCAGGTTTCAGCTGCGCGTGCAGTCGTTTCAATGTCGCGCTGTCCATGCCGGTGCCGACCCGGCCGGCGTAGCGCCACTGCTTGCCGCGCGGTTCGGCCAGCAGCAATGCACCCAGCGCGCCACGCGAACCCTTGCCCGGCGTGTAGCCGACAATCACGAACTCGTTCGCATTGATGCACTTCAGCTTGCGCCACGCGTCGCCGCGTCCACCCCGATAGGGAGCATCCGCATCCTTGCTGATGATTCCTTCCAGGCCCGCCTCGCAGGCGCGCTTGAATGCCAGCGCACCGTTGCCGCGGATGAATCCGGAATCCACCAGCGCCTTGCCGGAACCTTCGAGCAGTCGCGACAGCACCTGCTTGCGTCCGTGCAACGGTGCGTCGCGCAGGTCCTTGCCGTCCAGCGAGAGCAGGTCGAACGTCGCGTAGCGCACCAGTTTTGATTGCGGGCGGTTGAATTCCTGCTGCAGCAGGTCGAAGCGCGAACGGCCTTGTGCATCGAACACCACCAGCTCCCCGTCCAGCACACAGGCGCGGCACTTCAGCGCAAGAATGGCAGCGGCGACAGACGGCAGCTTTTCGGTCCAGTCGAGGCGGTTGCGCGACAGCAGTTGCAATTCACGGCCCCGGCGCCAGGCCAGCATCCGGTAGCCGTCGTACTTCACCTCGTGCAGCCAGTCTTCGCCTTCCGGCGCGTGCCGGTGGAGCTTTGCAAGTTCCAGCTTGAAGCGATCCGGCGACGGCAGCACGGATGCCGGCGAGGCGCGCTTGTCCGTAGCGCGCCTGCTTGCGGCACCCGCGTTCGATGCCCGCGCGCGAGATTGCGCAGGCAGTCGTCGTTTGCCGTTGCCGACGTGGCCCGTTTTCCATTCCGACAAGGGCGTGTCGTCGGCGTTGTCCTCCGGCTCCGTGAATTCGTCGCTGCCCTTGATCAGCAGCCACTGCGCCTTGCTGCCGCGCATGCGCGTGCGCACCAGCGACCAACGGCCGCGAAGACGGGCGCCGTGCAACTCGAAGCGCAGGTGGCCATCATCCAGTTGTCGGGCCGCGGAGCCCTCGGTGCTCCAGGTTCCCTCATCCCATATCGCCACCGTTCCCGCCCCGTAATGGCCTTCCGGAATGGTGCCCTCGAACGACGCGTAGCCCAGCGGGTGATCTTCCACCTGCACCGCGAGGTGTTTTTGCGAAGGATCCCGCGAAGGCCCTTTCGGCACTGCCCAGCTGCGCAACACGCCACCGACCTGCAACCGCAGGTCGAAATGACGGCGTCTGGCATGATGCAGGTGCACCACGAACTTCCGGCCTTGCCCCGAGCGCGGATGTCGCCGGGTCGTTGCGGGTTCCGGCGTGTGTTCGAAGCGACGCTTGCGCCTGTAGGCGTCGAGTCGCGGGCTGCGGCGTCCCGCCATCCAACCAGCCTACCAGTGCACGATTCACGGCAGGTGAATGCAGGCGTACACGCGAATTTGACGCGGGCAGGACGCATAATGCCCGTGCTGCATCTGTTGGGCTCAAGGGACAGGAACAAAAACGAAAGGAGAATGCCATGGATCAGGCCAATCTGCTCGACATGCTCGCCGTGATCGACGAAGAATGCCGTTACAACGAGGCGGCAGCGCTGGTGGCGTTGCTGCCGGCACAGCGCGAAATGTTCGCGCGCAAGGCGCGCCAGGGCGCGGCCGCGAGCCGCAGTATCCGGCATGAGATGGCGAGTGCGCGTTCGCGGCGACGCATCAATGCCTGCATCGAACGGCTGCTCGACGCCGAGATCAATATCTGCCGCAGCGCGGCCGAATCGCTGGATGCGCGCCCCGGGCGGCAAGGCTACGGGGTGTGACGCCAAGTGCAGTGCGGGTCGCATTGCCGCGCTGCGTAATGGTTGCAATCGGGCGAAAAATTTTCCGCGTACTTCCGTTTCGACTTTGCCGATGACAGGGCCATTCAGGCGATGGGCCTGCGTGCAATACCGGGCCCTGCCCGACACGCGTGTGCACGCAGTGACACGCGCGTGGCCTGTCGCGAACCGTTGCATGACGCAACTTGCATGACTGCGGCGATGGATTTCCGAACGTGCTCTGAACGTGCGGGCACACGCGTCGCGTTGTGGCACACGTATTGCTTCCATCAGGCGCCATACGATCGATGGCAAAACCAAGGAGAGAATTCGACATGAAACGCCAATGCATTTCCATGATCGTTGCGCTGCCTGCCGCGCTGCTGCTCGCGTGTGCGGCCAATGCGCAACAGACAATGCCACAGACCACACCGCCGCAGACACGGCCGGCGACATCGACCACCACGCAAAACATGCAGAACATGCGTCGCAACAGCACCCGCACCGCGCCGAGCTTCGCGACCCTGGCCGGTTCCAAGGGTTACGTGACCAAGACCGACACCCAGGGACATCAGTGGTGGGCGAATCACTTCAGCAAGTGCGACGCCGACCACAACGGCAAACTCACGCGGACCGAATACGCTGCCTGCCGCTCGCCGCAATGATTGCACCACGTGACACGCCGGCGTCTGGCCGGCGTGTCGACGTCGCTGCCGCGGGGGAATCCGCATGGCACTCAAGCTGATGGAAGAGAAGGGCACGCCGCTGGAGCAGCAGCGTTTCACGTTGCGCGAGTTGACCCCGGCGCCGATGAGCAAACTGGACGATGACGCTTTCACGCGTGTGCGCATCATCCTGATGAACGGCATCGAACAGGGCGCGAACCGGTTCCAGCAGCTTGCCGCGCATTTCAACGAAAACCTGCGCGAACCGCTGGCACGCGTGCGTCGCATCGAACAGCACCAGCAAACCATGGTGAACTGGCTGCTGTCGCCCGACGATTCGCCGCTGGACATCACGCTCGGCTACGAGCAGGTCGCGATCGAGGTCACCGCCAGCGTCGCCGAACACGAGCCGGACGATTACATGGCGCAGGTCTATCGGTTCGGCCTGCTGGAGGATTTCGACCACCTTTACCGCTACTCGGCGCTGGCCGACCGGCTGGAAGGCAAGGACGCCAACAATATCCTGCAGTCCTACACGGACGTCATGCCCGGCCGGCCCACCAGCTTCGAGCACCGCGATCCCGGCGACGACCTGCGCGACCATTACGACCGCAAGAAGGCGGCGCCGCTCACCAAGGTGCACGCATTGACGCTGTTCAACGGGGAATACCAGACGCGCAACTTCTACATGACCATCGGGCCGATGTACACCGATCCCGTGGCGCGCGGTTTGTACGCCGAGATCGCGTCGATCGAGGAACAGCACGTGACCCAGTACGGGTCGATGTGCGACCCCGACGAGACATGGCTCGAGAAGTGGCTGTTGTACGAAGCCACGGAGGCGTACAACTACTACAGCTGTCTGCAGTACGAGAGCAACCCGCGCATTCGCGCGATCTGGGAACGCTGCCTCGATTATGAACTCGGCCACCTGCAATTCGTGATGGGCCTGTTCAAGGATGTCGAACGCCGCGATCCGGCCGAAGTGCTGCCCACCGAGTTGCCCGACATGATCGGCTACAACACCCACCGCGATTTCATCCGCAAGGTGCTTGACAAGGAAGTGGATTACACCGCCGAGGGTCATCGGATCCTGCCGCGCGATCAGCTGAGCGACGGACAGCGTTCCGCTGCCTATCGCGATCATCTCAACAAGGATGGTTCGTACTCCGAAACGGTCGCGGAAAATTACGCGTGGCACCCTGGAACCGAACTGGTCGATCGCATTCGAGCCTGAGAGGACAAACCCATGCAAGCGACACGACCGCAGGCGCGCGAACAATCTGTCGGCCACAATCGCACCGGCGTCAAGGCTTCCCCGATGGACGGCCGCAAGCTGGAAAGCATCACTTCCGATGCGCCGCCGCCCGAGTCGCTGCAGGCGACCCGCATGCGCGAGGAGTACACGCGCCGGGCCGACCAATTCGGTTCGGTGCCGCTGGTCGCCACGGCCAAAGGCGTTGCCGAGATGGCGCTGCAGGCGTTGCAGGGGCACCGCCTTGCCTCGTTCATCGACAGGCTCGGCGAACGGCTGGCATTCGAACGCTCGGGCGTGCGCGCCTATCAGGCGGTGCTGGTCAAAATCGAGGCACTGGGCACTTGGCAAGGCGGGCCCACGCGCGACCTGCTGCAGGAGCAGCTTGACGAGGAGCTGCGACACTTCCATATGCTCAAGCGAACGCTGGAACGTCTCGGTGCCGACCCCACCGCGATGACGCCGTCGGCCGACGTGGCCGCGGTGGAGGCGTCCGGCGTGTTCAAGGTACTCGCCGATCCGCGCACCAGCCTGTCGCAGGCGCTGCACGCGCTGCTGGTGCTCGAGGACGTGGATGCCGACGGCTGGGACATGCTGGTCGAAATCGCCGCAAACAACAACCAGAAGGATCTGGCCAGTGAATTCCGCAATGCGCTTGCCAGTGAAGAAACCCACAAGGCGCGGGTGCGCGGCTGGCTGGGCAAGGCGGTGATCGCCGATGCGCAGCGCAAGAGCGATCGACAGTCCGGGGCGGCGATGCATTGATATCCGGCTGATCGCGCGCATCGGCCATGAGCAAAATTGGATCCCGCGTACGCCGGGATGCAAACATCGTTGCGCGGGCACACGGAGTGCATCATGCAGGCGATTGCGAACCCGGCATTGCCCACTGCCGTGCAGGTCGCGGCTTCGCGTGCCCCGATGAACACGGGAGGTGCATTCGCGACCTGGCCACCTTGCACGCGTCCGCGCACCGACGAACGCTTCGTCAGTACGGGACTACCGCGGCGCCACGGCGCGTCGCAGTCAGACCAGACACTTCGAGTCCAAATGGCAGGCGGGAAAAATACTTCCTGTTTGCCGGATATTGGTAAATCATTTCCGGGTCGAACCCGATGCCGAAGGGCAATGTTGACGGTCACTCCGGTCGCCTGCACCGCGATGACCATGCGAATGCGGCATCACTGCTGGATTCCAGCCCGCGTTCAGACGCCGTTGCCCGGCGCCGTCCGCTCGGCACGCAACTTGCTCCATCCGGATGCCGCGACTGAGCGGCAGTAAATCGATCGAAATGGAAGCGATTGAGTGGTCCAGCCGACAGACAAGGAACTTCGGGCAGCAACGATGAAACGAGGCGACAAAGACCTCGGCAATCATCGGACACGATTGCCCCGGCTTCACCACCTGCTTGATGCAACCGACAGCGAGTGGGCCGAGTGAGCAGATAGCGCCTTTTGCGCCTCAGTCGCGGCATCAGGCGCGTTTGACAGGAGATGTGGCATGAACGAGGACAAGATCAAGGGCCAGTGGAGGCAGCTGCACGGGAAATTGAAGTCACGCTGGGGCAAGTTGACGGACGACGATCTGGATGTTGTCGATGGAAGCTCGGAATATCTGGCAGGGAAGCTTCAGGAGCGTTACGGAATCGCCAGGGACGATGCAAAGAGGCAACTTCGAGATTTTGAAAAGGATATTTGATTCGTGTTCACCTCGCCGCGGGAAGCGGCTTGTCGCAGGTGCACGTCGTTGTCCATGGAAGCGCCGCCTCCCCTCCGGCGCTTCGCGCGGTTTCACGGATGAACCGCTTCGGGTCGGGCGCAATGCCTACGCGTCCGGCTCGCCGGCCTGGGCACGCCCCGTGCGTGGCCGGGTTATCCCGGGCAGCGAATGGATTCGCTGTCCGGGATTTGTTTTGTCTTCAGGGCCCTGCCGTGGCCGGGAGACGTGAACGTCCCGCCGTCGTTTGCGGCGTCGTCATCGTCAAGCCGCAACATGGCGTCAGCGATACCACGAGTGAAGGAGCAGTCATGCTGTATTACGCAATTGTCTTCTTGATCATCGCCCTGATCGCGGGGTTCCTGGGCTTCTTCGGCATTGCCGGAGTCGCCGCCACCATCGCGAAGATTTTGTTCGTGATCTTCGTGATCCTGTTTATTGCATCGCTGATCTTCGGGCGCCGGCGATCGCCCTAGCAGGACGCTGGAGCAGATGCGCTGAAATGATTTCGGCGATACGGAAGGCTTGGCCTGCGCCGAAGTTCACTCCTGCTTCAGTGCGCTGCGCCCATCATTGCAGCCTGTCAGCAAGCGAAGGGATTCGACGTGGCAAGCACTGTCGGCGACTTCATTGTCGAGCGTCTGGGCGAGTGGGGCGTGCAACGCGTCTACGGCTATCCGGGCGACGGCATCAATGGATTGATGGGTGCACTGGGGCGTGCCGAAGACAAACTCGCGTTCGTGCGCGCCTGCCACGAGGAAATGTGCGCGTTCATGGCTTGCGCACATGCCAAGTTCACGGGCGAGGTGGGCGTGTGCATGGCGACCTCCGGTCCGGGCGCGATCCACCTGTTGAACGGTCTGTACGATGCCAAGCTCGACCACATGCCGGTGCTCGCCATCGTGGGACAGCAGGCACGGGCGGCGCTGGGCGGGCAGTACCAGCAGGAAGTGGATCTGGTTTCGCTTTACAAGGATGTCGCCAGCGACTATGTCGAAATGTTGACCGTGCCTGCGCAGGTACGGCACGTGCTCGATCGTGCCCTGCGGATCGCGATTGCCAAGCGCACCGTGACCTGCGTGATCGTTCCCAACGACCTGCAGGAGATGGAGGCCGTCGAGACACCGCCGCGCGCCCACGGCACGGTGCATTCCGGGGTCGGTTACGAGGCGCCAAGGGTCGTGCCGCGTGACGAAGATCTGCAGCGGGCCGCCGATGTCCTGAATGCAGGCGAGCGGGTCGCCATTCTTGCCGGTGCCGGCGCGCTCGGTGCGACCTGCGAGGTCATCGACGTCGCCAATCTTCTCGGCGCGGGCGTGGCCAAGGCACTGCTGGGCAAGGCCGCATTGCCCGATGACTTGCCGTTCGTTACCGGCGCGATCGGGCTGCTCGGCACCAAGCCCAGCTGGGAGATGATGAGCGAGGCCGACACGCTGCTCATGATCGGCTCGCGCTTTCCCTATTCGGAATTCCTGCCGAAGGAAGGCCAGGCGCGCGGCGTGCAGATCGATCTGGACCCGGCGATGCTGTCCATTCGTTATCCGATGGAAGTGAATCTGGTCGGCGATGCCGGTGCGACGTTGCAGGCGCTGAAGCCGCTGCTCGAGCGCAAGCAGGATCGAGGTTGGCGCGACAAGATCGAAAAGTCCGTCAAGGACTGGTGGGGCGTGCTCGAATCGCGCGCGCAGGCGGAAGCCAATCCGGTCAATCCCCAGAAATTGTTCTGGGAACTCTCCGAACGGTTGCCCGACAACTGCATTTTGTCCTCGGACTCGGGTTCGGCGGCGAACTGGTACGCGCGCGATCTCAAGGTTCGGCGCGGCATGATGGCGAGCCTTTCCGGCGGGCTTGCGACCATGGGGCCGGGCGTGCCGTATGCGATCGCCGCCAAGTTCGCGTTTTCCGATCGCGTCGCGATTGCCATGGTCGGCGATGGCGCGATGCAGATGAACGGCAACGCGGAACTGATCACGATCCGCGACTACTGGAAGGAGTGGGCGGATCCGCGCCTGATCATTCTGGTGTTGAACAACCGCGACCTGAACCAGGTGACCTGGGAACAGCGTGTGATGGCGGGCGATCCGAAGTTCGACGCTTCGCAGCAGGTGTTCGATTTTCCGTACGCAAGATACGCGGAGCTCATCGGACTGAAAGGGATTCGCGTGGACGCGCCGGACCGGATCGGAGATGCGTGGGAAGAGGCGCTGCATGCCGACAGGCCGTGCGTGATCGAGGCGATCACGGATCCGGAAGTTCCCCCGCTGCCGCCCCACATCACCTTCGAACAGGCGAAGGCGTTCGCGCGTTCGATGTACAAGGGCGATACCGGCCGGCGCGGAATGTTGCGGCAGTCCGCACGCGAGGCGATCGCGAGCGTGTTTCCCGATCGGGACAAAAATGATTGAGGTGGATCGACACCGTGTTTCTGGGCGTGCCGCGAGTGAGTGTTTTCCGGATCCCGACCGACGCCCCGGAATCCGACGGGACGCTCGAATGGGATTCCACCACCCTGGTCGTGGTGGAGATCGAAGCGGGTGGGGTGCGGGGCGTCGGCTACAGCTACGCCGACAAGTCGACCGGAGTACTGATACAGGACCGGTTGGCCGCGGTCATCGAAGGCCGCGATGCCATGGACATCTCCGGCGCGTGGTGGGCGATGCACGCGGTGGTTCGCAATCTCGGACATGCCGGCGTTGCCGCCATGGCGATTTCCGCGATTGACGCTGCCTTGTGGGACCTCAAGGCAAAATTGCTGGAGATTCCACTGGTCAAGTTGCTGGGTGCGGTGCGCGTTGCCATCCCGGTGTATGGCAGCGGCGGATTCACCTCCTACGACGATGCGCAGCTGCGCGGACAACTTGCCGGGTGGGTAGGGCAGGGTCTGACCATGGTGAAGATGAAGGTCGGTCGGGCGCCGCAGGATGACGCGGCAAGGGTGAGCGAAGCGCGTGCCGCGATTGGCGATGCTGCGCAACTTTTCGTGGATGCGAATGGCGCGTACACGCGCAAGCAGGCGCTGTGCCACGCGCAGGCATTCGCCGCCTGCGGCGTGGCCTGGTTCGAGGAACCGGTTTCCTCCGACGACCTTGCGGGCTTGCGACTGCTGCGTGACAACGCGCCGGCGCAGATGGAGATCGCCGCGGGCGAATATGGTTACGATCATTTCTACTTCAGGCGGATGCTCGAAGCCGGCGCGGTCGATGTGCTGCAGGCGGATGCCACGCGTTGCGGCGGCATCACGGGATACATCCGGGCCGCCTCGCTCTGCGATGCCTTCAGCGTTCCGTTGTCCGCGCATTGCGCACCCGCACTGCACCTGCACCCCGCGTGCGCGACCGGTGCGTCGCGCCACATCGAATACTTCCACGATCACGTGCGCATCGAACACATGCTGTTCGATGGTGTGCCCGAGCCCGTCAACGGACAATTGCGACCTGACCTGTCACGGCCGGGGGCGGGATATTCGTTCAAGCATGCCGACGCGGAGCGATACGCGATCTGATCAAGGCGCGGACCCGAGCAACCCAAGGAGATAGCCATGCAAATCGATCATGTGAAGGAACAGTGCCGGAACGGGCGATGCACATGCGAGGTTGAAGCAGGACATCCGTATTGCAGCGAGTACTGCCGCAATGCCGCGGAATTCACCAACGAAGTTCCACGCGACGACACCGAACGCGGAGGCTGCGGCTGTGGCCATTCGGATTGCACACCGCAGTGACGGCAAGGCATCAGGTTCGCGGATCGGCACAAGCAAACCCGATGGACCCATTGGGTCGGTCGGTGGAATCACTCGCGATCCAATGGCGGATCGAATCGCGCTGCACGGATAGTTGATGTCTGCAAAACCACAGTCAGGCGGCGTGGTGCTGGGCATGCTGGCGCTTGCGGCCGGCGTCACGGCGCTGAGTCGGCGACGCTGCTCCCGCGCACGCGGCGCCGGTCGTCGCACACCGCAGCCGACAGTGACCGCGGCGCGTCGCCTCAACCGCGCGGCGGGATTGATCGCGACCTCCACCCTGCTCGACAGCGGCGTCGAACATTATCGCGGTTCCTTCCACAACAAGGCGATGCTCACCCCGCTGGTCGCCTCGGCGTTGACGTTTGCGGTCAGCGTGCACGGTACCGGCGATGATCGTCCCGTTGCGCACCGGATACGCGACCCGATTTACGCGGGCGCGGCCTTGACGGGCCTGGTCGGCACGTTTTTCCATCTCTACAACGTCGGCAAGCGGCCGGGTGGGTTTTCGTGGCAGAACCTGTTTTACGGATCGCCGCTGGGCGCGCCTTCCGCGCTGGCCTTATCGGGATTGCTGGGCTATTACTCCGAACGCTTGCGCGGCAGCGGCGCCGGCAAGGCGCCGCGCGTGTTCGGCCTGCGTGCCGGCCGTGCACTGGCCGCCTTGACCGCGATGGGACTGGCGGCAACCGCGGCCGAGGCGGGCTTGCTGCATTTTCGCGGGGCGTACCATGACCCTTTCATGTACGTCCCGGTGACGGTACCGCCGATCGCGGCGGTATTGCTCGTGGAAACCGCGGCGACGCACCCGCACAAGCCGCGCGGCCTGACGCGCTGGTGGCTGCGCCTGACCGCACTGGTCGGATTCGTGGGCGCCGGCTTCCACATCTTCGGCGTGCATCGCGACATGGGCGGTTGGCACAACTGGCGACAGAACGTGTTGAACGGTCCGCCGATCCCGGCGCCCCCAAGTTTCACGGGCCTCGCCCTGGCAGGCTTGGCCGCGCTGGGTCTGATCGAGGAGCACCCGAATGCCTGAGCGCTTTCCCGGCTACGACGTGATGGCCAGGCGCGACACGGCATCGTGGAACGATGCCACGCGCAAGGCCATCGATGCGCGACTGGCGACCCGCGACTCGCCCGAATTTTTCAACCCGGAAGAGTGGCGGACCCTCGACGCGATCTGCGAACGCATCGTGCCGCAAGCGTCCGGACGCATGCGGGTGCCGACCGCCGCGCTGGTCGATCGCAAGCTGGCCGAGGATCGTCGCGACGGTTATCGGGATGCACGGCTGCCGCCGTTGCGCGAAGCCTGGCGCCGCGGACTGGCCGCGCTGGAAGCGGCTGCGCAGGTACGTGCGGGCGCGAAATTCCATGCACTGACCGCCTCGGCGCAGGACACGCTGCTGCGGGACATGCAACACGGCCGGCTGGACGGTGAAGCGTGGGGCGACATGCCGGCGGAGTTGTTCTTCAAGGAACGCGTGATGCACGACATCCTTGCCGCGTATTACTCGCATCCCGAATCCTGGAACGAAATCGGTTTCGGTGGCCCGGCCGGTCCGCGCGGTTACGTACGCATGTATTTCAATCGACGCGATCCATGGGAAGCCGCGGAGGCGAAGCCCGGCCGCGCGGACAAGGCGCGCAAGACCAATCAGCATGCGGGAAGCCTCGAACAAAAAGTCTTGACACGGATGAACGCGGATGACCGCGGATAGTGCTTGTCTCGACGGATCCCGTTATCCGCGTTCATCCGTGTCAAAAATGCTTTTTGCCATTCAACAATGATGAATGTCGAGTCGAACGAACCAGGTGACGCGCTGCAAACCCCGCGCGGCAAGCATGGTCGCGCGCCGGATCCGCTGCGGGTCGGCGGCTGGATGCCGATGCGCGAGTATCCGGAGGATGAGGCGGTCGATTTCGTGATCGTCGGCACCGGCGCGGGCGGTGGAACGCTGGCGTGCAAGCTGGCCGAGGCCGGGTTCTCGGTTGTCGGCATGGAGGCCGGCGCCTGGTGGCGTCCGCTGGAAGAGTTCGCTTCGGACGAAACGCATCAGGCGAAACTCTACTGGACCGACGAACGTCTCTGCGACGGCGCCGATCCGCTCAAGCTCGGCAGCAACAACAGCGGCAAGGCAGTCGGCGGCTCGACCGTGCACTTCGCGATGGTATCCCTGCGCTTTCGTCCGGAATGGTTCAAGTGTCGCAGTCTGCTCGGCTACGGCGCCGACTGGCCGCTCGACTGGCGCGAGATGTGGCGTTACTACCGCGAGGTCGAGCAGGCGCTGAAGATCTCGGGTCCGGTCACGTATCCGTGGGGCCCGCCACGGCCGCGCTATCCGTACCGCGCGCACGAGGTCAACGCCGCCGGTTGGGTGCTGGCACGAGCCTGCGAGGCGATGGGTATCGCCTGGACCGAGACGCCGCTGGCCACGTTGTCTGCGCCGCGTGGCCTGGCGCATCCGTGCGTGTATCGCGGCTTCTGCGTCGTCGGCTGCGCGACCAATGCAAAACAAAGTGCCTTGATCACATGGATTCCGCGCGCGGTGAAAGCGGGCGCCGAGATCCGTGACCTCGCGATGGTCGGGCGCATCGAAGTCGACGATGCAGGCCGTGCGACCGGTGTGCATTACCAGCGCGAAGGGCGCTGGCGCTTCCAGCGCGCGCGCAACGTGGTGGTGGCGGGTTACGCCATCGAAACCCCGCGCCTGTTGTTCAATTCCGCCAATTCGCGCTGGCCGGACGGTCTTGCCAACGGTTCCGGCCTGGTTGGAAAGAATCTGATGGTGCAGACCAATCAAGGCGTGTTCGGAGTGATGGAAGATGAAATCCGCTGGTACAAGGGTCCGCCTTCGCTCACCCTCACGGAGCACTGGAACTACACCGATGCCGGCAAGGATTTCTTCGGCGGCTACGCCTTCATGGCACAGGGTCCGTTGCCGCAGGCGTGGGCTTCGACCCAGGCTTGCAACCGCGGACTGTGGGGCGAGACGCTGAAGCGAGAGATGGCGCAATACAACCATCAGGCCGGATTGAAGATCGTCGGCGAAACCCTGCCGCAGGAACGCAATTGCGTCACCCTTGCCGACGAGAAGGATCAATACGGATTGCCGATCGCACGCGTGACGCATTCGCTGTGCGACAACGACAAGGCACTGGTCAAGCACTCGATCGACTTCATGTCGGCGAGCCTCGATGCGATCGGTGCACGCGATATCTGGGCCGAAGCCGACGACAGCGCGCACCTGAACGGAACCGCGCGCATGGGTGATGACCCGGCAACCAGCGTGGTGGATGCCGACTGCCGCAGCTGGGACATCCCGAACCTGTGGATCTGCGACGGTTCGGTATTTCCCACCGTGGGTGGGGTCAACCCGTCGCTCACGATCCAGGCAATCGCCTGTCGCACCGGCGACCGGATCCGGCAATTGGCGGCGCGGGGCGAGTTGTAATTGGCGCGGTTGGCTTCGGATGCGGGCTCGGTCACGAAAAAGCACAAGACACGGATGAGCACGGATCAAGGCAAACCAAGGCTTTTTGCCGTACCGGCCTTTACCCGTGTCGATCCGTGTCGGAGCTTCTGTTGATTTGTTTCGGAGGACATCATGAATGCATCAAGCGCACAAATATCCGCGCGTCGGCGCAAATTCGAAAACGAGGTCGTGGTGATCACCGGCGCGTCTGCCGGTGTGGGACGCGCAACCGCGTTGGCTTTCGCACGCGCAGGCGCGCGCGTCGTCTTGATCGCGCGGGGTGCGGAAGGTCTGGAATCCGCACGCCGCGAAATCGAACTCGCGGGTGGCGCTGTCCTCACGATTTCCGTCGACGTGTCCGATGCCGGGGCGCTGGATGCTGCGGCCGGGCGCGTCGAGAGCGAGCTCGGACCGATCGACATCTGGGTCAACAATGCGATGGTCACCGTGTTCGGAGCGGTCAGCGAACTCAGCCCCGACGAGTTCAAGCGCGTCACCGAGGTCACCTACCTCGGCGGCGTATACGGCACCATGGCGGCGCTGAAGCGGATGCGCCCGCGCGACCGCGGGGTCATCGTGCAGGTGTCGTCGGCGCTCGCCTACCGCAGCATTCCGCTGCAGTCGGCCTACTGTGGTGCCAAACACGCGCTTGCCGGATTCATCGATTCGCTGCGCTGCGAGTTGATCCACGAACGCAGCCGCATCCACCTGACCGCCGTGCAGATGCCGGCGCTCAACACACCGCAGTTCGCGTGGGCGCGCAACAAATTGCCGCACCGCCCGCAGCCGGTGCCACCGATCTTTCAGCCGGAAGTGGCGGCCGAGGCGATCCTGTACGCGGCCGGCCACCGACGCCGTGATATTCCCGTGGGCGCGCCGACCTGGAAGGCCGAGTGGGGCCAGCGCCTGTTGCCGGGTCTGCTGGACCGCTATCTCGGCCGCACGGCTTATGACGGCCAGCAGACGAGCCAGCCGGACAACCACGACCGCGCGGACAACCTGTTCCAGCCGGTGTCGGCCGATGCGCGCACCCACGGCGACTTCGATTCGCGCGCACTTGCGTCGTCACGCGCATTGTGGGTGGAAAAGCACCGGGCCGTGATCGGCACCGGCGTGCTCGCCGCATGTGTGCTGGCCCTTGGTTGTGCGATCGCCGGGCGCCGTCATGCGGAACGGTGATGGCGCGCGGGTGTGCGGCAAGCTTCGCGATCCGGAACCGGAAAGTCGTTCCTGGCGCATTGTCCGCCCGCCGCAATCAATCGGAACCCGATCAGGGAATTCGGTGCGGGCGGGAATGGCCCGGCGCAGGCTTCGAGTCAGACTTCACGCATCGGTCTTTCGGACCAGTAGCTCCGGGCAGGAGGCGCACGCGGCGGGGCGGGGATGCGTGGCGCCTCGCCGAGCTTGAGCCACAGCTTTACCTGTGATTCCGCATAGGCTCCCCAACGGGAGTGGAAACTGCGATTTTCGTAGACGCCGAGCAACGGCCGCGTATGTCCGGTGACGAGAAAGCGGACGTATTCATGGTCTGCCGGCAACGTCAGCGCGGCATTCGTCCAATGGCTCATGGGTAATTCTCCTGTTGTGATCGCGACACACCGAAACTGTTCCCGCGCATCGGAATGCACGTGCCGTGCCATCTGCGCAGAGGTGCACGAGACATTCGCACGTCGATGTCGCGGCGCCGTGATGGCCTGCATCGGCGCCAGGTACATGCGTGCGATGACGCCGGTTCTTCTCGGCACCGATCGATCTCGCGCATGCATGTTTCGGCGTGGGTTCGACATGAAGATCGATGCCCGCGCAGTTGCAGGCACGGAAATTTTTCATGCTGCCCGGAAATTGCTTCCGGGCTGCGCGCATTGCGCGCCCGCGAATGTCGCCCTGCGCAGAAAGATTCGCGTGGCACGCCGCTTGCTTTCCCACAAGGCCGCATGATGCGGCATCCGTTTCCAAAAAATGGAGTAACCGACATGAATTGCAGGCCCGCCGCATCGATGTTCGCGCTGATCGGCGTGTTGGCGCTGACCAGCGTGGGTTGTTCACAATCACCCACCCCCAACAATCAGCAACAAAGCACGCAACCGCAGCCGAATTCGACATCGCAGACACCCTATGCTCCTGCCGGCACGACCGGTGCGCCGCAGCCCATGGGCACGATGGGTGCACCCGCTGCAAACGGCACGATGGGACAGGCCGGCCAGACCGGAGACTTCGACGTTCTGGCGGGCAGCAAGGGCTTCATTTCAAAGCAGGATGCCCAGCGTGATCCGTGGCTGGCGAACCATTTCCCGCAGTGCGACAGCAACCATGACGGCAGGGTCACGCGTCAGGAATACGACCAGTGCAAAGCCGGACAAGGTGCGATGGGGCAGCCGAACCCGCAGCAAATGCCGCCCGGTGCGTCGTCAGGCCCGTAACGGCGGCAGGTGGGCCGATTGCATTGCGGCGCGAGACGTTTCGATCGCAGGCGGCGATCGAAGCGCCCGGGGCGTGACTCTGGACTGCGTTTCGAGGAACCTGCCTTGGCGCCTTTCAGGGACAGGGACGGCTGATGCCGGAGAACGTGATGGCAAAGGTACCGAAAGGGAAATCACAATCATCGCCACGGCAACGAGGGGCTGACACGGCCCGCAAGCAACGCCGGATCCAGCGGGATGTCGAGCGACACGATCGGAGGAAATCCGGGCGTGACCCTGCCGGCGGAAAAAAAGCCGTGCAGGCAGGGCCAAGACATCAGCCTGCGGGGCAACCGGCGCAGCATCTCGAAAAACCGGGGCACGAGCATCGGCTGGATCCGCCGCCGCGCTATTCGGCTCCGCAATATGCGGGCAGCGGCAAGCTCAAGGACAAGGTGGCGCTGATCACGGGGGGCGATTCCGGCATCGGCCGTGCAGTTGCCGTGTTGTTCGCGCGCGAAGGGGCCGATGTGGCGATTGGGTATCTCGAGGAAAAGCACGACGCGGAGATCGCCCGGCAGGCGGTGGAGAAGGAAGGCCGGCGCTGCCTGGTAATGCAGGGTGATGTGAAAGACCCCGGCTTTTGCGGTGCACTGGTCGCACGGACGATCGAAACTTTCCACAAGCTCGACGTACTCGTCAACAACGCCGCGTTTCAAATGCATTGCGACCGTCTTGAAGACCTTACCGACGAGCATCTGGAAGAAACGCTGAATACCAATGTGGCCGGCTACTTTTTCATGGCCCGCGCCGCATTGCCGCACATGAAAGCCGGTGGCGCAATCGTCAATACGGGGTCGGAAACGGGGTTGTTTGGTTCCGGGGGATTGCTGGATTATTCCGCGACCAAGGGCGCGATCCACGCGTTTACCCGATCGCTCGCCAAGAACCTGCTGCCCCGTGGAATCCGGGTCAATGCCGTGGCCCCGGGACCGGTGTGGACGCCGTTGAACCCGTCTGATCGGCCCGGCGAGGAAGTTGCGGAGTTCGGCAAGAGCAGCGCGATGGGGCGTGCCGCGCAGCCGGAAGAGCTGGCGCCGGCGTACGTGTTCCTCGCGGCACCCGCCTGCTCGTCCTACATCAGCGGCAGCGTTCTGGAAGTGATCGGGGGACCGACCGGCTGACGGTCCCGGCTTAATGAATCTTTCATGAAGCGGTTGCCCCTGGAAAGGGCGCAACGCCGGTGCGTTTGCACGCGTTTAACCCTTGCATCTCGAATAAGGATTATCTTGCTTCAATCTTTCCACGGGAGAGGAAGCATGCGGGCCGCTGCCGCGCGGGGTACCGTATTGTTGATCGATGATGACGACGGGTTTGCGCGGGTGGTCGCGGAGGTCGCCCGCCAGTGCCGTTGCAAGCTGGAGCGCGCGGTGACGCTGGATCAGGCGCTGACGCTGACGGCACGCCAGGGCTTCGACCTCATACTCGTGGATATCGCGCTGCCCGACGGCAACGGGCTCGACCTGCTGGACAGTCTCGAACTTGATACGCACGGACGCATCGCGATCGTGACCGGCGTGCCAAGCGTGGAAAGCGCGCTGCGCGTCCTCAAGTCGCCGGTCGTCGATTATCTCGTCAAACCCGTATCGGCGAAGCCACTGCGGGATCTGCTTCTCGAAGCCAACGAGCATGCGGCGCATCGCGCCGCGCTGGCCGAATCGGCCGGCGGAATGATCGGGCGATCGACCTGCATGCAGGCATTGTTGAATGAAATCGCCCGCGTGGGCCCGACGGATGTGTCCGTGCTCGTGCATGGTGAAAGCGGGACCGGCAAGGAGCTGGTGGCGCGTGCGCTGCACAAGGCGAGCGGCCGCTCCGGTTCCTTCGTTGCCGTGAACTGCGGCGCATTGGCGCAGGATCTGCTCGGCAGTCTGCTGTTCGGGCATGAACGAGGGTCATTCACCGGGGCGGTGCAGTCGCATACCGGATACTTCGAACAGGCGCAGGGCGGCACCTTGTTCCTCGACGAAATCACCGAGATGCCCCAGCCGCTGCAGGTTTATCTGCTGCGCGTCATCGAAGCGAAAGCATTGACACGCGTGGGCGGGACCCGCGAGATCCCGGTGGACGTCAGGCTGGTTGCGGCGACCAACCGTGATCCTCGCGCATGCGTCGAGTCCGGTCTGCTGCGCCGGGACCTGTATTACCGTCTCGGCGCCTATCAGTTGCACACCTCCGCGCTGGGCGAGCGCCGGGATGACATTCCCTTGCTGGCGCGGCATTTTCTCGATGACCTGAACCAGCGTTACGGAACCAGCAAGCAATTTGCCCCCGAAGCGTTGCTGCGGATGTCGGATGCCCAATGGCCGGGGAACGTGCGCGAACTGCGTCATGCAGTGCAACGCAGTTACCTGCTCGCGGGGGAGAGCGAGCAGGTGCGCTACACGCCAGACGCCACGCCGAAAGCAACCGGGGACAGCGAACCGCACGACGCCGTGAAATTTACCGTCGGCATGTCCTTTGACGACATCGAGCGCGAGATGCTGCTCAAGACGCTGGCCCGTTGCGGCAACAACAAATGTCGTGCTGCACGCATTCTCGGCATCACATCGAAGACGATCTACAACCGGTTGATGCGTTACCGCGCGCTGGGCCTGATCGACGCGAACACGGCGCTGAAGTTTGCAGACGACGCATGCTGACGCGTTGTTCCGCTTGCCGCAGCCGTATTGATCGAATGCATTCAGGTTGATGTCGATCGTGACGTCGCCCTCGGCTGCCGTGCCGGATGCAGGCCGATACGTCCCGCTCCGGGTTTGGGTTTTCCCCGCGCCGGCAACACGAAAAATAATTCCTGCTGCCGCGCGTTTGGTAAATCCTTTCCGCATCGGCCGCCTCCATTCGCAACCCGCGGGTCATGGCCTGGCCATTCTTGAATGCGGTCCTGAGCCGCCGGTCCGCGCTGCCGTTGGCTTTCAGGGCATCGTGGGTATCCGCACCCGGCTTTGGCGCAACTTGGCATGCAACTTGCTCTCCAGCGCGGACCGTGACTGAGCAGCGGAGAATCGATCAGAACGGAATCGATCGGATGGGCCCGGCTCGCAGGCAATGGAAACTGCAGGCAGCGATGAAGAAGGCAGCGCGAACCTTGATGTTCATCGGGCAAAAACTGCCGGAGCATGCCCCCGGAACGCGTGTGATGACCAAGGGTCAGCCACACCGGCAGACACCGGTCTCCGTTTCTCAGTCCCGGTCTTCGGTCTTCGACATGGCGCAGGTCGCCTGTCGATGATCGAGCCACGATGGATCCAATGCGCATGACTCCGATGACAAGCAGCCGTACACATTCGCAGACAATCGAGGCGACGCCGGCGTTTTGCGCCGGTACCGATGATGCCGACGAGCGGGTCGACGACGTTCGGCAGGCGTGGATGGCCGAGCAGGTACGCATCCAGCACATCCGCAAGGCACTGGCCTGCACCCGGAGCCAGCAGCTCCGCAACCGCTGGCAAGTCGAGCTGGCGGACAGCCACATCCGCATGCATGTCATGGAACAGGCGCTTTGGCTTGCCCGGCGGCCGACAGGCGGCGGGCCGGCGGGCGCGAACGATCCGTCGGACGGGTGCTTGCTGGATGCCATGGAACTTGCAAAGGCAAATGGCGACTTCAGCGCAGCCGAGGCGGTTGCAGTGGAATGCATGGCCCTGGTCGAGTTGCGGTGTCTGCAGATCCAGCGCGGGCGTGCACAATTCGTCGCGCAAACGATGATTGATCCGGAGTGCGAGGGTGTTCACAAGGAGCAGGTCGAACATGAAAAATATCAGTGAGGTCATGACGGGCGACGTTTATCTCGTCACCCCGGAGCAGACCATCGCAGAGGCCGCAGAGCTGATGCGCGAAAAGGATATCGGCAGCGTGGCCGTGCACGAGAACGACAAGTTGATCGGGATGCTGACCGACCGGGACCTCGCGCTGCGCGCGGTCGCCCGGGGCGCCGGGCCCGGCACCAAGGTGCGCGAGGTCATGAGTGAGGGCGTCAAATATTGTTTCGATGATCAGGATGTCGACGAAGTGGCATCGAACATGGCCGAACTCGAAATCCGCAGGCTCCCGGTCGTGAACCGGAACAAGCGGCTGGTCGGGTTCATTTCGCTCAGCAACGTGAGCTTCGCGGGCGAACCAGGGCCGGCGACGGTTTTGCTGCACGCCGTCGCATGCCCGCACTGAGCGATCGGTCCGGCTGGAGGCAAGTGAAATGGCTGCAAACGATATGCGACTGCAGGATGATCGTGGGGCTCGGGCGGCCAGGCGCCGGTCCGCCGCCGCGGCGGGCGTGCAACAGATGATGTCGATACGGTTGACCGGGACCGAGGACCGGATCCGCGCGGTGCTTGTCGCTGTGCGCGGCATGATGGACGTTGTCGCGGTCGTTGAACTGGGGCTGGATGCGCCGCGGCAGCGCGATGATTCCAGCTCCGCGGGACTTCCGGACGACGCGCCTTCCGGCTGCCAGGATGTGCAGCTTCATGTTTCCAATTCCGTGGCCTACGATTATGTTCACGGCCGCATCGAATCCCTGGCGGCGGATGCAGGCGTCGTCGTCGAATGGCTGGATCTGGAGTGAATCGATGAACGCACACGAGGCCATGGTTGAAGAATCCCGCGCCGGGGAGATCCCCGGCGTGCTGGCGTCCGGCTCGAAGCGAAATGGCGATCACGCGGCGTATTCCGGCGAATCGGGAAACGTGCTGGAAGCACATGCCGAGAGTCATGACCAGATCCTGGGCTCGTTGGTCCACTCGGTTTCCAATTCGCTCAACTCGATCATGTCGGCATCACAGCTTGCGAACCTGCTGATCAGGCAACGCAAGCTGGGCGAAGCCAGGGCTTCCCTGGACCGACTTGAGGAAGAATGTCTGCGTGCGGCCCGCTTGCTGAGGGGCGGGCGCGGTTTGGCAGCGCTGAAGTTGCCGGAATCATCCGGGGTCGATGTGTTTGCCTTGCTTTCCGTGTGCGCAGAGGCATGTGCAGACCTTGGCGATGTGCGGCTGGTTTGCGGCAAGAACCTTCCGCTGGTATGCGGCCAGGCGGACGCCCTGAAAAGGATGTTCGTCGAAATTCTGGACAATGCGTTCCAGTTCGGCGCCCGCAACGTGGAGGTGGGAGTCGAGGCGGATCACTCGCACGAGGTCGTCAGGATCCGGTTCACCGACGACGGACCGGGCGTCCAGTACCGTTCGGTCGCACTCTTCGAACCCTTCGTGACATCCGAGCCAGCGGAACACAACGGCCTCGGACTTGCCTTCGCAAAACAGATCGCCGCAGCCTACGGCGGCGCCATCGGACTCGGCGAATCATCGAGCGGCGCCGTGTTCTGGATTTGGCTGCCCTTTTCGGCGCCGTCGTTGAACAGCGCCTGATGGCTTCGGTGCTGCTGCGGCATGGCGGCGGGAAAAGGGCAATTTGATGCGCTTTCGCGTCTGGCGGCCGCGCAGGACCGGTTCTTCAGGCCACTGAAAAGGAGCAAGCCATGGCACATGGAACAAAACCCGGCGAAACCCGTCATCCAGGGTCGCCGCTTTCCGAGGTTGACCAGGATCGGCGGCGCAAACGGCAGGCCCCCGCGCGCGGGGACGAACGTCGGTCCGCATTACCCCGCGGATCAGGCCGCGGCAGAAATCGTGAAACCGGGCCATCCGGTGGCGAAGGCCAGTAAAGCTGTCGTTGCTTGAGGGCCGGCACCGACGTGTCGTGCGCCCCTAGTCGTCAAGGTATTCAGAAACAATCGCAACCCGCTCGCGTTTATCGGAAAGGAGGTAGCGCATGAACGCAGACAAGATCAGGGAAGAATGGCCGAATATTCCCGAAAGGATCAGGCGACGCTGGCGCAAGTTGACGGTCGATGACGTGCGGCATCCTGCCGGTTGTGCTGCGTATCTTGCGGAAAGGCTCCAGCAGCGCTACGGCGTGGACCGGCGTGAAGCCATGCTGCAGGTCTTCGAGTTCGAGAGCGAACTGTAACTGTTTGCCGCATCCATGCAGGGCACGCGGCTGGCACAATGGCTGCGTGCCCGGGTGGCGAAACCGGTAAACGCAGGGGACTTAAAATCCCCCGGCCTCGCGGCCTTGTGGGTTCGATCCCCGCCCCGGGCACCATTTCTATGTCTGCGGGGGCGGGTCCACGTGCCCGCAACGGGTGCAGGTGCGGGCTTCGAGCGAACCGTAGTAGCGCTCGAACACCGGCGGAAAATCCTTCTCGATGCTTTCGAGGATGAAATACTCCTCGTAAAGCTTGTGGTTGCATTTCTCGCAGAACCACAACAAGCCGTCCTTTTCGTGCGGCAGCCGGCGGCGTTCGACCACAAGCCCGATCGAGTTCGGCATCCTCTGCGGCGAGTGCGGCGTACGCGGCGGCAGGTAAAAGATTTCGCCAGCGCGGATCGGGATGTCGCGACGCTGGCCGTCATCCTGCACCCGCAGCACCATCTCGCCTTCGATCTGATGGAAAAATTCCGGGCCCTCGTCCCAGTGGTAGTCGCTGCGCGCATTCGGACCGCCCACGATCATGATGATGAAATCACCGTCGACAATGCACTTGTTGCCGACCGGCGGCTTCAGCAGATGCCGGTGTTGGTCGATCCAGTACTGCAAATTGAAGGCGGGGACGAGCGACATGGGATGGCTGATGGCGAGGAGGATCCCCATACGATAGCGCTCCGCGGGCGGCGGCATCGTTATTTGACCCATGCTGCGCGGTGGCCGCACGCTGCAGCGATGCTTCCCGGGCCCAGCGGCGGCTCAATCTTTCGTCTCGCCGCTGAGCGACGTGGCCAGCATGGATGCGCGTGCGCCGAATCCCGCATACCACGACGACAGCCGTGGTCGCCCTGCCTGGAACGCGTAGACATTGCGAAACTCGATCCAGCTGAGCGTGGTGGCAATTGCGATCGAGCCAACGTGCAGCACCGAGAGCCCATCGGCTTCACGCTCCAGGAAATCGCAGGCGGCGGCGATTTTCTCAACCTGTCCCTCGCACATCGCAGGCCAGCGCAGTGCCGCTGGTCGCCTTTCGGTTTCCCAGCGCGCGGCGATTCCGGCATCGGCAATGCCCTGCGCGAGTGCCTGCAGGCGCAGGGCGCGGTAGCGTGCGGCGGGGTCGGCCGGAACCAGTTTCGGTGCATCGAGCAGGCCATCGAGGTATTCGCAGATCACGTTGGAATCGAACAGCGCGAAGCCCTCATCGGTAATCAGCACCGGCACCTTGCCGAGCGGATTCAGCGCGAAGACTTCGCGGTTGTGGCGCGTGGGGCTGGTTTCGTGATGGACGACTTCCAGGCTGTCCTGCAGGCCGATCTCGTGTGCGGCGACGAGCACCTTGCGTGCATAGGGCGAATGGGTTTGATACAGAAGTTTCATCCGGCTTGCCTCGGGGTGGTCGGGGAAAAGGTGTCGACCGGATCCGGTGCATCGAGCAGACGACGGAGCAGTGTCGGCGAAATGTTGCCGCCGCTCAGCAGCGTGGCGACGCGCCGACCGGCGAAGCGTCCGGCATTGGCCAGGATCGCCGCGACGGCTACCGCGCCGGCTGGTTCCACGATCAGGTGGAGGTGCCGGTAAATGACTTGCATCGCTTCGAAGATTCGTTGTTCCGATACTTCGATGACGGCATCGCAGCAGGTGCGCAACCCGGCAACTGTCGAGGCGATGGGAACGCGCACGGCAATCCCGTCTGCGATGGTGTCCGCGTGGTCGGTTTCGATCGCGTATCCCGCTTCCAGCGAGCGCTTCATCGCGGGGGCGTCTTGCGCCACGACCGCGGTGATTTCGACGGTGGGTGCAAGTTCACGCAACACCGCACCGATCCCGGCAAGCAGCGCGCCGTTGCCCAACGGCACGATCATCGCGTCGAAGCGTGCGGCATCGAGCAGTTCGACGGCAATCGTGCCCGCGCCCTCCGCGATCGTCGGTTCCGCGCCGTCCTCGATGAAACGCAGTGCATGTGCCTTGGCATGCAGGCGCGCGGCTTCTTTCGCGGCATCGAAATCCCCCGCGCGCAGGCGCACGTCGGCGCCGAAGCGGCGCATGGCCTCGATCTTCAGGGGGTTGGTTTGCTCCGAGGCGAACACCACCGAAGCGTGGCCGCGCCTGGATGCCGCCCGCGCCAGGCCTTGCCCGAAGTTGCCCGCCGACGCGCAGACCACGGTCTCGCCTGGAGACAATATGGTCGCGCAAAGCCATTCCGTGCCGCGGCCCTTGAACGAGCCTATCGGATTTTCCAGTTCCACCTTCGCCAGTACCCGGCATCCCGCGACGGCGTCGAGCGCGTCACTCGTCGCGATGCGCGAATTCAGGAATACCGGATCGATGTGGCGCGCGGCCATCCGTACTCGCTCAATCGGGTCGGGAATGTGCATGTCTGGCTGCGGCTCCGTTCCGGAACGAGGGCTTATGCTAGGGTGCCGCCGCGCGGCGTGGCCGCGAAAATCACAGACGAAACGGGTTTTTGCCCCGGGTCATGCATGCCCATCCAGCTCGACAAATTCGATCGCGGGATTCTCGCGATACTGCAAGCCGATTCCCGGCGTTCCGCCGAATGGATCGGTGCGGAGGTAGGTCTTTCCGCATCGGCGGTGCAGCGGCGCATTGCGCGCTTGCGCGAAGCAGCCGTGATCGTCGCCGAGGTGGCCGTCATTGATCCGAGAAGCGTGGCGCGGCCACTGACATTGATCGTCGACGTCGAAGTCGAGCGGGAACGTCCCGGGTTGATGGCGAACCTGAAGCAATGGGTCGCGGCCGAACCTGCCGTCCAGGAGGCGTGGTACGTGACAGGCGAAGGCGATTACGTGTTGGTCGTCACTGCGCGTGACATGGATGATTACGACGCGCTGATGCGCAGGTTGGTCGGCGAGAATGCCAATGTCCTGCACTTCCGGACGCGTGTGGCTCTTGCGGCCGTGAAACGCGGAACCAGCGTACCGGTTGAATAGTCGCCGGAACATCGGCGCTGTCCGGAGATTTCCGAGGCGCCGTGGATCATCGTGCGAGCTTGCGGCGACTTTCGCGAGCACGCTCGTTCCTACACTTCCAGTGACGCGAGATCGCCTTTTTCTTCCAGCCAATTGCGCCGATCGGCGGCGCGCTTCTTGGCCAGCAGCATGTCCATCAGCTTTGAAGTTGCGTCGTCGTCATCGACCGTCAGTTGCACCAGTCGCCGGGTGTCGGGAGCGATGGTGGATTCGCGCAATTGCGGAGGGTTCATTTCGCCGAGCCCCTTGAAGCGCGTAACGTTGACCGCACCCTTGATCTTGTCGCGCTCGATGCGTTTCAGCAGCGCGTCGCGCTCGGGTTCGTCGAGGCAGTAGAACACCTGCTTGCCCACGTCGACGCGAAACAGCGGCGGCATCGCCACGCATACGTGACCTTCGCGCACCAGCGCCGGGAAATGTTTCAGGAACAGCGCCGACAGCAGCGTCGCGATGTGCAGTCCATCGGAGTCGGCATCGGCCAGGATGATGATCTTGCCGTAGCGCAGGCCGGACAAATCGTCCCTGCCGGGGTCGCAGCCGATCGCGATCGCGAGGTTGTGCACTTCTTCCGAGGCCAGTACCGCGCCGGATTCGACTTCCCAGGTGTTCAATATTTTCCCGCGCAGCGGCAGGATTGCCTGGTAGTCCTTGTCGCGCGCTTGCTTGGCCGAACCGCCGGCCGAATCGCCTTCCACCAGGAACAACTCGGTGCGGTCGGGATCGCTGGATGCACAATCGGCCAGCTTGCCGGGCAGGGCAGGGCCTTGCGTGATCTTCTTGCGCACGACCTGTTTGGCTGCCTTCATGCGCGCGGTGGCGTGTTCGATCGCAAGCTGTGCGATGGCTTCGCCGGCGGTGACGTTCTGGTTCAGCCACAGCGAAAACGCATCGTGGATCGCGTTCTCGGTGGAGCTGGCCGCGTCACGTGAAGACAGGCGCTCCTTGGTTTGCCCTGCGAACTGCGGGTCGCGCATCTTCACCGACAGCACGAACGCCACGCGTTCCCACACATCCTCGGGTGCCAGCTTCACGCCGCGTGGCAACAGATTGCGCAGGTCGCAGAACTCGCGCACCGCGTTGGTGAGGCCCGAGCGCAGGCCGTTGACGTGGGTGCCGCCCTGGATGGTCGGGATCAGGTTGACGTAGCTTTCCTGCACCAGCTCGCCGTCCGGCACCCAGGCGAACGCGACATCGATGCCGCCGTCTTCGCGTTGCGCGTGATGCACGAACAGCTCCGCAGGCAGGCAGGCCGCACCGCCGAGTTCCGATTTCAGGTATTCCGCAAGGCCGTCCTCGTAGCGCCATTCGTCCTGTTCGCCGGATGCCTCGTCGAACAACTTCACTGCAAGCCCGGCGCACAGCACGGCTTTCGCACGCAACAGGTGCTTCAGTTTCGGCAGCGAAATCTTCGGCGAATCGAAATACTTGGGATCGGGCAGGAAACGCAGGGTAGTGCCGGTGCGGCGTTTCGGGACTTCGCCCAGCGTTTCCAGGTTGCCGACCGGCTCGCCATCCTTGAAGCGCATCCGGTATTCCGTACCTTCGCGGCGGATCAGCACTTCCAGGAACGACGACAAGGCGTTTACCACCGACACGCCGACGCCGTGCAGGCCACCGGAGAACGTGTAGTTGCGATCGGAAAACTTGGCGCCGGCGTGCAGGCGGGTGAGGATCAGTTCGACGCCGGACACGCCTTCTTCCGGGTGGATGTCCACCGGCATGCCGCGGCCGTCGTCGATCACGGTGACCGAACCATCCTTGTGCACGGTGACGTCGATCTGTCTGGCGTGGCCGGCCAGCGCCTCGTCCACCGAGTTGTCGACGACTTCCTGCACCAAATGATTCGGGCGCGTGGTGTCGGTGTACATGCCGGGGCGGCGGCGCACCGGTTCGAGACCCGACAGCACTTCGATGTCGGCGGCGTTGTAGCGGGTGGAAGCAGCCATGCGGCAGAGTCCCAGGATTCCGGAAAACACAGCCGGTCAGCATGGCGAACCGCCGCGCTTCGGTCAATCCTTGTCCGCGCCGAAATGCAATATGGGGAGACAAGATTTTCCGCGTGGCGTTCAGCGTCCAGTTTGCCGAACAGGCGGAGGATGCGCAGCGCCGGGCCATCGTGGCCCGCGCATATCCAGGAGACCACTTAAATGCGTAAGCTGATCCTTGCCGCGCTGGTCGCGGCTGCTTTCTCGATCCCGGCGTTTGCTGCCCAGACCACTCCGGCCAGCTCGGCTCCGGCCGCTGCTCCGGCGGCTGCGCCTGCCGCCGCTCCGACTGAAAAGGCCGACGCGAAGCCCGCCGCCATGGCGGAGCATCATCACGCCAAGAAGCATCACGCCAAGAAGCACCACCACGCCAAGAAGGCCGAGTCCTCGGCTCCGGCTACCAGCGGCAAGTAATCCGGAGCCCGCAAGGGTGTTGGATTGAACGCCCCGGCTCGTCCGGGGCGTTTTTCGTGGCGGTCGCCAAGGCGTTTTCCAATCGGGGGCTATGTGGGGCCTGCAATTCCGGCGCAGAAGGTCATTCGGACACTCCCTTGTTGCCAACTGCCTGTTGCGGTTAAACTATTCGGCTTTCCGGCCCGCCAGACGCGGGTTCCACCCACCCCGGCGGCGGCTTGTGCAACGGCATTGCGGTGTCGTTGCACAAGCCACGTGTCGGGTCAGTACATTCATCGAGAAGTCTGCCATGCCGCTTTCCACCGAACAAACCAGCAAGATCATCGAAGACTATCGCCGCGCGCCGACCGATACCGGTTCGCCGGAGGTGCAGGTCGCGTTGTTGTCCGCGCGTATCCAGCAGTTGTCCGGCCACTTCGAGTCGCACAAGAAAGACCACCATTCGCGTCGCGGCCTGCTGAAGATGGTCAACCATCGCCGCCGCCTGCTCGGCTATCTCAAGGGCAAGGACGCCGAGCGCTATCAGGCGCTGATCGGCCGTCTCGGCCTGCGTCGCTGAGCGACGCGCACACATCGATCCCTACGCCGGCAGCCGTTGCATTTGACGCTAGCCGGCTTTCGGCGTTTGCCTGAACGCGAACGCATAAATCTAAGGACAACTCCCGTGGCAAAAGTAACCAAGACGTTCCAGTACGGCGAGCACGCCGTCACCATCGAAACCGGCGAGATCGCGCGCCAGGCATCCGGCTCCGTGATGGTCAGCATGGCCGGCACCGTGGTGCTGGTCGCGGCGGTCGCCGCGCAGAAGGCGCGCGAAGGGCAGGATTTCTTCCCGCTCACCGTCGACTACCAGGAAAAGTTCTACTCGGCCGGCCGCATCCCCGGCGGATTCTTCAAGCGTGAAGGCCGGCCGACCGAGAAAGAAACGCTCACCTCGCGCCTGATCGATCGCCCGATCCGCCCGCTGTTCCCGGAAGCGTTCAAGAACGAAGTGCAGATCGTCGCGACCGTGGTGTCGCTGAATCCGGAAGTGAATGGCGACATCCCCGCACTGCTCGGCGCGTCGGCCGCGCTGACGCTGGCTGGCATCCCGTTCAAGGGTCCGATCGGCGCCGCGCGCGTCGGTTACGTCGACGGCAAGTACGTGTTGAACCCGACCGCGACCGAGCTGGAGTCCTCCGCGCTCGATCTGGTGGTTGCCGGCACCGCCAACGCGGTGTTGATGGTGGAATCGGAAGCCAAGCTGCTGTCCGAAGACGTGATGCTGGGTGCGGTGACGTTCGGCCACAAGGAAATGCAGGCAGCGATCCGCGCCATCGCCGAGCTGGCGACCGAAGTCGGCAAGCCGTCCTGGAACTGGCAGGCGCCCGAGCGCGACGCGCAGCTGGTCGCCGCGGTGCGTGGCGAAGTCGGTGACAAGCTGGCCGCGGCATTCCAGATCAAGGACAAGTTGCAGCGCCGCGATGCGGTCGCCGCACTGAAGTCCGATGTGCTGGCGTCGCTGAAGGCGCAGGCAGAGGAAAAAGTCTGGTCGGCCGCCGACATCGCCGCCGAATTCGAGGATCTCGAATACCGCACCGTGCGCGACAGCGTGCTCAAGACCAAACAGCGCATCGACGGCCGCGGCCTCGAAGACATCCGCCCGATCAACGTGCGCGTCGGCGTGTTGCCGCGCACCCACGGCTCGGCGCTGTTCACCCGCGGCGAGACGCAGGCGCTGGTCACCGTGACGCTCGGCACCGGCCGCGATTCGCAGATCATCGATGCGCCGGAAGGCGAGTCCAAGGATCCCTTCCTGTTCCACTACAACTTCCCGCCGTACTCGGTCGGCGAGTGCGGCCGCATGGGCGGCCCGAAGCGCCGCGAGATCGGCCATGGCCGTCTTGCCAGGCGCGGCGTGCAGGCGGTCAAGCCGGGCATGGACAGCTTCCCGTACGTGGTCCGCGTGGTCTCGGAAATCACCGAGTCCAACGGTTCCTCCTCGATGGCCTCGGTGTGCGGTTCGTCGCTGGCGATGATGGATGCCGGCGTGCCGCTGACCGCACCGGTGGCCGGCATCGCCATGGGCCTGGTCAAGGAAGGCGACGAGTTCGTCGTGCTCTCCGACATCCTCGGCGACGAGGACCACCTGGGCGACATGGACTTCAAGGTGGCCGGCACGTCCACCGGCGTGTCCGCGCTGCAGATGGACATCAAGATCGACGGCATCACCGAGGAAATCATGAAGACGGCGCTGGAACAGGCCAAGCGCGGTCGCCTGCACATCCTCGCCGAGATGGCCAAGGTGCTGGACACGCCGCGCACCGAGATGAGCGAGTTCGCGCCGCGCCTGCTGACCATCAAGATCCACCCGGACAAGATCCGCGAAGTGATCGGCAAGGGCGGCACCACCATCCGCTCGATCACCGAGGAAACCGGCGCCACCATCGACATCAGCGACGACGGCACCGTGGTCATCGCCTCGGTCAACCGCGAGGCCGCCGACGCGGCGAAGAAGCGCATCGAGCAGATCGTTTCCGACGTCGAGCCGGGCCGCATCTACGAGGGCAAGGTGGCCAAGTTGATGGACTTCGGTGCGTTCGTCACGATCATGCCGGGCAAGGACGGTCTGGTGCACGTGTCGCAGATTTCCGACGAGCGCGTCGAGAAGGTCTCGGACAAGCTGAAGGAAGGTGACATCGTCAAGGTCAAGGTGCTGGAAGTGGACAAGCAGGGCCGCATCCGCCTGTCCATGAAGGCGGTGACCGAGGACGAGGCCAACGCCCCGGCATAATCGCCGCTCCAGGCTTCAGCGCCCGCGCCCGGTATCCAAGGATGCCGGGCGCGTCCGTTTCCGGCCTCCTGGCTGCGGGTGGGCTGCTAAGATTGGCCGGCAAAGGGGGCAGAGCATGAACACCAAAGACACCGACTTCATGGGCGACTGGCAGGCGCTGGCCCGGCAGAGCTGGGATGCCTGGAGCAGCCACGTGCGCCAGGCCACGCCGCCGTCGGCGGCCGCGACCGGCAACG
Source organism: Rhodanobacteraceae bacterium (assembly GCA_036279455.1). GTDB lineage: Bacteria > Pseudomonadota > Gammaproteobacteria > Xanthomonadales > Rhodanobacteraceae > 66-474. The sequence goes on along the minus strand of DASUJD010000025.1, from coordinate 1,159 downwards.
ACACCGTCGAACGCACGCTGGAAGGGCTGAAGAACTATTTCCAGTGGATGCAGGCGGCTGCCGCCAAGCCCGGCGATACCGATCCGGCGCACTGGAACGACTGGCTGCAACGCAGTTTCAGCCAGGCCGGCCATGGCCTGGACGGGGCCTTTGCCGGCATGAACAGCGGCACCGGCACGCAGAGCTTCGACGCCATGATGCGGCAATGGGCCGAGGCGTCGCCGCCGTTCGCCGAACAGGCACGGCACTGGCTGCACCTGCCGGCCTTCGGCGCCGGCCGCGAGCAGCAGGAACACCAGCAGCGACAAGTCGAGGCGATGCTCGAATACAGCGAGCAATACCATCGCTACCAGGCGCTGATTGCGCGCGCCAACCTGCTGGGCGTCGAACGCATGCAACGCAAGCTGGCGACGCCGGCCGCGCCCGGTCGCCAGGTCGAGTCGCTGCGGGCGCTGTACGACCTGTGGGTGGACTGCGCGGAGGAAGCCTATGCGGAAATCGCGTTGTCGCCCGAATTCCGCGAAGTTTACGGCGAACTGGTCAATGCGCAGATGCGCGTGCGTTCGCTGCAGCAGGACAAGCTCGAACAATGGTGCGAGCAGGCAGGCCTGCCCACGCGCACCGAGGTGAACACGCTCGGCGAACGCCTGCAGGCGCTGCGTCGTGAAGTGCGCGCCATGGGCGACACCGCGCTGGCCGCCGAGGTCGCCGCCTTGCGCCGGGAAGTGGCGGCGTTGCGCAAGCCGTCGCCCGCGGCGAAGAAAAAGCCGGCCAGGCCCGCCAAGCGTCCGGCGACCGGCAAGCGCTGACCGCCTCGTTTTCCAGGATTCCGCATGGACACTCCGCTGCACATCGACCCGACCCGAGCGATGCAGGAAATCGCCGATTTCCAGCGCAAGCTGGCCGCCGGCCTGGCCACGCTCGACCAGCTTGGCGACGTCGCCTACGGCGCGACCCCCAGGGAAGCGGTATACCGCGAGGACAAGCTCACCCTGTGGCACTTCAAGGGCGAAAGCGCGCCGACGGCGAAGACGCCGCTGCTGATCTGCTACGCCCTGGTCAATACGCCGTATATGGTGGATCTGCAGGACGACCGCTCGCTGGTGAAGAACCTGCTCGCCCTGGGCGAGGACGTGTACCTGATCGACTGGGGCTATCC
>DASUJD010000024.1:0-5514 GCA_036279455.1 Rhodanobacteraceae bacterium | reverse complement strand
CGCGCGATCGGCAAGCGGCAAGGGCAATCGAGGCAACAGGACGTTGTCGAGATCACCGCCACAGGCGCCATGGTTTTTGGCTACTTTTTGCCGTAACAAAAAGTAGCCCGCTCGCCGCCGAGGCGAGTGGAACCTGCTGATGGCGGCGCTACTCGTGTGTGTTCTGCGGATTAGCCTGAAAAAGGCGTGGGTGCTTGACAGCTGCGGGGCTTGGCCCCAGGCAGAACGGCGTTATAGTTCCGCCGTCATTTGCATGTTGTGCGGGGTATGCCACGCATGGCGCGTGCCAGAGTACAAATTCAACCCAAATCTGCTGGAATCAGTGAGCGCGCCCGGCGGCTGCTGCGCGAAGCGGCGGCGTTGTTGCTGTTCCCGCTCGCGGTGTATTTGTTTGCATGCCTGATCGGTTACAGCATGTCCGACCCCGGCTGGTGGCACGCAGGCGTGCCGGGTCAGCACGTGCACAACTTCGGCGGCGCGGTCGGTGCGTACATTGCCGACCTGTTGTTCCATCTGTTCGGCGTGATTGCCTATGCGTTCCCGCTGTTGCTGATCGTGCTTGCGGTCGGCGTGTTGCGCGGCTGGTACCGGCGCGACGAAGGCGAGAGCAAATGGGAACCCAGCTTGCGCCTGATCGGGTTCGTGGCGTTCTTCGTGGGCGGATGCGGACTCGCGTGGCTGCATGAGTCGGACACCGCGTGCAGCAACGTCATTGCCGCCGGCGGCCTGCTGGGCTGTGGCACCGGCGACGTCCTGCACCGCGGTATCGGCGAGCTCGGTACGTTGCTGCTGCTGTTCGCGCTGGCCCTGATTGCCGTCACCTGGATTACCGGCCTTTCGTGGTTTCGGGTAATGGACTGGACGGGGCAGCAGGTTCTGGTGGGAGCCGGCTGGGCCCGCGGCAAGCTGAGACGTGCTCCGGAAACGCTCGCCGCGCGCGCTGCGCGGGTGGAGCGGGAAACTGCGCGCAAGGAAGACACCGAGCGACGCGCCAGGCGCGAGCCGATGCGCATCGAACCTGCGGCTGCGCCGATCCTGAAAAGCGAACGCGCCAAGCGCGAAACCCAGATTCCGCTGTTCACAGGCGCGGCATCGGAAGGCGAATTGCCGCCGCTGTCGTTGCTGGAAGAGCCGCAGCTGCAGTCGGGCAAAGGTTATTCGGAAGAGACCCTGGAAGTGCTGTCGCGCCAGGTCGAAATGAAATTGAAGGATTTCCGGATCGACGCGCACGTGGTCAGTGCACACCCCGGTCCGGTAATCACGCGATTCGAGCTGGAGCCCGCGCCCGGCATCCGCGGCAGCCAGATCTCGTCGCTCGACAAGGACATCGCGCGTGGCCTGTCGCTGGTCAGCGTGCGCGTGGTGGACGTGATTCCGGGCAAGAACGTGATCGGCCTGGAAATCCCGAACGCGCATCGTGAGATCGTCTATCTGAAGGAAATCTTCAGCTCCCGCGAATACGGTGATACGCGCTCGCCGCTGTCCCTGGCGTTGGGCAAGGACATCGGCGGGCGGCCGGTGGTGGTGGATCTGCAGAAGATGCCGCATTTGCTGGTCGCAGGCACCACGGGTTCCGGCAAATCGGTGGCATTGAACGCGATGGTGCTGTCGCTGCTGTTCAAGGCAAATCCCAAAGAAGTCAATATGGTGATGATCGATCCGAAGATGCTGGAGCTTTCGATTTACGAAGGCATTCCGCACCTTTGGGAAAAGGTCATCACGGATATGAAGGAAGCCTCCACCGCATTGCGCAAATGTGTTGTGGAAATGGAGAAGCGCTACAAGTTGATGGCGGCGGTGGGCGTGCGTAATCTCGCCGGCTTCAACAAGAAGGTCCGCGACGAAGAGGCCAAGGGCCAGCCGTTGCTTGATCCGCTGTTCGTAGCCAATCCAGACATCCCCAATGACAAGGCGCAGCCGCTGCAGCCACTGCCGTTTGTGGTAGTCATTGTGGATGAATTCGCCGACATGATGATGATTGTCGGCAAGAAGGTCGAGGAATTGATCGCGCGTCTGGCACAAAAGTCGCGCGCAGCAGGCATTCACCTGATACTGGCGACGCAGCGCCCGTCGGTGGACGTGATTACGGGGCTGATCAAGGCCAACATCCCGACCCGCATCGCGTTCCAGGTATCCAGCAAGATCGACTCGCGCACGATCCTCGACCAGTCCGGTGCCGAGACTTTGCTCGGCAACGGCGACATGCTGTACCTGCCGCCGGGCACCGCGACCCCGGAACGCGTGCACGGCGCATTTGTGAGTGATGATGAGGTGCACCGTGTAGTAGCGCACTGGCGGACCCAGGGTAATCCCATTCGCATCGACGGAATGTTTGATGACGTGCAAACGATGGGCGACGGCAAGGTCATCAACGAATCCGGATTGCCCGAGGATGCCGGCGAAGGCGAGGGCGGCATGGACGAACTTTACGACCGCGCCGTGTACATCGTGACGTCCTCGCGGCGTGCTTCGATTTCCGGTGTGCAACGGCACCTGCGGATCGGCTACAACCGCGCCGCGCGCCTGATCGAGATGATGGAACAGCAAGGCGTGGTGACGCCTCCACAACACAACGGCAACCGCGAGGTGATTGCGCCACCGCCGCCGCAATGATGACTTGGAAGCCCCGGATTTTGCTCGTCATCCCGGAATCGCGCAGCGATATCCGGGATCCACTGGCTTCGTGAATCGATGCATCATCGAAGAGGCACTGGATTCCCGCGTGCGCGGGAATGACTGTGGAAAACCCTGCCCTCCCGTTCGCGGAATAATGCTTCGTTCACGCAACACGCGCACAATGCGCGGTGCCAAAAAAAGGGAACGTCATGCGCAAATCGATCTTGCTGATTGCGTTGTCGCTGTTTGCCAGTGCCGCATTTGCCGCGACAGGCGCGCGTGCGCGGCTCGATGCGTTTGCCAATGGCCTGCATTCGCTGCGCGGTGACTTCAGCCAGGCCATTTACGACGCGCACGGCAACATCACGGGTTCCAGCCATGGCGTCTTGGCGCTGAAAGCGCCGCGACTTTTTCGCTGGCAGGTCACTCGCCCCTACAAGCAACTGATCGTGGCCGACGGCAACAAGGTATGGGTATATGAGCCAGACCTCGAGCAGGTCACGGTGCGCGATCAGGGGGCGACCGAAGCACACAGCCCGTTGACGGTGTTGACCAACTTGTCTCGACTGGATACCGAATTCAAGGCGACCGAAGCGGGCGCCCATGATGGACTCGAATGGCTGCGCCTGGTGTCGCGCAGCAAGGATCCGCAGTTCGAATATGCCGAAATCGGGTTTGATGCGTCGGGTCCTCGTCGAATGATTTTCCAGGACATCGCCGGTGACAAAACGGAAATCAGGTTTTCCAATTGGCAACGCAATCCGGATCTGCCCACAGGTACCTTCACCTTCGTGCCGCCCAGGGGCACGGACGTGGTGGGCGATACACAGACGACTACGCACTGACATCGCGCGGAATTCGTCGTGATTGCCAGATTGCCGCGTTGGGTGCTGTCGGGCGGGGTCGGCCTGGCATTCATCGCCGGAATGATCAATGCCATGGGTTACCTCGGCTTTCGTCATCAGGCGGTGACGCACATGACAGGCACCACGTCCCTCCTTGGCATCGTTGCGGTGCAGGCCAACCTGAGCGACGTGCTGCATTTCGGCGCCTTGCTGCTGGCCTTCGCGGGCGGCTGCGCACTCAGCGGCTTCATCATCGGCGACAGTGCGTTGCAACTGGGTCGCCGCTATGGCGTGGCACTGGCGATCGAGTCCGCGTTGCTGTTCCTTGCAGTGCCGCTGTTGCACCAGCAGCACGATGCGGGCTTGTGGCTTGCGGCATCCGCATCCGGGCTGCAGAACGCCATGGCCGCCACGTACAGCGGCGCGGTCGTGCGCACCAGCCATGTATCCGGAATCGTGACCGATCTGGGCACTTTCCTGGGACACTGGATGCGCGGTGACAAGCCGGATGGACGACGCGTGCGGCTGTATTGCGCGCTATTCACCGGCTTTCTCGGAGGTGGCGTGGCCAGCGCGCTCGCATTTCCCTACTTGCAGGAACGTACCTTGCTGGCGCCCGCGGTGCTGACGGGCTGCGTGGGCATCGCCTACGTGGTGTACCGGCACTGGACCGGCATGCGCGGACAGACCAGGTGAGATTGGCCAGCCGCGCCCGCTGACGGCAGCTTCGCTGCGCGCCGGGGTTTCCGTGCAAATGTGCCTGCCAGGTAAAATGGCGCGCGGTTATTTATGATGATGGCATGCCGCGTTCCAAACCCGCCGCCGGATCAACCACACTGTTTCCCGAATCGGATGCGCTGAAGCCGCTGGCCGAGCGGATGCGTCCGCGCACGCTCGACGAAATCGTCGGGCAGGATCGCCTGCTCGGGCCGGGTAGTGCGCTGCGGCGTGCGCTGGAAGCCGGCAGCGTGCACTCGATGGTGTTGTGGGGGCCGCCCGGTTGCGGCAAGACCACGCTGGCGCTGCTGGTCGCGAAATACGCCGACTCACACTTCCATGCCATTTCCGCGGTGTTGTCGGGGTTGGCGGACGTGCGCAAGGCGCTGGTCGAAGCGGAAGGCCTGTACGCCCAAGGCCGGCGCAGCGTGTTGTTCGTGGACGAAGTGCATCGCTTCAACAAGGCCCAGCAGGACGCTTTCCTGCCGCACATCGAACGCGGCGTGATCGTGTTCGTGGGCGCGACCACCGAAAACCCGTCGTTCGAATTGAACTCGGCACTGTTGTCGCGTTGCCGCGTGCACGTGATGGACGCGGTCGGCGCCGACGCCATTGTCGTCGCACTGAAACGCGCGCTGGCGGATGGCGAACGCGGGCTGGGTGCGTTGCGCCTGGAGGTCGATGACGAGGCCTTGTCATTGATGGCCAAAGCCGCCGACGGCGACGTGCGGCGCGGCTTGACGTTCCTTGAAATCGCCGCGGAACTGGCTCGCAATGGCCGTATCGACGAAGCCACGTTGCAGCAGGTATTGGCCGATCGCACCCGGCGCTTCGACAAGGGCGGCGAGCAGTTCTACGACCAGATCTCGGCGCTGCACAAATCGGTGCGTTCTTCCGATCCGGATGCCGCGCTGTACTGGCTCGTTCGCATGCTGGACGGCGGCTGCGAACCACTGTACCTCGCGCGCAGGATGGTACGGATGGCGGTCGAAGACATCGGCCTCGCCGATCCGCGCGCGTGGCAACTTGCACTGCATGCGTGGGATACCTACGAACGACTGGGTTCGCCCGAAGGCGAACTGGCGCTGGCCGAAGCCGTGCTGTATCTGGCGATGGCGCCCAAGAGCAACGCGGCCTACGTGGCGTACGGCGCGGCTCGCGCCAACGTGCGCGAAACCGGCACGCTGGAAGTGCCGATGCACCTGCGCAATGCGCCGACCAAATTGATGAAAGGCCTCGGCTACGGCAAGGACTATCAGTACGACCACGACGTCGAGGGTGGCGTCGCGCTCGACCAGCAATGCCTGCCGGATGCGCTGGCCGGCACCGAGTTCTA
>DASUJD010000023.1:0-6438 GCA_036279455.1 Rhodanobacteraceae bacterium | reverse complement strand
GTGCGCGAATACTCGAAGCCCTTGTGCTTGCCGGGGCTGGCCTGCACGTAGGTCGAGGTCTGGTAGATCGGCGTCATGATCGCGCCGGTCGAGGGATCGGGCGATTGGCCGGCGTGGATCGCGCGGGTGGCGAGGGAAAGCGGTTTGTTTGTCATGACTCAGCGGATTCCGAGGAATTTGAGGATGTGCCGTGCCAACGCCTCATCGATCTCGCGATGCCGTGGGACGGGTTGTTTCTGGCCCGTCTGAGGTTGATCCAGATGTCGTGGCGACCACCATGACGCAACAACTTGCAACCGGCATCAGTCAGCCGGTGTACAAGCTCATCGCGTTTCACAGTGCGATATCCCGAATCTGATAATCCGGCGGCACGTCATCCAGCAACATTTCCCGCCAAGCGTCACGCAGGTTTTCTTCCAGTTCTTCCAGCGTCTCGCCTTGGCTCATGATTTCCGGGTGATCAACCAGCTTGCCCAGCCAGAAGTGCTCGCCACGCCAGTACACCATGTTCAGGGTTGCCTTCATGTCCGTACCTCGCAACATGACCATTTTACCCGCTCACGCCACGCGCCGGCGCAGGTAATTCAAAAGGTCGATGCGGGTGATGAGGCCCAAAAATTTCTCACCATCCATCACGATCGCGACGCGGCCGTGTTCGAAGACCGGCAGCAGATCCTCGATCGGCGCTTTCACGTCGAGTGTCTGCAGGGTCGTGATCATCGCCGTTGAAACAGGGTCGAGGAAGCGCTTCCCGTCACCGTAAACGTGCAGCAACAGGTCGGATTCGTCGATGATGCCGACGATTCTCTCGCCATCCAGCACGGGTAATTGCGAGACGTCGTACAGCTTCATCCGGTTGTATGCCGTCACCAGCAAATCCGTCGGCGCCGCCACCACGGTGTCGCGTTGCGCATACGGGCGCAAAATCAGATCGCGCAGGTCGCCGGTCGGCTGGCGATCGAGAAAGCCGTTGTCCAGCATCCAGTAATCGTTGTAGAGCTTGGACAGGTACTTGTTGCCGGTGTCGCAAACCAGGGTGACCACGCGTTTGGGCCGGGTTTGTTCGCGGCAGTAATGCAAGGCCGCAGCCAGCAAGGTACCGGTGGACGAACCGCCCAGCACGCCTTCCTGCTTCAGCAGCTCGCGCGCGGTAAGGAAGCTCTCCTTGTCGGTGATCGAATACGCCTTCCTGACGCGCGAGAAATCGCTGATCACCGGGAGAAAATCTTCGCCGATGCCTTCCACCATCCACGACGCGGTCTTCTTCGACAGCGTGCCTTCGTTGATGTACTCGGCCAGCACCGAACCAACCGGATCAGCCAGGATGAATTCAGTGGTGGGCGAGACCTTCGCGAAAAAATGCGAAAGGCCTGCAAGCGTACCCGACGAACCGCAGCCGACCACGATCGCGTCCACTCGACCGTCCATCTGTTCGAGGATTTCGGGCCCGGTGGTGGCTTCGTGTGCCGCGGGATTGTCGGGATTGCCGAACTGGTTGATGAAATACGCAGCGGGCGTTTCATCCGCAATCTTTGCGGCGAGATCCTGGTAGTACTCCGGGTGGCCCTTGGCGACATCCGAGCGCGTCAGCACCACTTCGGCGCCCATGGCCTTGAGGTTGAAGATCTTCTCGCGGCTCATCTTGTCGGGCACCACGAGGATCAGCTTGTAACCCTTGGCTTGCGCGACCAGCGCGAGGCCGAGGCCGGTATTGCCGGCGGTGCCTTCGACCAGCGTGTCGCCAGGTTTGATCTTCCCCGCTTTCTCGGCGCCTTCGATCATCGACAAGCCGATGCGGTCCTTGACCGAACCGCCGGGATTCGCCGACTCCAGCTTCAGGAACAATTCGCACGGACCAGCATCGAGCCGGCGCACGCGCACCATCGGCGTGTGACCAATCAGTTCGAGGACGCTGTCGACGATCATGAGGAATCCGCAATGCGGCCGATGGTATTTGTGAATCGAGGCACGGCAAACCCGTGTCCCGAACCATGATAACGGAGGTGCTGGATGACCTTTTGCATCCGGGGACGGCTCATGTTTCCACACGCCGCAGCAAGTCGCGCAGCCCCGAGCGCAAACCTGTGCCGTAACGCCGATAGTTCCCGTTCGTGGTCTCGCGCAAAATGCGTGCCAGCCTTGTCCATGGCGCGCCGCGCATCGCGCCGCGCGCGCGCAGGTGACTGAGTTTTTCGGCAACCCGCCTGCGGCAGGCGGCAGGCAGCCTGGTGTCCAGCGCGTGCAAGCGCGCCTGCAAGGCCTCGTCGCGGGCGATCAATCCGTCGATCAAGGCAGCGCGTGGCTTCAGCAGATCCCGCCATTGCGCGGCAAGATCGCGATCCGGCATTCCGATCTGGTTGCTTTCGTGCTGGCGATAGTCGACCAGCGACCGTTCGACGCAATCGAAACCGCCCAGCGCGGCCGCGATGATGGCCAGCCATTCGTCGTGCACCCATCCGGAGGGAAACGGCAGCGCGTCGGCGAGCAAGCTGCGCCGCAACGCAACGGTGGCGCCCGTCGCGAGGCTGCGGCGCAGAAGCACTTCAAACCCGCGTCCCGCATGGATGCGACGCAACTCGGAATGCGAAACTTTCAGCACCCGGAACAGCGACTGGGGCAATACAGCGCCCGTTGCGTCGATTCGACGCGCGTCACCACACAGCAGCAGCAAATCGGGGCGCGTTTCGAATTGTGCCGCCAGGGTCGCCAGCTTCTCGCGGTGCCATACATCGTCCTGATCGCACAAAAACAACAAGTCGCCGGAAGCCTCCTGCAGCACCGCCTCGAAATTGGCGACATAACCGAGATTGGTCGAGTTGCGACGAAGCCGCACTTGCACGCCTCGTCCCTCGGTTCGCTTGCGCAAGGTATCGAGCAGCGTCCCGGTGGCGTCACTTGAAGCGTCGTCGCGTACCACGATCTCGTCCGGCAACCGCGACTGCGCAAGCAGACTGTCCCACTGCGCTTCGAGAAAGCGGGCGCCGTTGCAGGTACACAGGACGACGGAGGTGGTGAGCGGCATGACGTCGATTGTGCCGTGTGGAACGGCTGTTGTGACAAGAACTTGTCCGTAAATAACGAAACCGTTCGTGTTGAGCGTAGCGAAGCGAAGCTTCGCGAAGTCGAAACACCGGAATTCCAATGGAATCCCGATCCTATTGCACTTCGACTTCGCGCCTTCGGCGCTACGCTCAGTGCGAACGGCTATTTACGGATAAGCTCTAAGTCAGGGCGAGGCCGGGCAGGGAGGGCGGGCTGGCGCCCCGCGCCACCGATGGCTGCTTGCTGAAACATTTGCGTCCGGCGAGCCCGGTGACGCAGTGACCGGGGATGATCGCAAAAACAAAGCAATCGGCCCGCACATGGCGGGCCGGCGAGGATTCTTCGGTTGTCGCAACGCGTCAAGCGGTGCCTATTTGACCCCACATTCGGGTCAGGCGATCCTTGAGCAGGAGTTTTTCCTTTTTCATGCCGTGCAGCTCGTTGTCGTGCATCGGCAACACTCCGAGTTCCGCATCGTGGACCTTGCTGTCCAGCTCCTGATGGTACTGATAAAGGCGGCGAAACTCAGGGTTCGCCTTCATCACGGCGTCTATGTGGTCCTTCTGCTGGTGTTCGAACATGGAGCAGCCTCCTCTTGCGTGGGCAACGCTTGATGGACGGTGGCGCGCACGAAACCACGTCCACGCACCGCGGTAGCCGGGCGTGGGGAGGGGAGAAATGCGGGATTCATGCGATGGCGCCTCGGGGCCGGCAAGGCACCGACCCTGACGCTGACCCTACTCCGTCCGAAAGGGCTTGGCAACCCATCGCGACGGAGCTGTTGCGAATCCAGTCAATACGAATAAATATCAGCGATTTCAGTCACCTGTATCGCTCGCGCGAGTCCGATGTCGGCTCCTGCCTCAGGCCTTGAGCCGGCCTGCGCCTACTGGGCATGCAACGCCACTTCGGCACTCTTGGGCGCCTTGCCCACGGATCCGACGATGGTGACGTTGGTCGCGCCGGCGGCTTCCAGTGCAGCTTCGACCGAGACCGCCCGCCGTCCCGCCAACACCCGCCAATCGCCGGCCGCGCGCGGTTGGACCACGATCTTCTGGTGGGCGTGGGCACGTGCAAAATCGGCCACCTTGCGGCGGCCTGTCGCGGTAAGGTCACTGGTCTTGCCCACGAACGAAATCGGTGCAATTCGCACGCTGTCGGACGTCTGACTGGAAGATCCTGCGCCACCTTGCAGCGCCTTGGCCGCCGCGGTAGCCAGTTTGGCTTCCTTGCGCGCCAGCGCGGCGGCACGTGCCTGCGCGGCCGCCAGCTTTTTCGCCTGGACTGCTTCGGCCTGGGCCTGCTGGGCTTGCTGGGCCGCCTGCGCGCCTTGCTGCTGCAGCACCTGCGCTTGCTGGACGGCCGCTTCGTACTGCAAACGCTGGCGCGCCAGCTCGGCGCGCGCGGCGGCGGCGTCCGCCTGACTGGCTTCCAGCATGATCTGGTCGTGCTCGCGCTGGATATCGTCGAGTTTGGCGCGGTCGGCATCCACTTTCGCCGAAGCCTGCGCCAACTCGACACGCTGCTCGGCCATGAACAATGCGTGCGCGCGGCCGCCGCGACCGGCTTTCTGCAGGTCCGCGATGGCATTGCGGGCAAGGGTACGCTGGGCGATCGCGTACTGGCCCAGCACGGGATCGGCGCTCAATTTTTCGAGTTGTGCCGACAGCCGCGCCACATCGGCATCCGTTTGCGATGAAGCATGAGCCGACGGCACGGCCAACCCGACCAGCAGCGCAGCGGCAAGCAAGGCAGTCGCAATCGCGCGCATCATGGGTTCATCCCCGATGCCGGTGGGCCGGCGGTGCTGGACGGAGCGGGGTTGCCAGCCGTGGAAGCGGGCGCCGGGCGGCCGAGCTGAATGGAGGGAAGCATCACCGCTGGTGCATTGCCTGCAGATGATGATGGTGCCGGCGCAGGTGGCAGCTTCGCGGCAGCCTGTTGCGCCGCCGCGGCGGCAGCTTGACGACGCTGCAAGTCGGCCGTGAGGCCCGCGTTCACCTGGGTCTGCTGGCTGATTTCGCCATCCAGCCGGGCGGCTTCGGCGCGTGCGCCCGCGGTCTCGGCAGCTGCCTCGGCTTCCGCGGCCTTGTCGGCAGCCTTGTCGTTGTCGTTGGTGGAGGTGAACTGTTGCGCGGCGGCCAGGCGACGTTCGGCCTCGGCCAAGGCTTCCGGCGCAGCCGTCGCGGCCCCCGCGTTGCGCGCCGCACGAATCTCCGTTTGCGCGCGGTCCATCATCTGGATCGGCGGAGGCGCGCTGGCGCACCCCGTCAGCGCGGCAACCCACGCCATCGCAATGATGAGGCCGGGGCCATGGATTTTTGGCCGCATGCGTGTCATAAACATCACCTGAAAGGACGCAGGGTGCATTGTCGGCGTAACATTTGGGCTTTGCAACGCCGCCGGGCACCGGCACGGGCTTTCTGACCGGGGATCAATGATGGACATCGGATACTTCCTCAAACTGATGATGGATCGCGGTGCGTCGGACATGTTCCTGAGCACCGGTACGCCCGTGCATATCAAGATCGAGGGCCGGCTGGCGGCGCTCGGCACTTCGCCGCTGCCATCCGGAATGGTGAAGAAGATCGCCTATTCGCTGATGGACGAGGGCTCGGTGCCCAAGTTCGAGCGCGAACTGGAATACAACATGGCGCTGGCGGTGAAAGACGTCGGCCGCTTTCGCGTGAACGTGTTCAAGCAACGTGGCGAGGTCGCGCTGGTGATCCGCGCGATCAAGAGCAACATCCCCTCAATCGAGGAATTGCTGCTGCCGCAAATCTACAAGAAGCTGATCATGGAGCCGCGCGGGCTGATCCTGGTGGTCGGCGCGACCGGTTCGGGCAAGTCGACCACGCTGGCGTCGATGATCGACTACCGCAACACCAACTCCGCGGGGCACATCCTGACCATCGAGGACCCGATCGAGTACTTGCACAAACACAAGAAGTCGATCGTCAACCAACGCGAGGTGGGCCTCGACACCCACAGCTACCAGGGCGCGTTGAAAAACGCGATGCGCGAGGCGCCGGACGTGATCCTGATCGGCGAAATCCGCGACACCGACACCATGGATGCCGCGATCGGTTTCTCCGAAACCGGCCACATCTGCCTCGCCACGCTGCACTCCAACAATGCCGACCAGACCATCGAGCGGATCCTGAACTTCTTCCCCGAAGCCGCGCACAGGAACATCCTGATGAACCTGGCGCTGAACCTCAAGGCGATCATTTCGCAGCGCCTGGTGATCGGCAAGGACGGCCACCGTCGCCCCGCCACCGAGGTGCTGATCAATACCCCGCACATCCGCGACCTGCTGCGCCGCGGCGAAGTCCACGAGGTCAAGCTGGCAATGGAACGCAGCCTCGAGGAAGGCATGCAGACCTTCGACCAGTC
>DASUJD010000022.1:0-40012 GCA_036279455.1 Rhodanobacteraceae bacterium | reverse complement strand
CGGTTGCAGAGACCCCGTGTCGCGGATTTGGCGGCCGCGCGCGCAGCCGCCACGGCATGGTCAAATGCTGTCTGGTCTATTGCCGGGACGGCCGGGCCACTGACCCTTGTCGCTGGCGAAATCGAGCACGCATTCGCCGTCGCCAGCCGACCGGTATTCGTCTTCGGCGTGCATCGAAGCGGCACCACGCTGGTACGCGACCTGCTCGACCACCATCCCGCTCTCTCCGTGCTGCCTTCCGAAGGTACCCTGTTCACCAATTTCGCGTGGCACCTGAAGCGCCTGAGGCCGGACGACTGGCTGCGATTCCTCGGCTGCGAATGGTTGTCGCGGCTTGCCAATCCGATCAACCAGCAGCCCTATTGGTTGCTTGGGCGTTCTTCGGGAGACGGCTCACCGTACGTCGCTTTCGCCCGTGCCCTCATGGCCTGGTGGCCACTTGTCGAGGCGCGACTCGGACGGCGCATCACATCCTGGCCACTGGTGGCAATCGCTCTGGCCTATGCATATTGCACGACAGGATTCCAGTCCGCATTCCCCTTGCAGCGATGGGTCGAGAAAACGCCCACCAACGAGCGTTTTGTGGCGCGTCTGACGGCGGAGTTCCCCAATGCAAAACTGATCCACGTCGTCCGTCACCCTTTCGCGGTCTACGCATCCCACCGGCGTGCCGCAAGGAATTCCGGCCATCCCTTGAGCGATGGAAACCTGATCCTGCATCAAATGCATCGATCGTATCGGGAGGCGGCGCAGCGAGTGGTTCGACCGGCGTCGGATTCATACCTGCTGCTTCGCTACGAAGATCTTGTCGAGGACACGGCAGGCAGTATCGAACGCATAGCTTCCTTTCTCGGCATCCAGCCGCTGCCCGTCATGCTGCAGCCGACGGTGAACGGCATTCCCACCCCGAGCAACAGCTCTTTTGGTACCGACGACGTGGCTGGACGCCTGAATCGTCGCCCTCCGGGCGACGCGTTTGGTGTGCTTGCATGGCGAGATCGCGAGCGAGTGAGCGCCGTGGTGGGCGACACCGTCGCAAGGCTCGGCTACCAACTCGCGCCTTTGCCTGCGTTGCGTCGAAAACGGATGCGGTTCCTGGCGCATGCCGAGTGGGTGGCCGAGCGCCTCAAGGCACGATGGCTCCGGACTTTCCCCTCGCGAAAGAGGTGACATGTGCTTCAGGGCCGATGGGTGATCCGCATGCCTTCACCTCCATCCCGCCGCCCGCGCCGCGCACCCCACTGCCGTTCTCCAGAGCATGTTGTTGAAAGGCGCGATGCGCGCGGCGCGGAGAAGCGCCGCCAGCGCGGCCTGGTGCGATCCTTCCCGCGAGAGGGCGCGCGCCTGCCCGGCCGCCTGCACGGCGCACTGGCGCAGGCACAGCGCGCGTATTTTGTGGCTGATCGCCGCAGCCGCGGCCTTGCGGAACACCCGTTCCTGGTCGGCGTAAAGATCCACGTGGCGCAGGTGCACGGTGCTTCGCCCCGCATGTTCGCGTACCAGAACCAGGTTTTCGGGCAGCGCGCAGACCTTGCTGCACGCGGCAAGGCGCAGCGTGAAATCGTAATCGGATCGGATCGGAATCGTCTCGTCGAACCCCCCGATCTCGTCGATCAGCGAGCGCCGTACCAAGACCGTCACCACCGACACCCCTGCCTCGAATCTGAGCAAGGGCTCAAGGATGTACCCCGAAGCGGGACGACGCAGGAGAACCGAACGCTCCGGCAGCGGCCTCTCATCCACATCGACCAGTGAATATCCCGTGTAGCTCCACCTGCAAGTTGGACTTGCGGCGAGTCGCTGCAGTTGCAACGCCAGTTTTTGCGGCAGCCACAGGTCATCCGAATCAAGGAACGCCACCCATTCCCCGCACACGTGACGGAGCCCCGCACTGCGGGCCGAAGTGAGATTGCCACGGTGTTCGAGCCAGACCGGCCGCACGCGTGGGTCCCCGATCGCTTCGAGATAATCGCGCGTGTCATCGGTCGAACCATCGTCGACCACGATGAGTTCCCAATCGCGGAAAGTCTGCGCGATGACCGAATCGACTGCCTTGCACAGCAACGGCATGCGGTTCCAGGTCGGCAGGATGATGGAGACCGCCGGTATCCGCACGGGCAGGCCTCGGCCGGTTCCATTGACCAATGGTCGACACGCCTTCACAGGGACATTCCAACCTTCGCCCGCAGTCGTCGATTTACCTATTGCGGCGTACCGTCGCATCAAGGATGCCTGACCTTGCGGGGCTCATCAGGCCTTTCCGAAGCCAGCCGGGTTGACGATACCCGTGCCGTCGAGGTCTTCGCGGTATGCCGACGTCGCAGGTTCCAGGGCCGCACGCACCACATACATGATGTCCATTCGCGGCGCCCTCCCGGTCAGCCAGGTGAAGATTCGTCTCGCTTGCGTGGCGGTGACCCAGTCTCTGTCATGAAGCCACAACTGGGTGCGCGCCATGTCCTTGCGTTCTTGGTCTTTTTCGGCGGACGGCCGGATGCGGCCGGCGACGAAGCGCGCGGCATTGGATACGCCGCGTGACCATTCGATGCCCGGAAACGCATGCAGCCACAGTTCGGAACACGAAACCTTCGACAGGGTCTGGCGACGCGAAACCATCCGGAGCAGCAGCGGACAATCACGCGCGAGTCCGACGAGCACTGCATCGGGAAGCGAGTCGTCGTAGTAACGCGCAACCATGAGCAGCGGCGGCCACGCCCACCAGCAGGCACCGCCGTCGTGCAGGAAGCCCCATTCGTCGGCAGTCAGCCGCCGCAAAAGCAGTGCGATATCGTGCAGGTGCACAAGGCGCAGGCTGCGTCCGCAGATGTTGCCGGCGGCGTGCAACAGCAGGTGCGCGAGCAGCGCGCCACGCGACGGATAGGGGTTCAGGCCGGGGTTGGATCCTCGCGGCAGTATTCGATCGGTGATATCGATGACTGATACCGGCAGCCGTTCGCGGACGTGGGTGTGCAACTCGATGTTGATGGGGGTGTCGCGATGTTCGCCCAGCACGGCGGGAGGCTTTCCCGCATCCGGCTTGAACACCCGATGCCGCCAGTGATCGAACGACGCAACGTAACCGACCTCGTGCAACAGCCGGGCCGCCGCATCGACGTCCTGCTCGCGAACCAGCAGGTCGATGTCGGCCATCGGCCGTTCGCCCGCCGCGTAGACGCCGAGAGCATGCAACGCGGCGCCCTTGAGCGGCACCATCGCCAGTCCGGCGGCGCACGCCAGCGTGTCCATGTGTTCCAGCAGCGCAGCGATTCGGCGGTGCCTGGTTGCGACGTGCTCGTACTGGTTCCCCAGGAAACGCCGCCAGCGCGGTTGCGTCCAGTTTGCATGCTTCCACAGCAGTGGCGACACGCCGTGCGCGACCGCTGCCGCCATCGCCAGCCGCCATTCCAGTTCGCTCCAGTCCGGCGTCGCGCTGCCGGGGCGCGCCAGTTCCGCGGCGAGTGCCTCGGTGGTGCGACCCAGGCCGGCCCTAATGGTTTTGAGTGGCGGCAACATGACGTAGTGGCGCGACGGGATTGCGCGACGGCACGGGCGCCGGGGTTGCGTCGTGATTGCGATGGAGCTGTTCGCTCGCGATCAGCGCATCCCAGCGCGCGGCGAGGGAAGCGAGTGCCTGTTCGCAGCTTTCCGATGACCCGGTGGCTTCCGGGTTTTGCAAGGCAACCTGTTCGTGCAGCAAGTCGCGGAAGCAGCGGTAGAACGCCGAATCGTAGGTGCCACGGAACATCATTGCCAGGTCGCCGCTCTCCACCCAGTTGGTCTTTTTTCCCAGCTGTGCCTTGACCTGTTCGTAGAACCGGGTGCCCGGAAGCGGATACGAAACGCTTACGCCGATGTCGTCGGGGGCAGCGAGCGTGATCAGTTCGCGGGTGGCGAGCAGGTCCGGCAGTTGCTCGCCGAGGTAACCGAGCTGGATGAAAAAGCCGACCCGGATGCCGTGTGCGCCGAGCCGTTTGCGCGCGTCGACCAGCTGGGCGACCTTGGTGCCCTTGGTCATTCGGTCGAGCACCTGCTGACTTCCGCTTTCCGCGCCGATCCAGGCTTCGGCGCAACCGGCCCGCGCCAGGGCGGCCGCCATGCGTTCACTCGACAGGTCGGCGCGGGTCTGGATGGTGAACGGCACCGAACCGTCATTGTCCTCCAGATACCGGGCGAACTCGGCAACCCACTCGACCCGGAAACCGAAGATGTCATCGGCAAACCAGATGTGGTCAGGTTGGAAGGCGCGCTTCAGATAAGCCATTTCCGCCGCCACTTCCGCGGCGCTGCGTTGCCTGAAGTAGTTGCCCCAGATCGGCTTGGCACACCAGTTGCAGCGGAACGGACAACCGCGCGACGCGGCCATGTTGAGGCTGAAATAGCCGTGTCGTTCACGCCACATCGCCCGATAGGTTTCGACATCGATCAAATCCCACGCGGGATGCCCCACCAGTCGCGCGTCCGGGGGTCGCACGCCCATGCGAGACATGCTTGCCTGCCCGGGAATCAAGGCGGCGACATCGGCGATGTCCGTTGTCCAATCTTCGGTTTCGATAGCCGGGTCATGCTCGAGTCGCTCGATCAGCCGCACCAGCGCCGTGATGCCCTCGCCGATCAGTACGACATCGGCGCCCGCCGCCAGAAACTCGTCCGGGTGATCGGATGCGTCCGAACCGGCGACGATCACCCGCGCGCCGCGCGCATGCGCCGACGCGATCATTCTGCAAGCCGCCTCGCGCATGCGGCCCAGGCACATCTTGGTCAGAAAATTGAAATTGTCCTCATAGAGGACCACCACATTCGGCCGCGCGTTCCGCAGGGAATTCTCGTATTCCTCCACGCCGCTGGCGAGCATGGTGTCGAACAGCGAAACGCCATGCCCCATTTGCCTCAGCAAGGCCGCCACCTGGATGGTGGCAAGCGGCGGATAGGGTTTGCCGCGTTCCCATTGTTTCTGGTCGTAACGGAGGTAATAGGAGTGTGTAACCTGTATCTGCAGCATGTCGGAAGACCGGTCCTCGCAGCGGGCGGTGCGCGACGCAATGCCGGCACCTGGGCCACATGGACGTGAGTGCCCGATAGCGCGGCAACGGTTGCTTCGGGTATCGACCCGCCCAACTGGATTCACCGGTTGCTGCAACCTTCGGCAGCTCGCCGCGTACTTACCGAACGAGTGCCCGGACGCCGACGTCGCGCGATTGCGACCGGAGATATTTATCGACCTTGCATCTACCGCGCCGCCCCGCGGCGCCCGCGATCCATGCGCCAGCGCCGGGGGTTCGGGCGTTTGTCCGTCGCTGACCCGACAACTGCTGGGAGGACGCTTCCGGTTCGAAAGCGACAGCGCCGCGCTGCTGCAGCTTGTCGAGGAAGCCTATGGCGGACTGCCCGCCCACACGTTTCATTTTGCCGCCCCCGAATTTCGGGTCGAACTTCGGCTGGTCGCGCGGCAGCAGACGACACCAGCAACCGAGCCTTCCCCGGTGCAGGCACTGACGGCGACGAACCTGCCCCGCGCCACCATCGACGCTGCGAATTACGCGGAGGTGGCACCCGAGCAACACCGGGCAGTGATCGTGATTTCGGAAGACATGCTTGCCCACGCTTATCACGTACGGTATGGGCTGCTCGAATTCGCCGTTTTCATATTGGCCGCACGTTGCATCGGCTTGGTGCCCCTGCACGGTGCTTGCGTCGGGCGCGGTCGCCGTGGCGTACTGCTTCTGGGAACCAGTGGTTCGGGCAAATCGACGCTGGCCTTGCACGGCCTGCTGCAAGGGCTTGATTTGCTGGCCGAAGACGCAGTGTTTGTCGAACCGGAGAGCATGCTTGCAACCGGGCTCGCCAATTACTTGCACGTGACCGGGGACGCGTTGCGACTCGTGGATGACGAAACAAGAGGCTGGATCAGCCGGTCCCCCGTCATACGCCGCCGCAGTGGCGTCGAGAAGTACGAAGCCGATCCGAGGAAGGGGCCCGGCAGGCTCGCGGCGGCTCCGCTGGAACTGGCAGCCGCCGTATTCGTTCTCGGCGAGCCGGCTGAAGGCGCCGACCTCCTGCAACGGATCCCCGACCCGCTGATCGACTCAAGGCTGTCTGCGGATCAAGCGTACGCGATGACCCAACCGGGCTGGTGCTACTTCAGTCAAAGGTTGAAACAGAGGGGCGTTTACGAACTTCGTCGCGGGCAGCATCCACATGACACGATCGAGGGATTGCGGCGACTGCTCGACTGATGCGCGGCGGCATGGGCATAAGGGCGACCACTGCAACCTTTACCGCCATGACCCGACACCTACTTCGCCGGCATTTCCGGTTTGGAGGGGCCGCAGCACTGAAACCCCGTGGAGTGTCACGAAGTCGTGGCTGATGCCGGCAATACGCAAACCAGCAGCACAGCGAAGCAGGGCAAAGGCGTTGCGTGGCTGCACCGGTTCCGCGCCCGGATGCGTTCAATGTCGCGCCTGTTGCGTCGCGCCGATCCAGCGCATGTCACTGCCTATGTCCTGCTGTCGCTGGGCACTGCGCTCGCGGGGAGCATGGCGGCAATCGCCCTGGCCCTTCTGGTTCAGCCCAGCCGTGCATCGACATTCGGTCACGGCCTGCTGGCGTTTCACCCGGGCGTCGTCGTTCTGGCAGCGGGCTTCGGCGCCGCGACGTCGATCTTTGCGTTGCTGCGTTGGCTCACCGCGCGACTGGGCGCACGCATCGCCAGTCATTACGCGCTTTCCCTGCGGTGCGAAGTCCACGCGCACTTGATCGATGCGCCGTTGCCCGCGCTGGCCGATTCGACCTCGGGCGAAATCGCGAGTGTGCTCACCTACAACTCCGAGATCGTCACCCAGGGGTTCAATGCCCTGCTGCAACTGCTGGTGGCGGGCACCACGACGATCGTGAACCTGGCCTTTGCCATCTGGGTGTCCCCCCCGCTCGCATTGGGTCTGCCGATGCTGGTGGCGCTCGGATTGCTGGCGTCGCGCTTTTACGGCCGCGAGCAATCACAGGTCAGCCGCCGCTACATCAGGGACCTGACAAGATTGTTCCGGCAGAGCGAGGATTTTCCGGGTCGGCTGCGACACGTCCGGTCCTTCGAACGCGCAGACATGGAGAAGGCCCGCTACGCGGCCATCTCGGAGCAGCTCAGCCACGGTTACCGGCGCCAGCTCGAACTTGCGGCCTCCGGACGCCTGCTGCTCGAATTGCTGAGCGCGGTGGGCATGGCGGTGGTTTTCCTGCTTGCCAATCGGTGGCAAGGCGTGGACCAGGCTTCGCTGATCGCCGTCGGGTTGCTGCTCGGCCGGCTGCTGCCCTATCTGTCCTCTACCCGGCAAAGTTTCCAGCAATTGCGGCTGGCCGCACCCGCATTCGAGCTCTGGCAACGCTACGCGAGCTTGCATCCGGAACACCACAAGCCGGTGTCGTCGCACGGGTCTTGCGTACACGAACTGTGCATCGAGCGAATACGGTTGAAGCTGCCCGTCGTCGATCTGGATATCGAGAACCTGATTCTGAGCCCCGGCGAATTGACGCTGATCACCGGCGAGTCCGGCATCGGCAAAAGCAGCCTGATCGACGTGCTGTCCGGGATGAAGAGGCCGGCTTCGTTTTCGGCATCCGTTGGCGGGCGGTGCATCGACTTCGATGGATACCGCCAATTCGTGAAAAAAGGGGCGTACGTGAGCCAGAACGTGAAGCCCTGGCAGCACAGCGTGCGCGAGTGCCTGTTGTGGGCTGCACCGGAAGCCACGGAGCAGACCTTGCGACGCGTGCTCTCGGACGTGGGCCTCGACCCGTGGCTCGCTGCGGCACGTGACGGCCTGGATTCGGTTCTGCGGGGCTCTTCCAGCCAGCTTTCCGGGGGAGAATTGCAACGACTTCTACTGGCGCAGGTGATTCTGCGTCAGCCGCACCTTGCCTTGCTGGACGAAGCCACCAACGCGCTCGACGCGGCCTCGGAAATCCGGATGCTTTCCATACTGAGGGATCGCCTGCCGCAAGCGATCCTGATCGTCGTCTCGCACCGGACGGGCGTGGCCTCGATTGCGAACCGACACCTGGACATCGGAGCCGGTCGAAGCGTTGCCCGCGCATCCGGATATCCTGTACACGTTCTGACGGGACTCGGGACTCTCGGGAAAAGCGTAAAGTAACCTCCCTGCCACGCTGCCAGTGACCCGTCATTCATCCGCGATCGGAGTGACGTTTTTGTCTTGATCGGTACACACAGTTGGTGCACGCAACCATAGCTGCACTATGAACACTACAGTCTCAAACTTGAACCCCGAGTCCCGGGTCCCGAGTCCCGAGTCCCCTGGCATCCTCATCCGCCATCTCGGTCGCCAGGCGTACGAACCCGTCTGGCGCGCGATGCAGGCATTCACCGACACGCGCGGGCCGGACACGCCCGACGAGCTGTGGCTGGTCGAGCACGATCCGGTGTTCACACTGGGTCAAGCCGGCAAGCCCGAACATGTACTGGCTGCAGGTGACATTCCCGTGCTCCACGTCGACCGCGGCGGCCAAGTGACCTACCATGGGCCCGGTCAGATCGTGGCGTATCCGATGCTGGACCTGCGTCGCCTGAGACTCGGCGTGCGCGAGCTTGTGCGGAGAATCGAACAGGCCATCATCGACACGCTGGCGGAATGGAACATCCACGGCCTGCGCCGCGACACTGCGCCCGGCGTGTACGTGGGTGAATCCAAGATCGCAGCACTCGGCCTGCGTATCCGTCGCGGTTGCACTTTCCATGGTCTCGCCTTCAACATCGCAATGGATCTGGAACCTTTCCGACGCATCAACCCGTGCGGTTACGCAGACCTTCAGGTAACACAAATGCTAGACTTGGGCGGTCCGTCGCGGCTTGCCGACGTCGAGGATATGCTGATTGTCGAGCTGGGCCGACAGTTCGGATTGTCACCGCAGGAAGCGGACTCCGCCCCGTTCCACGCTGCGGCATGACTTGCGGCCGTATCCGGCGCCCGTGTTTTGCGATACCGTAGGGTACGGGCCGTACCCGTGTCTCGCCCGCCCGAGCCACACACCCGAACGCGTCAGCGGACCGCTGGCGCCTTTTTTCGTCTTTGCATGCGCCCCTGGCGCGCCCGGCCGGTTGCTTCGGTCGTTCGAGGAAAATCCATGTTGCAGCGTGTTCTTGTTGTCCTGATCGCCATCGTCATGTCGCTCGGCGCGCGCGCCGAGGCCGCCTCGTCCACCACGTGTCCGGCTTCGTCGTCCAGCGTGCTGACCGTGCCGGTCGCGAAATACAAGATGACGCCGGCGCCAGTGCTGAAGCCGACCACGGCGCAAGGTCAGGCCGCGATCCTCGCGGCGCACCTGCTGACACGCTTCCAGTACGAGGCCCTGCCGCTCGACGATGCGATGTCGCAGAAGATCTTCAAGGCCTACTTCAAGGCCCTGGACGGCAGCAAACTGTTTTTCACGCAAGCCGACATCGATCACTTCGCGCCCGACCGCACCACTCTCGACGACGCGATCTGGAACGGCGACTTGTCGATTCCGTTCGCGATCTTCAACCTGTACGAAAAGCGTGCCGGCGAACGTACCGCCTACGCGCTGGCACTGCTCAAGCAGGGCTTCAAGCTCGACGGCAATCAGACCTACACCTTCGATCGCGAAAAGGCGCCGCGGGCGGCGAATGCCGCCGCGCTCGATCAGCTATGGAAAGAGCGCGTCGAAAACGACTGGATTCGCCTGAAGCTCGCTGGCAAGGACGACGCCGAGATCCGCAAGACCCTGTCGCACCGCTACGAGACTTATCTCGATCGCGCGCACCAGCTCGACAGCGAGGACGTGTTCCAGACCTTCATGAATTCGTATGCGATGGCGATCGACCCGCACACCAATTATTTCGGGCCGCGCGCCAGCCAGAACTTCGACATCACCATGAAGCTGTCGCTGGAAGGCATCGGCGCGGTATTGCAGGAACACGACGAATACACCGTGATCCGCGAAGTGGTGCCGGGCGGTCCGGCCGAAAAGTCCGGCAAGCTCGAGGTCGGCGACAGGATCGTGGGCGTGGGCCAGGGCGAATGCGGCGCCATCGTCGACGTGGTCGGCTGGCGGATCGATGACGTGGTCGCGAAAATCCGCGGCCACAAGGGCACGGCGGTGCGCCTGGAAATCCTGCCCGCCGAGGGTGGCCCGGACGCCAAACCGGAACTCATCACGCTGGTGCGCAAGAAGGTCACCATCGCCGAACAGGCCGCCAAGAAGAAGATCATCGACGTCAAGGACGGCGGGCGCACCGTCAGGATCGGCGTGATCGATCTGCCCAGCTTCTACGAGGATTTCGCCGCCGCGGAACGCGGTGACCCCGACTACAAGAGCGCCTCGCGAGACGTCGCGAAACTGCTCGCCGAACTGAAGCAGGCCAAGGTCGCGGCGGTGATCGTGGATTTGCGCGACAACGGCGGCGGCTCGCTGAGCGAAGCGGTGAACCTGAGCGGGCTGTTCACCGGCAAGGGCCCGGTGGTGCAGGTGCGCGACAACCGCGGGCGCGTCCAGGAACAGGACTCGGACAAGAAGATGTTGTGGACTGCACCGATGGCGGTGCTGGTCAATCGCGGTTCGGCCTCCGCCAGCGAAATCTTCACTGCCGCGATCAAGGACTACGGCCGCGGCCTGATCATCGGCGAGCAGACCTTCGGCAAGGGTACCGTGCAGAATCTCACCAGCCTCGACCAGCTGGCGATGAACAAGAAGCCGACCTTCGGCGAACTCAAGATGACCATCGCCGAGTTCTTCCGCGTGGACGGTGATTCCACCCAGTTGCACGGGGTCACCCCCGATATCGTGTTCCCGCACTCCATCGGCTACAAGGATTACGGCGAATCAAGCTATCCGAATGCGCTGAAATGGACCCACATCACGCCGGCCGAATACACGCCGGTGGCCGACCAGAAACCGTTGGTCGCGCCGCTGACTGCCGAGCACGACGCACGCGCCAAGTCCGACCCCGCGTGGAAGCTGCTGCTGGATGAATTGACGGCAGCACGCAAGTTGCACGACCAGAAGAGCATTTCGCTCAATTACAAGGTGCGCGAAACCGAGCGCAAGCAGCAGGATGCGCAGGACGCGGCGTTCAAGAAGCGCCGCGAGGCACTGGGCGATGTGTCCGCCATCAAACTCGAACCCGACGACGGGCTGACCCCCGGTGAACGCAGCGTCAAGCAATCGGTCGCGCGCGAGAAGGCCGCGAAGCAGGCCAAGGACATCGAGCTGGAGGAAGCCGCGCACATCATGGCCGACGAAGCGGTGATGCTCGAGCAAAAGCCCAAGATGGCCCGTGAAGTGCTGCCGAAGCAGGCGTTCGCCAAGCCGGTCGCGGTCGCCGCGCCGTCTGCGTCCATCGTGCTGCCGGTGATTTCCGCGCCGGCCAGCTCCAGCAGCCATTGATCCGCGGGTTGCCCGCGGCCGGGAAGTTTTCCAGGGCACCAGGGTGCGCGCCCGAGCCGGTTTGTCAGGGCTCGCCCGTGCGTGCGTAAAATGCGCCCATGCAGCGACTGGAAAATTCGACGCTCGGCACCATCCTGAACGCACGCAGTTGCGGCAGCATCATGGTGTCGACTACACGCTACGCGCCGCGGGCGGAGCTGCCTGCGCACGAACACGTCGAGGCGTATTTGTGTTTGATTGCCGACGGCGCCTACCACCAGACCGCCGACGGTCGATCGGATGATTGCGAACCGGGCATGCTGATGGTGCACCCCCTTGGCCACAAACATGCCGATCGCTTCGGCGCGCAGGGCGCGCGTTGCCTCAACATCCATTTCGATCGCGCACTCGGCAACGACGCCGCCATCGAACACCTGTTTGGCGACTACCGCAAGCTGCACTTGGCGGGTGCGGCGCCCCTGCAATCCCGGATTGAACGCGAACTCGCCGGCACCGACGATGCGGCGCCGCTGGCGTTGCAAGCCGCCACGCTGGAACTGGTCGCGCTGGCGTGCCGGCAGCCCCGCTACTCCGGGATCCCGGCATGGATGACGCGCGTATTCGAAAAACTGAACGACGATCCATACCGCTCACCGTCGATCACGGAACTGGCATCGCTCGCCGGGGTGCATCCCGCGCACCTTGCCCGCAGCTTTCATCGCGCATCCGGATTCACGGTCGGCGATTACCTGCGCCATCTGCGGGTACGCCGCGCCTGCGATGCGCTCTCGGCATCGCGCCGTCCAATCGCAAGCATCGCCCTGGATGCCGGGTTTGCAGACCAAAGCCATTTCTCGCGCGTGTTTCGCCACGTCACCGGCGAAACGCCCCGCGCCTGGCGGCAACGCACGCAAAAACCGTCCTGAAAGATCATTTGCGTGCAAGCGCCGGCACCGCGGCGAAACTATGCTGGCGGGTCTTCTACCCAAACGAGGGTTGCCTGTGCGCATCCGTGTTCCCTTGACGCTGACTCTGCTCGGCCTGTGCGCAGCCGCGACCATCGCGTCCGCCGCGACCCCACAATCGGTCCTGACCATGATGTGCGCCGCCGAAGGCGGTTCCCGTTGGCAACACGTCGCCGCGATATCGGGCACCGGCGCCATCCGCAGCGACGGCATGGACGGACAAATCCACAGCCTGGTCGACCTGCGTGATGGCCTTCGGCGCAACCGGGAGAAATTTCCTGCGTACACCGATGCCGGTGGCATCGATGCGCATGGCGCGTGGCGACAGGATCGCTCGGGGCAGGTGCATTCCCTGAATTCCCGCGAGGCGGACACGCTCACCGTGACCGATCGCTGGCTGGCACGACGCGGCTACTGCGCGCTGCAGGAACTGCCTGCCACGTTGAAGGCTCTGGCACCAACCACCGAACGTGGTGTCAACTACGATCGCGTCGATGCAACGCCGCCGCGGGGTCGCACGGTAACGCTCTGGATCGATTCTTCCAGCCATTTGCTGGCACGCACGGTGATGCTGCGCTCGTTCCAGACCGTGACCACCCGTTTCGCCAACTACCGGAAGGTTGATGGCCTGGAGCTGCCGTTCCGGATGGCGAGCGATGTCGGCAATCCGGCCAATGCCGACGTGACGACAATCAGGCAATATCGCTTGCTCGACACGTTGCAGCCCGACGCGCTGAAACGCCCCGGCGACGCCGTCACCGACGCACATATCCGCGGCGGTGCATCGCGTGCCGCCATTCCCTTCCGGCTCGGCAACACCAAGCTGCTGGTCGAGGCAAAAATCAACGGCAAGGGGCCTTTCCCGTTCATTCTGGATACCGGCGGCCACGCGATCCTGACTCCACAAACGGCCGCGCGGATCGGCTTGAAGTCGGCGGGCGCAGGCCGCAGCTTCGGCGCCGGATCAGGCAGTACCGCCCTGAGCTACGCGCGCGTCGACAAGTTGCAACTGGGCGGCGCCGAAATCGACAACCAGTCGTTCCTGGTGCTGCCGCTGCCGCCGGTGGTGACTGACCTTGGCGACGGCGCACCCATCGCCGGGGTTCTCGGACTGGAAGTATTCGAACGTTTCGCGGTCACGCTGGATTTCGACAAACAGCAAATGGTGCTGCAACCGTTCGACAAGTTCACGGCGCCGGTTGGCGCGCGCAAGGTGCCGATCCGGTTCACCGATGACATGCCTCTTATCAAGGCCGAACTGGATGGCAGGCGTGGCATCTTCGGCGTGGACACCGGCAACAGCGGGCCGTTGATGGTGTTCCCGCAATGGGCCAGGCGTGAAGGACTGGCCGCGTATTACCTGAAGGGGGTCCCCGCGGAAAACGGCGGGCAGGGCGGAATGTTCACGACGCATTCCGCCTGGATCCGGTCACTGCGCATCGGCGGACTGGACGTACCGACAGATCAGCCTGGCGAACTGACACCACCCAACGCCGGCTCGACCAGCAACCCCAGCGAGGCCGGCAACCTGGGCTTGCCCGTGTGGCGCCATTTCGATGCCAGCTTCGACTACCGACAGGGAACCATGTATTTGATGCCGCGGCCGCACTTCACCTTGCCGTCGAGCACCGCGTCAGCCGGATTCATCGCGGTCAAACTCGATCATGCCGCCTTCACCGTGGTGCGACTGAAGGCGAACGGCATTGCGGCCAACGCCGGGCTGAAGAAGGGCGACAAGATCGTCAGCGTCGATGCCACCCCCGCCGTCCGGCTTGCTGCGCTGTGGCTGGTCGAACACGTCAAGCATGCCAAGCCCGGCACGCCGCTGCACCTGGTGTTTGCCGACGGTCGCAAACTGAACCTCAAGCTGGTGCCTGATACGGCAAATCAAAAGGCGTTGCGGCCGTCTGTCCATTGACGGCCGCTGCGATCACGCCGAAATCGCGAGGCGCTCCGATCGGTAGACCACCGCGGTGACGAGACCGATGACCACGGCCGCGGCGAACCCACACACCAGCGCAAGCCCGATGTCACCGGCTTGCACGCGGCTGCCGCGCAGCAGGTCGCTGATCCCGATCTGCTGGCCCAGCAGCGGCACCGCGTACATCCAGTGCGAAGGCTTCACCGGCATCAGGCTCATCACCAGCGACGGCAGGATCGGGACCAGCATCAGCAGACTGAGGTAGGTCTGCGCCTCGCGGTAGCTCTTGGCGAACGCCGCCACCAGGGTTTCCAGCACGGCGAACAGCGCGATCAACGGCAGTTCCAGCAGGATCGCGTCGGCCATGAAACCGGGGCCGAGATCGAACGCCATTTCGAGCTTCTGCGCCGGCAACAGATGTCCCGCGATCGAAAACGCGATGACCGTCAGCACCAGGCTGGCCAGCGAAAAAGTGCAGATTGCGCCAAGTTTTCCGGCCAGGATGCGCCAACGCGCCACCGGATTGGCGAACAGGGGTTCCAGCGATTGCCGTTCGCGTTCGCCGGCGGTCAGGTCGATCGCCAGATACATGCCGCCGATGTACACGGCGAACACGAAGAAATACGGCAACATGCCGAGCAGCAAGCCAGCGCGCGACTGCGGCGTGGACTGGTCGCGTTTGCTGATCGCCAGCGGCGCGGCAACACTGGGCGACAGCCCGCGCGCCAACAGTCGCAACGCGCCCTGCTGGCGGCCGTAGCTTTTCAGCATGCCTTCCAGACGATCGGTGGGCGTACTGCTGCCCTGCTGCGATGCGTCGTAAATCACTTCGACCTGGGCCGGTTCGCCACGGTTCCATGCTTTCGGATAGCTGGCCGGAATGCGCAGCACCACGTCCGTATCGCGATCGCGCACCGCCTTGTCGGGGTCGGAGATCGGTGGTTGCGGCGCCAGGCCTTGTCGCTTGAGGGCGTCGATCAGGTTCGGTGCGTATTGCGCGCCGATCACCGGGACCTTCAGCGGGCCCTCGGCCTTTTTCATCTGGTGGCTGACGATCGTATTCATCATCAGCACGAAAAACACCGGTCCGAACAAGGGCCCATATACCAATGCGCTGAACACCGAGCGTTTGTCACGCAGGTTTTCGCGGATCTCTTTCCGCCAGATCGTCAGCATCGCTTTCATGCGGCACTCTCCTGCAACCGGGACTGCATTCGACTGGCCGTTTTCATGCCGCCAATCCTTCTTCGGTGCCGATCAGCTTCACGAATGCCTCCTCGAGGTTGGCCTCGCCGGTCTGCGCACGCAGCGCGTCCGGTGTTTCGTCGGCGACCACGCGCCCCGCCGCGACCACCACGATGCGGTCGCACAGCATCGCGACCTCCTGCATGATGTGGCTGGAAAACAGCACGCAGCGACCCTCCGCCTTCAGGTTGCGCATGAACGTGCGCAAGCCGCGGGTGGCCATCACGTCGAGGCCATTGGTGGGCTCGTCCAGAATCACGTTTTTCGGATCGTGCACCAGCGCCCGTGCAATCGCGGTCTTGACGCGCTGGCCTTGCGAAAATCCTTCGGTGCGGCGATCCAGGAAATCGCGCATCTCCAGCGCATCGATCAACGTTTCGCGGCGCTGGTGCATCAGTTGCGTCTCGATGCCGTGCAGACGCGCGAAGTAATCGATGTTCTCGCGCGCGGTAAGCCGCTTGTACAGTCCGCGCGCGTCGGGCAGCACGCCGAGGCGGCGGCGCACCGCGGCGGGATCGGCCGCCGCATCGATGCCGTCCACCAACACCCTGCCGGAATCGGGTTTCATCAGGGTATACAGCATGCGCAGGGTGGTGGTCTTGCCGGCGCCGTTGGGGCCGAGCAGACCGGTGATTTCGCCATCGCGCGCGGCGAAGGTGACGCCATCGACGGCTTTCACCGTGCCGAAAGCCTTGTGCAGATCTTTCACTTCGATCATGGCGCTGCTCCGTTGAAATCGACGAACGCGGGAAGCGGCCCGAGCCGTTTCAGGCATGTCGCATCGAGTCGTTTCGGGTCGAGTTTGTCCACGAACTCCGCCACCAGCTTGGGCATGCAACCGGCGCCGATGGCTTCGGCATGGCCTAGGCCCCTCACCACCAGTGAACGGCCGTCGGACAAGCCCTTCAACACTTCGGCGGCGTAATCCGGCGGCGTCACCGGGTCACGGCCGCCCGAGATCAACAAGGCCGGAGTCGATGATTTGAACGGCGCGTGGAAATCCTTCGGCGCCGATCCGTGCGGCCACACCGAACAAATCGCCTGCAGTTCCTCGATCTGCTTGTCGCCAAGCACGGTGTCCGCATCCTGCGGGCGCGGCTTCAGGAAGGATGCATCCTCGCTGCACACCACCGACATGCCCGCCATCGAATCTTTCGTGCTGCCCGAGAGGTCGCCGGTGATCATCTGCGACTGGCCCAGCAACGGTGCGTAATTGCCCTTGGCAGCCTCGTCCACCGCCAACGGCAACAGCGCGGCGGTTGCAGTGGAATAGGAAAACAGGCGCACCACCATCGCCAATGTGCTGGCGGTGAGGGTGCGGGTCTCCGGCTTGAAGGTGCGCGGATCGTTGAACGTGATCTGTCGCGGTGCTTGCGATTCAAGCTTGCCTTGCAGGGTGTGCAGCGTCTGATACCAGTCGCCGTAGGCCTTTTTGCACGCCGGTGCCTCGTCACAGGCGGCAGCCTGCAGCTTCAGGGAATGTTCCAGCGCTTCGGCGAAAGTTTCACCGAGGATCATCGTGTTCGGCACCACGCCATCCAGCACGATGCTGCGCACGGCGTCGGGATGCGCGCCCGCATATTGCTGCGCCATGCGCGTACCGTAGGACACGCCGATCAGATCGAACTTCGGTGAACCCAATGCCTTGCGCACGGCTTCAAGATCGGTCACGGCGTCGCTGGTGGTGTAGAAGCGCGGATCGGAGGTCTTCTCCACTTCCGCGAGGCACTGTGCGGTCACCGCCCTGGTGCGCTGCGGATCGAACGGTTGCTTCGCCAGCTTCATCATCGCCGCACCGGTTTCGGGGCAGCTCAGCAGGTGTGAACCGCCCATGCCCCGCTGGTCCAGCAACAACACGTCGTGCTGCTTGAGCAGCGGCGCGAGCGCACCGGCCAACTCGGGATAGGTCTGGATGGCGGACTGCCCGGGCCCACCGGCGAGGTACACCACCATATCCTTTTGTGGCAGCTGCGAGTCGCTCTTGACGATCGCGAGCTTCAGGTCGATCGTGCGCGAATCCGGATTGGCGCGGTTTTCCGGAACCGGAAACTTCGCGCAGAACGCCGGCACGGTCACGGCGCTGTGCGGTCGCTTCAGCTGACAGGCCGTCAATGTCAGCGTACCCATCTTCAGGGTTGCCGGCGGCGCCGGTTTCACCGGCTTGGTAGGCACGGCTGCAACGGCCACGGACGCGCTTGCGCTCGCGTGCGCGCCCGCATCCGCAGTGGCACGTTGCCCGTGGTGCTTGCCCCACCACTGCCAGCCGAATATGCCGAGCACGATCACTACCGCCACGATGCGCATGAGCATGCGCGAATTCATTTTCATTCAGCGTTCCTCATCCGGATCGAACATCGATTCGATGCGTTGTTTGAAAAGCCGCGCCAGCTTGAAGGCCAGCGGCAGGCTGGGATCGTATTTGCCGTTTTCGATCGCATTGACGGTTTGTCGCGAAACATCGAGATGTTCGGCCAGCGCGCCTTGAGACCAGCCACGGGCCTCGCGCAACTGGCGTACGCGGTTCTTCATCGCGCACGGTTCCGCCACTTCGACCAGCTGCACACCATCCCCCACACGCAGCACAATGCCGGCAACACCAGAATCAGCGCGAGTGCGCCATTCACGTGGATCAACCGGGCGGCTGCCAGCAAACCCAGCACCATGCTGGCCAGGCCCACCACCACTACCGCGATGCCGGCGGCCTCCAGCTGCTGACGGCGCTCCAGTTCGTCGCAGCGGTTGACGTAGCGGATCACCGCCCACGCCACGTACACCATCGGCAGCGCCGGCAGCAGCACCAGGACCGCCTTCAGCCAGTGCGTGGTGGTGCGGTCCGCGAGTGGCCATACGTACAGTGCCATCACGATGTACACGAGGAACGCGGGCAGCACCGCACGCACGTACCGGCGATCGACGGTTCGCATCCGCTCGTTCAGCACCGCCCGGGATGCGTACGTCAGCACCAGCAAGCCCACGCAGAGCCCGACCAGTGCCACCACCCTGATGCCGAGGCCGTCGTTCGCGAACAACACCCAAAACGAGCCCGCGTACAGCGCGCAACCCAGCAGCCAGGTTCCCCAGCGCTGCCATGTCGGCCACTCGTCCATTTTCCTGATGCCCCACGTACCGACCATGTTCGCTCTGCCTGATGGGCCGTCTGTTGTGCCCGCGCACCCTAACTTCGGAACCTTGTTGTGTCAAGTATACTTGACAAGTTGAAGCCCGGTTTTTCTCGTATGTCGATGCCATCACACCCGCTCCCGCATGCAGCGTGGGCTTGCAGCTGGCCCAGGAAATCCGCAATTCTCCGGTCCAACTTGGCGGGCTGGTCCCACATTGCGAAGTGACGCGACGTGAGCGATCTCTTGTGTCAAGCAGACTTGACATTACTTTACGCTCGCTCCCGAAAGGTTGTCAAGTTACCTTTACAGCAGCCTTGAGCAGTCTGGCAGCACCTTCACCTTTCCGGCCGGCAGCATCGCAACCCTCGTGTGCGGCCAACCAGCGGTCCCGCGGCACCCGCATGCGATCGTTTTCAAGCTGACGGGTATCCCCGCAACTGTCAGAGCCGCGAGCCGCCAGCTCGGTACACTGGCATGCTGCATCCCGCAATCTCCCGATCTTCGACGACGCGATGCAAAGGACCGGGAACCCGCATGCGTCGCCGACGACACACGTGATGCTCATCCTGTTCAACAAACCGTTCAACGTGCTGTGTCAGTTCACCGACCACGGCGGGCAGCCGCGGCGCACGCTGGCAGAATTCCACCTGCCGCCGAATGTGTATCCTGCCGGCAGACTGGATTTCGATTCCGAGGGCTTGCTGTTGCTGACGGATGAAGGCGCGCTCGCTCATCGCATCACCGATCCACGCCACAAATGGCCGAAGACCTATCTGGTGCAAGTGGAGGGCACACCGGATCGATCCGCCTTGCAACGCTTGCGGGATGGCGTCGAATTGAAAGATGGCATGACGCGTCCGGCAGACGTGCGCGCACTGCAACGCGCACCGGATTGGTTGTGGCCGCGCGATCCGCCGGTGCGCTTTCGCAAGACCGTGCCGGATGCATGGATCGAGCTCACGATCCGGGAAGGCCGCAATCGCCAGGTGCGGCGGATGACCGCGGCGGTCGGACTGCCGACGCTGCGCCTCATCCGCACGCGCATCGGTGAGCACGCGCTCGGCGAACTCGCTCCGGGCACCTATCGGGCTGCAGGAAATCGTGCCGCGCGCACACCAGGCAGAACGTTGCCATGAACTTCAAGGATCATTTCTCCGGCCATGCCGACCTGTATGCGCAGGCGCGGCCGCGGTACCCCGACGCGTTGTTCGAGTGGATTGCGACCGAAGCACCCACGCACGATTGTGCATGGGACGCGGGTTGCGGCAACGGCCAGGCCAGCGTGGCACTGGCACGGCATTTCGAACGCGTGATCGCAACCGATCCCAGCGAGAAACAACTCGGCAACGCGGTCGCGCACGCACACATCGAATACAGGAATGAAGCCGCGGAGCGCACGTCGATCGCGAATCACTCGGTCGATGCCGTTACCATCGCGCAGGCGCTGCACTGGTTCGATTTGCCCGCCTTCATCCGCGAGGTGCGGAGGGTCGCCGGACCGGGCGCTTTGTTCGCAGCCTGGTGCTACGCGAACTGCAGCGCGACGTCCGCTGTCGATGCGGTGATCGCGCATTTGTACGACGACATCCTCGGCCAGTACTGGTCGCCGGAACGACGGCTGGTCGATGAAGGCTACGCCTCGCTGGAGATCCCGTTCGCGCCCGTTGCAGCGCCCGCCATGGAAATGCGCGTCGATTGGGATG
This sequence comes from Rhodanobacteraceae bacterium, assembly GCA_036279455.1. Lineage (GTDB taxonomy): Bacteria > Pseudomonadota > Gammaproteobacteria > Xanthomonadales > Rhodanobacteraceae > 66-474. The sequence goes on along the minus strand of DASUJD010000022.1, from coordinate 19,662 downwards.
CGCGGCAATTGCTGGCCTACCTGGCTTCGTGGTCGGCGGCGCAACGTCATCTCAAGCTCACGGGCAACGATGCGATCGCCGCGATCGCGGACAGGCTGCTTGCCGCGTGGGGCGATGTCGAGCAGATACGACCGGTGCGCTGGGATATCGCAGTCCGCGCGGGGCGCGTCACGTAACCCTCGTTTTCCCCTCTCCCTCCGGGAGAGGGTGCCCCGTAGGGGCGGGTGAGGGTTCGGACTCGCGCGAAGTCTCTGCAATGCGCGTATTCGTACCCTCACCCCAGCGCTTCGCGCCGCCTCTCCCGATGCGAGAGGGGTTTACCTTCGGTCGCGCGGACTATTGCGGCAGACTGAAAAACACACGCGTGGCCGCGGTCGCGTTCGCCGCGGTGACCACGGGATCCTCGCCACGCCCGCGTGCGACGGTTTCACAAATGTGCTTCAGGTACATCGGTTCGTTGCGCCGGTCGGGCGGTGGCGGCCGAATGTCGCGCGGCAGCAGATAGGGCGCGTCGGTTTCCAGCAGCAGCCGGTTGGCCGGAATTTCACGCACCAATTCGCGCAGGTGCGTGCCGCGGCGCTCGTCGCAGATCCAGCCGGTAATGCCGATGTGGCAATCGAGATCAAGGTAATCGAACAGCGCGCGGCGTTCGTCGGTGAAGCAATGCACGACCGCCGCCGGCACGCGGTCGCGCGCGGCTTTCAGCAGGGCGAGGAAGTCGTCGTGCGCATCGCGCTGGTGCAGGAACAACGGCATCTGCATATCGATCGCGATCGCGAGCTGTTGCTCGAACGCCGCGCGCTGCGCCGGGCGCGGCGACAGGTCGCGGAAATAATCGAGACCTGTTTCGCCGACGGCGACCACTTCCGGTTCACGCGCCAGTGCGCGTATCAGCGCATCGGTTTCCGCGCCGTAGTCGCCAGCGTGATGCGGATGCACGCCCGCGGTCGCATAAAGCGTACCGGGATATTCGCGCGCGAGCTCCAGCGCATGTTCGCTGCCCGCTCGCGATGCCCCCGTGACCACCATCCGCTCCACGCCGGCCTTGCGCGCACGTTCCAGCACCGCATCGAAATCGTGGCGAAACGATTCGTGGGTGAGATTGGCGCCGATATCGATCAGATGCATGGCTCTACTCGGGACTCGGGACTCGGGACTCGGGAGAGCGTAACAAATCGTGTCGTCATTCCGGGATCGCGCGCAGCGCGGGACCCGGAATCCAGCTTGTGACCGCTGCACGGCCAACGCCTACAATCCACCCGATGGATGTCGAAGCGAATGATTTTCCCATTGCGTCGCTGCTGCCGCGTATTCGCGTATCGCTGGCCGTGAATCCGCGGCTGGTGCTGGAAGCGCCGCCGGGCGCCGGCAAGACCACGCAGGTGCCCCCCACATTGCTGGACGAGCCGTGGCTCGCTGGTCGCAAGATCGTGATGCTTGAGCCGCGCCGGATCGCGGCGCGCGCGGCGGCGGAATTCATGGCCGCCCAGCGCGGCGAGGCAGTCGGACAGACGATCGGCTACCGCATCCGCTTCGAATCGCGCGTGTCCGGGAAAACGCGCATCGAGGTGGTCACCGAAGGCATCCTGACGCGCATGCTGCAAGACGATCCGGAATTGCCGGACGTCGGCGCGATCGTGTTCGATGAATTCCACGAACGCCATCTGGCCGGTGATTTGGGCGCCGCGCTCGCTCTGGATGTGCAGGCGTCGCTTCGCCCCGACCTGCGCATCGTGGTGATGTCGGCGACGCTGGATGGCACGCGCATAGCCGAATGGATGTCGGCGCCCATGGTGTGCAGCGAAGGCCGCGCGTTTCCGGTGCGCATCGAATATCCCGCCCTGCGGCGTGGGGAAAATGAACTCGCGCATCTGCGGCGCGTCGTGCAACAGGCGTTCGCCGAAACCGAAGGCGATATTCTGGTGTTCCTTCCGGGCCGGCACGAGGTTGCGCAGGCGCAGAGGGTGCTTGAAAACGCGCTCCCCTCTCCCTCCGGGAGAGGGAAAACTTCGGACATTATCGAGATTCTGCCACTCCACGGCGAACTGTCGCTTGCGGACCAGCAAGCTGCACTGACGCGTGCGGACCCGAACACGCGCCGCGTGATTCTCGCGACCAACGTCGCCGAATCCTCGATCACCGTGCCGGACGTGCGCGCCGTGGTCGATGCGGGGCTGGCGCGCGAGCCGCGCTTCGATCCGGCGTCGGGCTTGCCGCGGCTTGCAATCGTCAACATTTCGCAGGCTTCGGCGGATCAACGCGCCGGTCGCGCGGGGCGCGTCGCGCCCGGCGTTGCGTACCGGCTGTGGTCGCAAAGCCGTCGCCTCGAACCCGCTCGCACCCCCGAAATCGCGCAAGCCGAACTATCGGGCCTTGTGCTGGAACTCGCCGCGTGGGGCGTTGGCGCAGACGCGGCATCGCCCCTGGCGTGGCTGGATGCGCCACCCGCGGGCGCCCTGTCTGCCGCACGCGACCTGCTGCAACGGCTGGGTGCACTTGATGCGGGGTTGCGCATCACGCCGCTGGGGCGCGAGATGCTGCAGCTGGGTGCGAATCCACGCATGGCCGCCGCGGCGCTGCGTGCGCCGGATGCGAGACGCGCCCTCGTGGCCGATCTTCTGGCATTGCTGGGTGCGCGCTCGCCGCTGCGCGGCGCATTCAATGACGATCTGCGCGCACGTGTCGAAGCCTTGCACCGTTGGCGTGACGGCGGTGCGCGTGCGGCGTGCGACGCTGACGCCGGCTCGTTGTCCGCGATCGAGCAGGCTGCGCGCGGTTGGCGCAAGCGCCTCGGTATACGCCACGCCGCCAGCGGAACGCCGGATGCGCTGAGCGTAGGCAACCTGCTGTTGCACGCTTTTCCCGATCGCGCCGCGAAACAGGACGGGAAGGATCCGCGTCGTTATTTGCTCGCCAACGGCCGCGGCGCTCGCCTGCACGAGGCCTCGACACTGTTCGGCGAAACATGGCTGGTGGTTGTCGAAGCACGCTTCGATGCGCGTGACAGCTTGATACTCACGGCCGCGCCCTTCGACTTTGCACTGCTCGAACGCGACTACCCGCAACGTTTCGTGCGTGAACGCATGCTGAGGATGAATGCGAACGACGTCGCGGAAGCATTCGAGGAGCGCCGTTTCGATGCGATCGTGCTTGAAAGCCGTGCGGTTCCGACAAACGCCGGCGACGCATTGCCGGCCTTGCTGGCAACGATCAGATCGCGCGGGATCACCGCGTTGCCGTGGAACGATGCGGCCACCCGCCTGCGCGCACGCGTCGCATGGCTGCGCCGCGCGATGCCGGAAGCGCAATTGCCGGATGTTTCCGATGCGACGTTGCTGGGGTCACTGGAGACCTGGCTTGCGCCCGCATTGCAAGGCAAACGCAAGTTGGGCGCGCTGTCGACCGCGGATTTGTCGAACGCGTTTTCGAGTTTGATCGATTGGGCCCAACGCAAGTTGCTGGACGAGATGGCACCGGACGCGATCAGGGTGCCAAGTGGGCGATTCGTGAAACTCGACTACACCATCGCGCATGCGGACGATTTTCTCCCCTCTCCCGAAGGGAGAGGGTGCCCCGAAGGGGTGGGTGAGGGTGCGCGCTCGCGCAAGGCTGCACCGGGCGAACCCGTACCCTCACCCCCAACCCCTCTCCCGGGGGGAGAGGGGTGCAAAGCAGCGTCTCCGGTGCTGGCGGTGAAATTGCAGGAACTATTCGGGCTCGTCGAAACGCCGCGCATCGCGAACGGTCGGGTGCCGGTGATGCTGCACCTGTTGTCGCCCGCCGGCCGCCCGATCCAGGTCACGCAGGACCTGCGAGGATTCTGGGAACACACCTACGCCGAAGTGAAAAAGGAATTGAAAGGGCGTTACCCACGCCATCCGTGGCCCGACGATCCGTGGAATGCAACGCCAACGCACCGCACCAAACCAAGGCAACGCAATTCATAGGAGCGCGCCTGCGCGCGATCAACACTGCCCATGGCCAGGAGTTCCGCGGTCGCCTGCAGGCAGGCTCCCACAAAAGCTGCTTACAGAAGTGCGCCTGGCGCGACCGGTCAGTCCACCAGCTCGTAATCCAGCGTGGAAACCACGCGCACGGTCTTGTCGACCTGCTTGTCCTGTTGCAGCATCGGTGCCTTGTCGCGCGGCAGGATCTGGAACACGCCTTGGTTGGCGCGCCGGATTCCGCCGAGCTTGCTGCCGGAATCGTGCGCAAACTGCTCGGCCGCGGCGCGCGCATTCCGGGTGGCTTCCGCGATCATCGATGGCTTCAACGCGTTGAGGCCGTCGAACAGGTAGGTCGGGCCTTCGCCATTGCCGCTATTGGCGTCGCCCAGCACCACGCCCTGCGCGATCAGCACGCCGGTGTCTTGCGCGGCGGCGGCGACCGCATCGACGTCCTTGGTGCGCACCATGATGGTACCGGTGACGATGAAGCGGGTCTTGTACTGGGCGTTTCCGTACATCTGCGCGGCGCGGTCGGTGACCTGCACGTTGCGGAACGCGATCGCGTCCTTGCCCAGCTTGCGTTGTTGCAGAAACGCCACGACGGCCGAGTCATCGCGCTGCACCGCAGCTTGCGCCTGGGCGAGCTGGTCGCCGGTTTCAACGAAGCGGATCCGCCACAAGGCGATATCGGCCTTGACGTCCCGCTCGGCCAAACCCTTCACCGTGACGAAACGCTCGTTGCGCGAATGTTCGAAGCCGCTGCCGATGAACCAGCCGCCGGCGATCAGTCCTGCAGCAACGAGCACGGCGGCGATGATGCGGGTCATGGCGTTGTCCTCCCGGGTCCGGTCGCACGAGTGTGCCATGAAGCGACAACGCGTGCGCGTTGTCTTGCGAGCAAAGCCGCGCCACTGAACCGCTCAGGCAGCGGATGGCGCCGGCAACATCCGTTCGACTTGCATGTCTCACGGTGTTGCTCCGGCCCTGCGCATTCCATGCTCCGGGCGCTCGCCGTCGCGCGACCTGCCACCGGCAGGTCGCAAGCGCGCCGCCTCGCCCATGGCCAACGACCCATGGAATGCAACGCCCACCCATCGAGCAAAGCCGCGTCGCTGAACCGAAATCGTGTGCGCTATATGCGCTTCGGACCGCGCGGCTTGGCGGGTTCGCCCTTGTGGCCGAGATCGGCCAGCATGGTCGAAAGATCCTCGGCGTGCTCTTCTTCCATCGCGAGGATTTCCTCCATCATCCGGCGCGTGGTGGAATCGCCGTCGCCGATGTAACGGATCATCTCGCTGTAGCTCTCGATCGCGACGCGCTCGGCGACCAGGTCTTCCTTGATCATGTCCACCAGGTCGTCGCCCTCGACATACTCGGAGTGGCTGCGTGTGAGCAGCCCCTCGGGCGAGAGGTTGGGCGCACCTTCGAGCTGGGTGATCCGCTGCGAAATCTGGTCGGCGTGGCCCTGCTCCTCATTGGCGTGTTCCAGGAACTCGGCCGCGATGCTCTTGGCGTTGATGCCGGACGCCATGTAGTAGTGATACTTGTAACGCAGCACGCACACGATCTCCGTGGCCAGCGCTTCGTTCAGCAGCTTGATCACGGTCTTGCGGTCAGCCTTGTAACCCTCCGTGATCGCACCTTGATGGATATGCGCGCGCGCGCGTTCGCGGATGGTCTTGATGTCGGTCAGGAAAGGTTTTTCTTTGGCGGCCATGTCGGAACTCCTTCTCGTTCGGCCTTGCGGGCGGAATGTCCAGTTTAACCCCGCCTCCATGACGGGCACCAACTCATCCTTTCAATGGGAACGATGGACGCCGACGATCACCCGGGGCCATACACCTCGCCGCCCTGCTCGCGGAACTCGGCGGCTTTCTCGGCCATGCCCTCGTTCAGCGCCTCGGCGGCATCGACCCCGTGTTCGCGCGCGTAGTCGCGCACGTCCTGGGTGATCTTCATCGAGCAGAATTTGGGGCCGCACATGGAACAGAAGTGCGCGGTCTTGGCGGCGTCCTTGGGCAAGGTTTCGTCGTGGAACTCCTTGGCCTTGTCGGGATCGAGACCGAGGTTGAACTGGTCTTCCCAGCGGAACTCGAAACGCGCCTTCGACAATGCGTTGTCGCGCGCCTGCGCACCGGGATGACCCTTGCCCAAGTCCGCTGCATGCGCGGCAATCTTGTAGGCGACGATGCCATCGCGCACGTCGTTCTTGTCGGGCAAGCCGAGATGTTCCTTGGGCGTGACGTAGCAAAGCATCGCGGTGCCGTACCAGCCGATCATGGCCGCGCCGATCGCGGAGGTGATGTGGTCGTAGCCCGGCGCGATGTCGGTGGTCAGCGGCCCCAAAGTGTAGAAAGGCGCCTCGTGGCACTTTTCGAGTTGGCGCTCCATGTTCTCCTTGATCAGGTGCATCGGCACGTGGCCGGGCCCTTCGATCATCACCTGCACGTCGTGCTTCCAGGCGATGTCGGTGAGTTCACCCAGCGTGTCCAATTCTGCGAACTGCGCCTCGTCATTGGCGTCGGCGATGCAGCCGGGACGCAAACCGTCGCCGAGACTGAAGGCAACGTCGTACGCCTTCATGATTTCGCACATTTCCTCGAAATGCGTGTAGAGGAACGACTCCTTGTGGTGCGCGAGGCACCACTTGGCCATGATCGAACCGCCGCGCGAGACGATGCCGGTGACGCGCTTTGCAGTCAGCGGCACGAAGCGCAACAGCACGCCGGCATGGATCGTGAAGTAATCGACCCCCTGTTCGGCCTGCTCTATGAGCGTGTCGCGGAACAGTTCCCAGGTAAGTTCCTCGGCATCGCCGCCGACCTTTTCCAGCGCCTGGTAGATCGGCACCGTGCCGATCGGCACCGGCGAATTGCGCATGATCCATTCGCGCGTCTCATGGATGTACTTGCCGGTGGAAAGATCCATCACGGTGTCGCCGCCCCAGCGGATCGACCACACCATTTTTTCGACTTCTTCCGCGATGGAAGACGTGACGGCGGACGTGCCGATGTTGGCATTGATCTTGGTGAGGAAGTTGCGGCCGATGATCATCGGCTCGGTTTCGGGATGGTTGATGTTGCAGGGAATGATTGCGCGTCCGCGGGCGACTTCGTCGCGTACGAATTCGGGCGTGATTTCCTTTGGAATGGCTGCGCCGAAGGACTGCCCCGGATGCTGCTGCGCCAGCGCAGTGCCTCGCAGCGCTTCGAGTTTCTGGTTTTCCCGGATCGCGATGAACTCCATCTCGGGCGTCACGATGCCTTGCCGCGCGTAATGCATCTGGCTGACGTTGGCGCCGGCTTTCGCGCGGCGCGGCTTGGGCAGGTTCGGAAAGCGCACATCGGCCAGCAACGCGGCCTCGGCGTGACGGCGGCCGAATTCGGAGGTGCGGTTGGGCAGCACATCGGTGTCGCCGCGTTCGGCGATCCATGCCGCGCGCAACTTCGGCAAGCCGGCCACGAGGTCGGCGGTGAACGCGGCATCGGTGTACGGCCCCGAAGTGTCGTACACCGTGAACGGCGCATTGGCCTCGATGCCGAACATCGCCGGCGTATCGGCCAGCACGACTTCACGCATCGGTACGCGGATGTCGTCGCGGCTGCCGCGCACGTAAACCTTGCGCGACCCACGGATCGGCGAGGTGACGGTTTCGGAAAGGGTCTGCGCCTGGCGCAGCAGTTCGGAGGGTTGGGCATTCATCGGCATCGTCCCGGTTCTGGTGGAGGTCGGCGAACCCAGCTTCGCGGAAAGTCCGCACAGTGATGTGCGGGCGGTTGCGAATGGATTCGCGTATCGAAACGGCGGCGCCGGGCGCACGACAGCGGAGCCGTGCGGCGAAGCTCCCTACACCGGTGCGAACCGGATCAGGTTCCAAGGGTGTTTCTCAGCCGGATGTACGCCGGCACCCCCGCTTCAAGCCACCATTCAAGCACGTTCTTTGTGCGATCGTCCATGATCGCTGCCTGGTTGAGTTCAGGCGCGGTCGCTACGGTCAGATCCCGCAGCAGGCACCAACAGCGAAGCCGCGATCACGGACGATCGCAAGAATACGCCCTGAGGAACATGTCCACCGTGGCTTCCAGATGCGCCTCGGCTTCCTCGCGGCTGGGTTTGCCGCAACCGAAGCACATGCGCGCGTGGTGTTCGCCCTTGAGCAGGGCGAAGAACTGGCACGCCGCCCGCCGGGTGTCGGCGATGTCGAGCTGGTGCGCTTCGACTTCCTTCTGCAGCATCGCAGCCAGCGCGGCCTGCACCTGCATGGGCCCCGCTTCCCAGAACAGCTTCGCGAGCTTGGGCGACTGCTGCGAACTGGCGACCAGGGTGCGGTGCATGCCCAGTGCCCCATCGCTCATCATCAGGTCGAAGAAGGCGCGCGCGAGGCCGAGCAACTGGCCGCGTACCGGCGCATGCACGTCCACCTCGAACATCGAGGAGGGCAGCATGCCGTCGCACTTGCAGCGCACGGTCTCGATGAACAGCGCTTCCTTGCCGCCGAAATGGCTGTAAACGGTGAGTTTGGACACGCCGGCCTCGGCCGCCACCGCGTCCATGCTGGTGCCCTCAAAACCGTGCTGCGGGAACAGGCGCTTGGCCGCTTCCAGGATCGCGGCGCGCTTTTCCAGATCCTTGGGCCGCCCGGGGCCATTGCAGCGTTCAGGTAAAGCGTTCATTTGGTGCCGCCATCAATTCCGATTACATATGGTTATTATACGCCCGAGTACACATTGCCTCGGTGAAAATCGATCGCGACCTGCGTGTCCGCGCTGTCCGCAGACTGTCCGCGAACACCCTTGTTGTCGGACGTTAAACAGTATGTGATTGAATAGAAAAAGGATTTTCAGCACACAGCATTGGCTTGAAACATGCTTCCTGGAAGGTGCGGACATGGATGACCCGTGTCATGGACGCGCGGTGACTTCCGGCACTTCGTGCACAGCAAGACAACAGGCACCCTGCACGCATTGCCTGCGCCGCGCCGCCGGATTCCAACTTCGGCGGTTTTGATTCGCGCAGAAACCACTGATTGAAATGAACATGAACCTAGAGACCGCTCGCCAGAACATGGTTGAAAACCAGGTGCGCCCGTGGGAAGTGCTGGACGCGCGCGTTTTGGACGTGCTGGGAACGCTGCCGCGCGAGGCATTCGTGCCGCAGGCATACCGGTCGCTCGCCTATGCCGATGTCGCGTTGCCGCTCGGCCACGACGAGGTGATGCTGAAACCCGTGGTCGAAGGCCGCATGCTGCAGGCACTGCTGCCCAGGCCGGGGGAACGCGCATTGGAAATAGGGACCGGCAGCGGCTATTTCGCGGCGTGCCTCGCCGGGCTGGGCGCGCGCGTCACCAGCATCGATCGCCGGGCGGAATTCGTGGATGCCGCCAGGACCAGATTGCAGGCACTTGCCATCGAAAATGTCGAATGCCTGCGCGCCGACGCCCTCGCCGGTTTTTCTCCCGCAGAGCCTTTCGATGTGATCGCGGTGACCGGCGCGGTGGCCGAACTGCCCGCGATATTTTCCGGCTGGTTGAAACCTTCAGGACGCATGTTTGTGGTGCGCGGCGTCGGGCCCGCGATGCAGGCGGTGCTGTTGCAGCACGCCAGCGATGGCGGCTGGATCGAGGATCGCCTGTTCGAAACCGACGTTCCGTATCTCGCAGGCGCCGAACCCAAACCGACGTTTCGTTTGTAACCCAAGGCCGTCCGCGGCCGCGCACAGCCCAAGGATTGTTACACATGACCTCTCGCTCCATCGCTTTTCGTCGTCCATTCGCGCTGCGCGCGTGCGCCGCTGCCGTTGTCATGGGCTTGAGCCTCGCCGTCGCGGCCCCGGCCCAAGCCGAGAATCTGATGGACGTCTATCGACAGGCGCTGCAGTCCGATCCGGTACTGAAGCAGGCCGAAGCCCAGAAAAGATTCGGCCAGGCAAGCGAAGCGCAATCGCGATCCTTGCTGCTGCCGCAGATCAACGGACAAGTTTCGTTCAACGACAGCCATGGCATCCAGACCGGAGCGCAACCGGTTCTGGACGCGACCACCGGCAACACTACACTTGTAAACACATCCAATCATACGGGCGGACGTTCGCGCACCGATTCGATCGGCTTGCAGCAGGTTCTGTTCGATCTGGGCAAGTTCTCGCAACTGCGCGCCAGCAAGGCCAGCGCAGAGGCATCGGAGGCGCAACTTGTCGCCGCCAGGCAGAATCTGATCCTGCGCGTTGCACAGGCTTACTTCACGGTGCTGACCGACGAGGATCAGTTGAAATTCGCCAAGTCCAATGCGGCATCGTTGAAGAAGCAGCTTGCCCAATCCCAAGCCAAGTACGATGTCGGTTTCGCGCCCATCACGGCCGTGGCAGACTCCAAGGCTGCGTACGATATCGCGGTCGCCGAAGTCATCAGCGCCGAAAATACGGTGTTCAACGACCGACAGGCGCTGGAGCAGATCACCGGCCAGACGCCCGGCACGCTGGACGCGCTGACCGACAAGGTACCGCTGAGTGCTCCGCAGCCGAACGACATCAACAAGTGGGTCGCAACCGCGACCGCCAGCAATCCATCCTTGCAAGCACAACGCGACAACGTGGAAGCCGCCCTGCACAACGTGACCACCGCGCGCGCCGCACGCCTGCCGACACTCGATGCATCGGTCAGCTACTCGCGCAATCCGTCGTGGGGCAAGGTGGGCTATGGGCCATTCGCCGACAATCGCAGCACCGGTACCACGGTGGGCCTGGTCCTGAGCGTACCGCTGTTCGCCGGTGGCGGCACCGCGGCACAGATTCGTGAGTCGATCGCCCAGCGCGATCAAGCCGAGGACGTGCTCGAACAGGATCGCCGTACCACTGTCAGCAACACCCGCAACGCCTTCAACGCGATCGCCGCGGGCATCAGCTCGGTACAGGCGGAGAAAGCCGCGGTCACGTCGGCGGACGAGGCGCTGAAATCGACCCAGGCAGGTTTCCAGGTCGGTACCAGTACCATCGTCGACGTGCTTAACGCCCAATCTGTTCTGTTTCAGGCGCAGAGTTCTTACTCGCAAGCCCGCCACGCGCTGGTGATCAACCGGCTCAACCTGAAGTTCGCCGCCGGCATGCTGTCGGTGAAGGATCTCGAGTCCGTCAACCGATTGTTGCAGTAGTGCGCAAACCGGGCCTGCCCCGGATCGAATCCGGGGCAGGCTCTGCCGCGGTTTTACCCCGCGATCCGGGCGTTTGCCCTTCGGGCCAACTTCGCTGTTCGCCGCCGCAAACCGCCGCGGCAAGCCCGTGCCACACCTGATGGTTCATCCCTGGGCCGGCGCTTGATCAATCGGTCGGGGTCGCGTGCGCGCTTGCTTCGTAGCGTGCGCGCGCAAAAACCCTGCCCAGCAATGTCATGGTGCGCCGCGCCGCGCCGCGCTCGCGGGCAAACACCAGGTGTGCCGCTGCGCCCATCCGCGCGCGTTCTTCCGGGTTGCGCAGCAGCTCCAGCACGACCGTGCCCAGTTCGCTGGCGGAGGCGACCCGGCGCGCGCCGCCGGCGTCGATCATGGTGCGGGTGATTTCCTCGAAATTGAAGGTGTGGGGGCCGACCAGCACGGGCTTTGACAGCGCCGCGGGTTCCAGCACGTTGTGTCCCCCGATCGGCACCAGCGATCCTGCGATGAACGCGAGGTCGCCGGCAGCGAAATAACGCATCATCACGCCCATCGCGTCGATCACCAGACACTGGGTTTCCGGATTGACGTCGCCCGCGGAATGGATGGCCACGGCAAAACCGAGATTGCGCGCGGCGTGCTCCACCAGCCGGAAGCGTTCGGGGTGCCGCGCCGCAATCAGCAACAGCGCGTCCGGCATTCTCGCCAGCACCTTGAGGTGTGCCTCGAACGCGGCCAGTTCCTCGCTTTCGTGGGTGCTGGCTGCAATCCAGACCGGCCGCGCTTCACCCCATTGCCGGCGCAATTCCTCGCCACGTTCGCGCACGTCCTGGGGCAGCAATCTGTCGAATTTGAGATTGCCGGAAACGTGCACACGCGCAGGTACCGCGCCGAGGGTGCGGTACCTGCGTGCATCCGCTTGCGATTGTGCGGCGACCAGCGCCACGTTTTCGAGCGCCGCGCGCACCAATGGGCGCACGGGCCTGTAACCGCGCAAGGAGCGTTCCGAAAGGCGCGCATTGACCACAGCCAAAAGGATCCCGCGTCGACCGCATTGATGAAAAAGATTCGGCCAGATCTCGGTTTCCACCACCACCGCCAGCGAGGGCCGGATGCGATCGAGGAAGCGTTTCACCGCCCGCGGCAGGTCGTAAGGCAGATAGACGTGGAACACCTCGTCCCCGAACAGTTCGCGCACCCGCTCCGAGCCGGTCGGCGTCACCGTGGTGACCACCATCGGACGTGGCGCATACCGGCGACGCAGCGCCTCGATCAACGGCAGCGCCGCGTTCACCTCTCCCACCGAGACCGCATGCACCCAGATGCTCTCCTGCAGCCCGGGGTCGGGAAAACGTCCGAAGCGCTCGCGCCAGCGCTGGAAATAACCGCGATAGCGGAACCCGCGCGCGGTCAATCGCCACACGATGACCGGCGTGGCGAGGTAAATCGCGACGGTATAGAGAAATCGCAGCATGGCGCAAAACCGGGAAGGCAGCGGGCGAGTATAACTTTCGTCGTCGCCCAATCGATTTGCAATGCGCGCAGCAACACCTGTGCCCTCGCAGCCGGCGGACTGTCCCGGCGACCTTCTCGCCAAGCCACGGCGCGGGCGCTTAAAATGGCGCAATGTCCCCACCGCGAATGCGCATGTCCGCACGCGCCAGAATCCCCGCCCGCGATCGGCTGATCTTCGCGCTGGATGTGCCCGGCCGCAGCGAAGCCGTTGCCTGGATGGACCGTCTGGGTGACAGCGTATCGTTCTACAAGGTCGGCCTGGAGTTGCTCGCCGGCGGCGACTACTTCGCGGTGCTGGACGAACTTGCGGCGCGCGGCAAGCAAATTTTCGCCGACCTGAAATTCCACGACGTGCCGGCAACGGTCGCCGGTGCCGTGCGCGGTCTGGCCGGTCGTCCGATCACGTTCGCAACCGTGCATTGCGACAGCCGTGCGATGCTGGAAGCTGCCGCCGCGGAAAAGGGTTCGCTCAAGTTGCTGGCGGTGACGGTGTTGACCAGCAACGATGCAAACGATCTTGCCGCGCTGGGTGTCCATGGCGAACCCGCCGACGTGGTGATCCAGCGTGCGCGCCTTGCGCAAACCGCCGGCATCGATGGCGTGGTGTGTTCCGGCGCCGATCTGCCGCGCCTGCGCGACGCGCTGGATCCGGACCTGCTTGCGGTGTGCCCCGGGATCCGGCCGGCAGGCTGGTCGGGCGATGATCAGAAACGCACGCTGGATGCGCCGACCGCGGTCGCACGAGGCGCCGATTACATCGTGGTCGGTCGGCCGATCCGCAACGCAACCGACCCGCGCGCGGCGGCTGCCGCCATCGTCGCGCAAATCGAGCGGGCGCAGGGATAGCGCCGGTCAACAGGATGCCACGGGCGGGTGTTGACAGCCCCGGCTTGCGCGGGCCGCACGCCTTCGCCACACTCCAGCGCATGCCAAACGGAAAGCTTCACTGGTCGTCCGGCCTGCGCGCCTGCGCGGTCATCATGACCTGCGCGGCCGCGCTGTCGCTGGCGGCCTGCCAGCACGCGCAGCCGCCCAGCAACGCCACCCCCGCCAAGGCCATCGCCACCAATCTGCGCCTTACCGCAATGGGCGATTTCGACGGCCTGATGAAGAACCGTCTGCCGGCCGTGGATTACGCCCAATGGCGCGAGGAGTGGCGCAAGGCGCATGCGCATCCGGTACCGGCCTCGCTGGCGCAGCAGACGCAGTTCGCGAAAATCATGCGGATGTTGACCGCGCCCGGCGCCGAGGCCGAGCTGGCCAAGCGTCTGCAGCCCGAGCTGACCCGTCTGCATGGCGGCCAGAATCCCCCCATGCCGATCCTTGGCGGCATCCTGGAAGCCGCGGGCAAACAGATGATCGCGGAGTCGCCCCAGCTCGGGCCGGCGCAGAGGGCGCTGGCATCCCGGGGACTGGATGCGATGATCGCGTGGTCCAAAACCACCGACCTCGGCGATCCGAACAAAGCGCAGAAGGCCATCAACCTGATCTGCGCCACCGCGCGCCAGTTGCACGTGCAAACACTCCAGCAGTGGCGCATGCTGGATTACGCCCACAGCATGCGCAATTACGGGATCATCTGGAACGGTCTGGAAAGTTTGCTCGATATCTACGGACTCGACCTTGCCAAAAGCCTGACCCATGCCGATATCGATGTCGCCGCAAACGACGGCGTACACGCGACAGTCAAGCTGGACATGCGTCTGGCGGGCAAAACCATTGCCGGTGAGTGGCCGATGGTGAAGCAGGACGGACACTGGTACGACGCCGCCTTGCTGGCAGCATGGCACCAGGCGCACCCGGCGTCTTCCGCGAGCATCGCGACACCTGTGGCGCCCGCATCTGCATCCGGCGCCGCAACAACGCCGGCCAGCAACACACCCGCACCCGCTGCAACACCATCGCCGAGTACCGCCAAACAAGCCGTACCCGCATCGAAGCACGGCACCGGAAGCTGAACTTCTGACATTTTTCTGACGGCGCACGGGCGACTGTCTGGTCCCGGCGCAGCCGGCCAGCAACCGAACCCCGACCGCACTTGCTTTCAGCGTGTCTGTGGGACAATCCAGCTTCGCCTGTTCCGACCCGCCCGCCGTCAACCTTTCCGCCGATGGCCCATGTCATGACCCAAACCCTGTCGCGCGACGCGCTGGTGCACGCCAGTTGGTGGCGCGCGCTGTGGGGCACGCTGCTGGGGCCATGGATCAAGATCAAGCGTGACCCGGCAGAACCCGTCGCGTTGCTGACGCGGGATACGCCGGTGATCTACGTGATCGAGCGCAACGGCTTCTCCGACAGCCTGATCCTCGAACGTGCGTGCCACGAAGCGGGGATGCCCAGCCCGCTTGCGCTGGTGCCGGGGCTGGGCAGACGTCGCCGCGCGATGTTCGCGATGCGCGGCACCGGCGGCTGGTTGCAGCAGCGCGGCCGCGACCACGCCGCGCAAGGCACCATCCGGCAATTGTTGCGGGTGCTGGAAGCCGCGCCCGAACGCAACGTGCAACTGATGCCGGTCGCGATCTACGTGGGTCGCGCGCCGAACCGGAAGTCCGGGTGGTTCAGCGTGCTGTTTTCGGAAAACTGGGCGGTGGTGGGCCACTTCCGGCGCCTTCTGGCGATGCTGCTGAACGGTCGCGACACCATCGTCCGGTTCTCGCCACCGATTTCGTTGAACGCGCTGCGCGAGGAATCCTCGGGCGAGCGGATCGAACGCCTGCAACGCAAGCTGGCGCGGGTATTGCGCGTGCACTTCCGGCGCCTGCGCACCGCGGTGATCGGCCCCGACCTTTCACATCGGCGCACCATCATGGACTCGGTGCTGAGCGCAGAGGGCGTGCGCGCCGCGATCGCCGCGACCGCATCCAGGGAGAACATTGCCGACCTCAAGGCCTGGAAACGCGCCGAACGTTACGCGCGCGAAATCGCGGCGGATTATTCACAGCCATTCGTGCGTTCGATGTCGTTCCTGCTTTCCAATTTCTGGAACAAGCTGTACGACGGCATTGCGATGCATCATTTCGATGGCGTGCGCGCGACCGCCCCCGGACACGAGGTCGTCTATGTGCCCTGCCACCGCAGCCACGCCGACTACGTATTGATGTCGTATCAGCTCTACGCCAGCGGCGTGGTGGTGCCGCATATTGCCGCCGGCGTGAACCTGAACCTGCCGGTGCTCGGGCCGTTCCTGCGCCGCGGCGGCGCATTCTTCCTGCGCCGCAGCTTCAAGAGCAACACGCTGTACTCGGTGGTGTTCTCCGAATACGTCAGCCAGCTGGTGCAACGCGGCGTGCCGCTGGAATACTTCATCGAGGGCACCCGTTCGCGCACCGGCCGCCTGTTGGCGCCGCGCGGGGGCATGCTGGCGATGACGGTCCGCGCGTTCCTGCGCGCGCCGCGCCGGCCGGTGCTGTTCCAGCCGGTCTACATCGGCTACGAAAAATTGATGGAAGGGCGCGCGTACATCGGCGAACTGTCGGGGCAGAAGAAGGAAAAGGAATCGTGGTTGGGGCTGCTGCGCGGCGGACGCAAGGCCCTGCGCCAGCACTACGGGCGTGTCACGCTCAACTTCGGCGAACCGGTTTTGCTGAATCCGTTGCTGGACGCGGCCATGCCCGGCTGGCGCGAAGCGACCAGCGGCGACGCCAAGCCGGAATGGCTGCCAAGCGTGATCGACACACTGGCCGAACGTATCCAGATCGCGATCAACAGCGCCGTGGACGTCAACCCGATCAACCTGATCGCGCTGGCATTGCTGGCGGCGCCGCGCCACGCGCTGGCTGAAACCGATCTGCTGGCGCAGATCGAGTTGATGAAGACGATCCTGACCGAACTGCCGTATTCGGAACGCACCACGGTGACGCCGATGGCGCCCGCCGACGTCATCGCCTACGCCGAGCAGATGGGCTGGATCCAACGCATCGGGCACCCGTTGGGCGATGTGCTGGCGGTCGAGGGCGAGAAGGCGGTGTTGCTTTCGTATTTCCGCAACAACGTGCTGCATCTGTTCGCGGCCGGCGCGTGGGTCGCTTGCTGCTTCATCAACAATCGGCGCGTGGGACGGGATACCGTGAAGCGGCTCGGCCGCGCGGTCTACCCGTTCATCCAGTCCGAACTGTTCCTGCCATGGGACACGGATGGCTTCGCAACGCGCATCGACGCCCTGATCGATTTCCTGATCGCACACGGACTGCTCGCAGGCGGCGATGACGGACGTCCGCTCCACCTGGCCACGGGGCGCGAGGACGACGCCTATCAGCTGCGGCTGCTGGCACAATGCCTGCTGCAGGCATTCGAGCGCTACTACATCGCAGTCGCGGCGCTGGTGAAGAACGGCCCGAACACCCTGAACGCGGGACAGTTGGAGAATCTGTGCCAGCTCGCGGCGCAACGCCTGTCGCTGCTGTACCAGCAAAGTGCCCCGGAGTTTTTCGACAAGAGCCTGTTCCGCGGCTTCATCCAGAAACTGCGCGAGCGGCGCATTGTCTGGGCCGACGCCGACGGCAAGCTGGGATTCGACACGGTATTGAACGATGTTGCACACGATGCGCGCCTGATCCTGGCACGCGAGGTGCGGCAATCCATCATGAAGATCACTCCGGACGTGGTCGCGGGCGAGCCGGCGCAATAGCCCGCTGCCGCAGGTTGGGTTGATGCCGGCTCCATCGGCGGAAGCCCAACATCATGCGCGCATCGCTGCGGGTTTCGCAGCGCGAAATCGTTGAGCAGCACCCGCGATGGCGTTGGGCTTCCCCCCGGGCGAAATCCGTGGGTCAACCCAACCTACTTCAGCACCCCATTTTTTGCCGCAAGCTTGGCCCGCAGCGCCGGCCATTCCGAGGCAACGATCGAATACGCGACGGTGTCGCGGATGCTGCCGTCGTGTCGGCGCTTGTGTTGCCGCAATACGCCGTCGCGTTGTGCGCCCAGCCGTTCGATCGCCCGCTGCGAACGCGTATTGAGAATGTCGGTTTCCCAACATACCGACGCGCAACGCAATACCTCGAACGCATGCTCGACCAGCAGCAATTTGCACGCGGTGTTGACGTGGGTGCGTTGACGGCTGGCGCCGTACCAGGTGTGCCCGATCGACACGCGCGGCACTTCCTGGGCGAAATCGTAGTAGCGGGTCGAGCCGGCGATCGCGCCGTCGAGCTTGTCACGTACCGCGAACGGCAACGATGCGCCCGCGGCCTGCAGCGCGAGCGCCTTTTCGACATACGCCCGCATCGCTCCGGGCGGCGGCACGCAGGTGACGTGCAGATTCCACAGCTCGCCGTCGGCTGCAGCCTGTTCCAGGCCCGCGACATGATCCAGCGCCAGCGGT
Organism: Rhodanobacteraceae bacterium; assembly: GCA_036279455.1. Classification (GTDB taxonomy): domain Bacteria; phylum Pseudomonadota; class Gammaproteobacteria; order Xanthomonadales; family Rhodanobacteraceae; genus 66-474. Next base: position 1,738 of record DASUJD010000022.1, on the reverse strand, counting down.
TCCAGAACAACAAAGTCGTTTTCCAGCGCGATCGGCTCAAGCATCGAGGTCGGGGATCAGCTTGTTCTCGAAATACGTGATCATCTCTTTCAACTTCAGCTTGCGCTTCTTCATCCGGCTCAATTCCAGCTGGTCGCACGTGGGGTCGCCCGCCAGCCCGGCAATCGCGACGTCGAGGTCGCGGTGTTCTTCGCGCAGCTCGGTGAGGCGTCGAATCAACACGGCGGGATCATTGTCGGACTGCATGCCGGCAGTGTAGCGCTGCCGCCGGTGCGGCTACACTGGCCGGCTCATGCAAACCGCCGAACGTCTTTCTCCCGCACTCGATCGTCACCAGGCGCACGAGACCGCGCGCCTCGCCAAGCGCCTGCGCCACGCGATCGGACGCACGATCGCCGACTACAACCTGATCGAGGATGGCGATCGGGTGATGGTGTGCCTGTCGGGCGGCAAGGATTCCTGGACACTGCTGGACCTGCTGCTGTCGTTGCAGGCGAAAGCACCGGTGAAGTTCGAATTGGCCGCGGTGAATCTCGACCAGAAGCAACCGGGTTTCCCCGAACACGTTATCCCGGATTACTGCCGCGCACGCGGGGTGCCGTTCCACGTGATCGAGCAGGACACCTACAGCGTGGTCACGCGTGTGGTGCCCGAAGGCAAAACGTTGTGCAGCCTGTGCTCGCGGCTGCGTCGCGGCGCGCTGTACGCGTTCGCCGAGCGTGAGGGTTTCAGCAAGATCGCGCTGGGCCATCATCGCGACGACATCCTCGCAACGTTTTTCCTGAACCTGTTCCATGGCGGCACGCTGAAGGCGATGCCGCCGAAACTTTTGTCCGACGACGGCAAGCACGTCGTGATCCGGCCACTGGCGCATTGCCGCGAAAGCGAAGTTGCCGGGTACGCCGCCGCACGCGCGTTCCCGATCATCCCATGCAACCTGTGCGGCTCGCAGGAAAACCTGCAACGCAGGCAGGTGCGACGGATGCTGGATGCATGGGAGCGCGAACATCCCGGGCGCAGCGAGATCATGTTCCGCGCACTTTCCCGGGTCGCGCCTTCGCAATTGGCCGATCCGGATCTGTTCGATTTCGCATCGCTGGGCTCACGCAGTGAGACATCGCGGGCGGATGCTCATGCCTGGCTTTCGGGCGAAGCGGAGACGGAAGACGGGTAGCGTGGGCATGAACCCCGACGCCCTCGCTGAACCCGCACGTTCTTGCACCCCCACTACCCAACCCCGATCCCGGCTCTCCCATGTTCTTCCGCAATCTCACCCTGTTCCGTTTTTCGTCCTCGGTCGCCAAGTCCCTGAAGGACCTCGATGCCGCGCTGGCCGATCACGCGCTGCGCGCCTGCGGACCGCTGGAAGTGGCCACCCGCGGCTTCGTGTCGCCGTTCGGACCGGATTCCGGGGTTTTGAGCCATACCGTCGGCAAGGCCATCCTGATTACGCTCGGCACCGAGGAGAAATTGCTGCCCGCGGCCGTGGTGAACGCCGAACTGGGCAAGCGCCTCAGGAAAGAGGCGGCACGCCGCGGCCGGCCGGTCGGCGGACGCCAGCGGCGGGCCATCAAGGCCGAGGTGCTGGATACCCTCCTGCCCCAGGCCTTTGTCCGGCCATCGCGGCTAAATGCCTATCTGGATTCGAAAAATGGCTGGCTGGTGCTGGATACGTCCAGTCGCAAGGCCGCCGAAACGACCCTGACCGCGCTGCGCGAAGCACTGGGCAGCTTCCCGG
>DASUJD010000021.1:0-3695 GCA_036279455.1 Rhodanobacteraceae bacterium | reverse complement strand
ACGGGCCGCACCCTGCCGGGGCGACGCTGGTCGGAAGGATTGCACCAGGCCGTGGAGGCCAAGGAAGGCGTGCCGATCCAGCGCGAAAACCAGACGATGGCCACCATCACCTTCCAGAACCTGTTCCGCATGTACGACAAGTTGTCGGGCATGACCGGCACGGCGGATACGGAAGCCTTCGAATTCCAGTCGATCTACGGTCTCGAAGTCGTGGTGATTCCGACCAACGAGCCGATGATCCGCAAGGACAATCCCGATCTCGTGTTCCTGAAGCCGGAGGCCAAGTTCAAGGCGGTGATGGAAGACGTGAAGGCTTGTCACGAACGCGGACAACCGGTACTGGTCGGTACCGCATCCATCGAGGTATCGGAACTTGTTTCCGACCTGCTGAAGAAGGCTGGTGTTCCTCACGAAGTCCTGAACGCCAAGCAGCACGAACGCGAAGCGCACATCGTCGAGCAGGCAGGCGCGCCGGGCGCGGTGACCATCGCCACCAACATGGCCGGTCGCGGCACCGACATCGTGCTGGGCGGTTCGCTGGATGCGGAATTGAATGCATTGCCGCCCGATGCCGGCGACGCCGACCGGGAACGCGTGCGTGCGGAATGGAAGCAGCGCCACCAGCAAGTGCTGGAAGCCGGCGGCCTGCACATCGTCGGCACCGAACGTCACGAATCGCGGCGCGTCGACAATCAATTGCGCGGACGCTCCGGGCGTCAGGGCGACCCGGGTTCCTCGCGTTTCTACCTGTCGCTGCAAGACAACCTGATGCGCATCTTCGGCGGTGCCGGGCTGGTGCGCTGGATGCAGCGCTTCGGCATGAAGGAAGACGACGCGCTGGAAGACAAGCTGGTCAGTCGGCAGATCGAGAAGGCCCAGCGCAAGGTCGAGCAGCACAACTTCGATATCCGCAAGCAGTTGCTGGAATTCGACGATACCGCCAACGCCCAGCGCAAGGTGATCTACAAGCAACGCCTCGAATTGCTGGAATCGGACGACGTCGCCGACACCGTCACTGATATTCGCCACGCCGTGTTCGAGTCGCTGGCCCGGCAATACGTGCCCGACGAAAGTATCGATGAGCAGTGGGATCTCGCCGGCCTCGAGTCGGCGCTGGAATCGGATTTCGGCATGAAGGTGGATTTGCGGCACTGGATCGAGAGTGCCGAGGAAGCCGACGCGCCGGCCATCCACCAGCACGTGGTGGAAGCCGCCGATGCGGCTTACGCCGAAAAGGAGCAACAGGTCGGGGCGGAAGTCATGCGTGCATTGGAAAAGCACGTGATGCTGAGCGCAGTGGACGGCGCCTGGAAGGATCATCTGGCCGGCATGGATTACCTGCGTCAGGGCATTTACCTGCGTTCCTATGCACAGGTCGACCCCAAGCAGGAATACAAGCGCGAGTCATTCCTGCTGTTTGAAGGCATGCTGGGCCGGATCAAGAAGGAATTGACCCAAACCCTTGCGCGCGTGCGCATCCGCACCGAGGAAGAGATTGCCGAACTGGAAGCCGAGCAACGCCGTCTCGCGGAGAGCCGGGCCATGGATTTCCAGCACGCGCAATCGACCGGCTATGACCCGGTGCCGATGCCGGGCGGCGCCGAAGCCGAAGGCGGCCTGAACGCCGGTACGGGCGCTGCCGCAGTCGCAGCAACGGCGCCGGTAGTTCGCAGCGGTCCCAAGATCGGTCGCAACGATCCCTGTCCGTGCGGATCAGGCAAGAAGTTCAAGCACTGTCACGGGGCGCTGAACTGATCCTGGTAAGCCCTTCGCGTGCGAAGGGCGAAGCGAACGCGCGCGTAGCGCGGGCCACGCGCGGTGTCTTGCATCGTGGGTTGCGAGTCAGGCCGCACGGGTACGTGCAGATAAGCGAATGGCCTATGGTGCCGCGCCGGGAGGATCGTGGATACTCGTGCTTTCGCTCCTGGATCGCCAAAGCATGCGTTCATTTCAACGATTGAGCTTGCCGCTCGGCGTGGCTGTTGCCCTGTTTGCGCCTGTCGCTGTTGCGCAAACGACCGGCGCCGATGCGCAACAAACATCGGCGCAACCCCCGCAGCAAACCGAAAAGACCCTCTCGACGATACTCGTCCAGGGCCAGCGTGAAAACTGGCGCAAGTACGCTGCCGCCAAGCTGAAGCACCAGATGTCGGAGGTTTCCGGGACCAAGATCACCGTGACCAGGAAAACCACGGTTACGCATCTCGATCTGCAGCCGACGGTGGTCGGCAACAACCTGCAGCAACTGTTCGCGCGCTCCCCCGGTGTGCTCGTGTCGCAACAGCCGACGCCGACGCAGTTCAACCTGAGTTACCGGGGCTTGGGTAATCCACAGGAATCGGAATACGTGTTGGTGATGCAGGATGGCATTCCGCTGGAATCGGACTGGATCGGCTTTCCGACGTTGTACGCGATGCCGTTCTCGCACAGCATCGCCGACATCCAGTTGATCCGCGGCGGGGCCAGCCTGCTGTATGGTCCCGAACCCGCGCCGGTGATCAACATGGTGTCCAAGCGTCCCAAGCCCGGCACGCCGTTTTCGGTCAGCACCGAACAGGTGCTCGGCGATCACGGTCTGTATTCCACCTACAACGTGCTGGAAAGCAGCGCCGGAAAGTGGACCTATCGCGCCGACGCTGGTTACGTGCGCAGCGACGGCACCCGGCAGAACGCGCAATCGCAGATGCGCCAGGCCGACCTGTACGTCGAATACCGTCCGAACGACCAGCAATACACCTGGCTCGACGTGCACGCGATCAACGCCGGCTCCGGTGATGCGGGCCGGATGAGTTACCCGCAATGGCAGATCGATCCGCGGGTGACATCGACGCCGTGGAACCGCGACTGGGTGGATCGCTACCAGGTGGTGCTGGGCCACCAACAGCAATGGGCCAACGGCTGGTTGCTCATCGGCAAGCTGTGGGCGGGTTACCAGGATCTCGCCAGCCGCGGCGCGAACGGCGCGCCGGCACCGGACCTCGCGCCGCAACCGCCGCCGTCGAACACTACATTACAGGACGAACAATTCCGCACCCAGGGCATGGACGTGCGCGTGCGCAAGAAATGGGGCCGCGGCAACGCTTTCACCGCGGGCGTGGTCGCATTCCATGGCAACGATCCGTTCCGGCAATGGACCGACACCGATCTGTACGTCGATCGCTTCGATCGCGCCGGCACCCCGCGGCTGCGCCAGCAACGACAGTCCAATTACTACGCCGTGTTCGCGGAAAACGTGTTCCGCCTGCCGCACCGTTTTCACCTCGTGCCCTCGATCCGGCTGGAGCGCGAGCGCGTCGCGGTAACCGAAACCGTCAGGCCGCCGTTTCTGTCGCGCCCGCTGATCAATGAATCCGATTCGCGCACCGTGCCGTTGTTCGGCCTCGGCATCGGCAATGATTTCGGCGCCGGCAACGAAACCTACTTCAACGTTTCCAAGGGTTGGCGCCCCTTGCGTTACTTCGACATGGCTTCGCCGTTCGCCAACGTGGTGCCGGGTCACGCGCCCGACCCCTCGAAATCGCTGTCATGGGAAGCCGGCGTGCACGGCGTGCCGGTGACCGGCCTGTACTACGACGTCAGCGTGTTCTGGATCGACTTCAAGAACCGCATCGAGGCGCAGCACATCAACGCCACCGACGTGCTCGAGGTCAACAGCGGCGACACCCGCAACCGCGGCTTCGAGGGGCAGATCAACT
>DASUJD010000020.1:0-5844 GCA_036279455.1 Rhodanobacteraceae bacterium | reverse complement strand
CGAGGTTGTAGGGAAGGAAACGCGGATCGTGTTCGGGCAGGCCGCCGAACACGGCATCGATCGCGGGCTGGTATGCAGCAACGTCGGGCATCATCACCGCGACTTCGCGTGGCTTCAGCGAAGGATCGGCCGCGAACATCGACAGCAGCGCGTCACGCAGAGTCTGCACTTCGCGCAGTTCCGTATGGCATGCATGGAACTGCAGCGATGCGTCGGGCCGGCCGGCGCGATCGTCGTCGTGCGGCGCGGCGTGTTGCAGGATGTCGTCGCGCACCCGGCCGAGCAGCGTCGTGCGCGGGATCCCCGCATCGTAGGCATCGTGCTCGACGTCGGGTTGCACGTGTTCGTAGCCGAACAGCAATCCGACGAACTCCGACAGCGCGCCACCGAGCGACAGCAGCAGCGGGTTTTCGCCATTGCGCTCGCCCAGTCGCGTGCGCACCGCCGCACGCGTGCGCGGCAGGTCTCCCAGGTATTCCATCGACGGCAGCGGCAGGTGGAAATCCACGTCGCAATGGCGTCCCGCGACCGCCAGCATCCGCAGCACGTCGGGCGACACGTTGGCGCAGGCGAAACAGGCAAACCGGCCGGGCAGGCCCGGCGGTGCGGGTTTTTCATCGGAGCTACCGGTGGGATAGTCCGGATCGAACGCACGCAGCCATTCGTCTACCCGCGACGCGCGCGATGCGCCACCCACGCGTGGCAACAACCGGCGCCACAGTTCGGCCAGCCAGTCGTCGTTGCCACCGCCACGTTCCCATGCAAGTAACCGGTCGCGCCGGTAACCCTGCATGCGCTCGTACACGCGCGCGAGTTCGAAGCTCAAGGCCTGGCGACGCAGCGGATCGCCGCCGGATTCCAGGTATTCCCGCAACGGCGCCAGTGCCGTGCCGTCCAGCCGTTCACCCAGCAAGGCATACAAATGCCAACGCAATACCTCGACCTCGAATGGCGAGCGTTGCGGCAGATCGGGACGCGCCGCGCGCAACAGCTCCCACGTGAACTGCGCGGGTGGCGTGAACTCGACATTCGCGATCACGCCCAGCCGTTCGGCGAGGTGCACCTGCAGCCAGCGCCGGATTCCCGCGTGCGGCACCAGCACCCGCACGGGAACCAACGGATTGCCCTGCGCCACGCAGAGTTGTTCGCCCAGCGCATCGGCCAATCTTGCAGCATCGTTGGAAGTGTGCAGTCGAAACACGTTTGTTCCGCCGAATGGACCCGCGCAAGTATGCATGCGGGCGTCTCGCCGGATGCGACGGTTGCAATCCACTCCATGGACGGCATGGTGGTTGCAGCTCGAATGCCATGCGCGGTGGCGCAAGCAGGGCGAAACCCGGTGCCCGCGCTTGATCGGCCCTCAATCCATCAGGTCGGCGAATTCCGGATGCCTGCGGATGTATGCCGCCGCATACGAACACGCCGGCACCACCTTCCAGCCTTCGCGTCGCGCGGTGTCCAGCGCGGCACGCGTCAGCGCCGCGGCTATGCCGCGGCCGCCAATCGGCGGTGGCACCTCGGTATGGGTGATGGTCATCACGCCGTCGCGCAGCGTGTAGTCCACGATGCCGCGATGACCTTCCGCTTCCACGCTGAATCGATGTGTATTGATGTCGTGATTGATGTCCATGTGAACCCGCTCAGGTCGCTTCGCTGCGCGCGCGCACTTCCGCGAACGTCCAGTCACGGATCAGCCTGCCGTTTTCCCAAACCGTCTGCATCGCATCCTCCCAGCCTTGCCCGGGCATCGAGGCATCGCCTTCGATCGCGCCATCCGGCAGCGCGACGGTCTTGAAGGTGCCATGTTCGCGATGCCGCGCCAGCGTCAGCCGGCCGCGCTTCGAAGCCTTGGCATGATCGGTCGCCGGATCCTTGAACACGTCCGTCCACTTGCCGTCGATGCGCGCGGCGGAACACTTCAGTGCGAACTTCTGGGTGTCGCGGTCGAGCTTCTGCAGCAGCGCGCCGCCCATTCCGAACGCGATGTTGTCGGCGGAATAGCGCGCGTGGGTGATGCGCTCCAGGATCAGCCGGATCGAATCGGGATTCACGCCGTCACCCTGGATCACGCGCACGTGGTTCAGAACGCGATAGCCCCTGCCGTTCACGGTGCTGCCGAATGCGGCGTTCAACATCTTCAAGGTGCGGTGCACCACGTCGGCCGGATCGCCGGAATCGGGCCGCACCACCAGCGTCGCGCCGCTGTCCATGATTTCCCCACGCAGGGTGCCGCCCCACATCGCCTCGATCGCGTGGAACAGGTCGTAGCTGTCCGACACGCACGCCACCACCGCGCCGGGCTTGGCGAACTGGCGCAGCATGTTGCGGTAGGCGTCCAGCTCGCGATCCTTGCCCCACGCGGTAACCGTGCTGTGCTCGGAAGCCGGAATCGAAACGCCGGCCATCTCCTCGCCGTAGTATTCGCGCGCTGCCAGCACGCCGAGGATGGTGTCGGTGCCCTTGAAGTTGACGAGGTGCGCCATCCCGCCCAGCGCCGCCGATTCCGCGCTGGACACACCTCGCGAACCAAAGTCATGCAGCTTGAACGGGATCTGCGCGGCCGTGTCATCACTGGTCTTGTCGAGATATTCGCGGATCGTTTGCTTGACGTGCCAACTGACCGTCGCGACCGTGATGGGGTACCACACCCGCATCAGCAGCGTCTCGACGTAGGACGGCAGCCAGAAACAATCGTGGCAGCTGCTCTCGATCGTCATCAACGCCTGATGCGTCGGCACCACCGTGCCCTCCGCCACCGCGCGGATGCGCAGCGGCAGCATCCCGCCGTGTGCATCCACGACGTGCCGCCAGCCCGTCTCGTTGAACGGCTCGCCGTGCGCGGCGAAAAATACCGCAGCTTCGTTGATCATCGCCGCCGTCACCGGCCGCGACAGGTGCTCCTTCAGGATCGATTGCAGGCCGAAAAACAGCGTGCGCTCGTACACCCCGCCACGGCTTTCCAGATAAAAGAACGTGGCGTCGACACCCGGCGGATACTGCAGCCAGTGGCTGGCTTTGTAACTGTCGGTGTCGAGGATGAGGTTGTGGGCGAGGTGCATGCGCGAAGCCGCCGGTCGGGCTGATCTACCGAGCCCACCATTCTAGCGATCGTCATTCGGAGACGAAGATTGACCGCTTATCTTCCGCTTTTCGAACGCATACCGCGCCGCGCCCGGTTGCGCGCCGCGGGCGCGGCCTCCGACCGGGTTTCGCCCAACACCATGGTACCCGGTATGTGCCGCTTGCCCCAGCGCACGAACGCGAGCAGCACGTCGCCCAGGTCTTTGCCCTTGGACGTCAGCGTGTAGGCGTAGCGCACGGGACGCTCCTGATACGGAGTGCTGCTGACGATGCCGGCGTCTTCAAGACGCCTGAGGCGATCCGCGAGGATGTTGGTCGGGATGCGTTCCGGTGAATCTGCCAGTTCGCCGTAGGTGCGCTTGCCGTGAAGAAGATCACGCACCACCAGCAACGACCACTTGTCGCCGACGATATCGAGCGAGTTGGCGACCGCGCAGGGTGAGCGCGGTTTTGCGGCAACCATATCGGATTCCAGTAACTTGCGAATTGCAAGTCAGTATGCTACGGTAACCACTAACTTGCAAAACGCAAGTCACTGGAGTATCGCCATGTCAACGACCATCCTTCCGCCATCGACCGATTCCGCCGGGCTCGGCGGTATCCGCCTTGGCGTCTTCCTCGTTCTCGCCATCTGGTTCGTGCTGGTGGTGTTGCTCGGCGCCAAAGGCGCTTTCCTCGGCCGGCCGGGTGTGCCACCCGTCGGCATGGCGATCGGCTTCACCGCGCCGCTGCTGATTTTCTTCGCGTGGCTGCGGCTCTCGCGGACCCTCCGCGATTTCGTACTCTCGCTCGACCTGCGCCTGATGGCGGGGATGCAGGCGTGGCGGTTCGCGGGCCTGGGCTTCCTTTTCCTGTATGCATACAAGGTGCTGCCGGGCATGTTCGCGCTGCCCGCCGGGCTGGGCGACATGGCCGTCAGCCTCGCCGCGCCGTGGATGATCCTCGGACTCGCGCGCGACCCGGACTTCGCCGCCAGCGCCGCATTCGTGCGTTGGAACTGGCTCGGCATCCTCGATCTCGTCGTCGCCCTCGGCCTAGGCGCTTCGATGGCCATGGCGGCCCAGGGAACCATCAGCACCACGCCCATGGCGACGTTGCCATTGCTGATCGTCCCCGCGTTCCTGGTGCCGCTGTTCCTGATGCTGCACGCGGCGGCGTTGATGCAGAGCCGGCGGATGCGGCGCAGCACGTGACCCGCTTCAGCCGCTCCCCAGCTTCAGATATTCGGGGTCGTAATCGGCGTTGTCTGCGACGATGAAGCCCGGGCTTTGCGCGGCTCTCTGCCAAGTCCCGGATCTCGGGATACAGTGACTTGGCTTGTCGAGCAGAAGCAGGTCGATCGTATCGGGAAGCTCATGGACCGGCGTCTGCGACGCGTCGCCTTCGCGGAACGCATCGACAAGCTGGCTGATCACCGAGGTCGGCTTGTCGGAAGAACCGGAATGAGCCTTCGCTACAACGACGCAGGCACGCAAATGAGGCTCCGCTCTCGTGGATGGCGCGTCGTTTCTGCGTGGAATGGGCCCACCAGGACTCGAACCTGGAACCAAGGGATTATGAGTCCCCTGCTCTGACCAATTGAGCTATAGGCCCAAATGCGCGGATTGTAACGGCTCGTGCATCGACGGGGCTGCAAAGATGGTCAGACTGCCTTGACCTCGGGTGTCCGTCCTGGCGTGGTGGTGCGGCAACAGCCAAAGGTTTCAGTCAGGGTCCGGAATGTTGATTGCAGGACATGTTGATGACACCACGCTGTCAGCAGGCGGACATAGACTATGCGTTCCCAACGAGGAGAACGCGATGAATACCGAACATGTTGCCAAGCGTCTTGTCGAATTGTGCCGCAAGGGCGAATACGAGCAGGCGCAGCGCGAGTTGTATGCACAGGATGCGGTCAGCATCGAGATGCCGGGTCTGCCGGATGGCGCGCTTGGCAATGTCGAAGGCCTGGAGGCCATCTACGAGAAGGGCCGCCAGTTTTCCGAAAGGGTGGAGGCAGTACACGCCAACGAGGCCAGCGATCCGATGATCGCGGGCAACTGGTTCAGCGTGGCCTTTTCCATGGACATGACCTTCAAGGGTCGCGGCCGCGTGCAGATGCAGGAAATCGGCCTGTACCACGTGCGCGACGGCAAGGTGGTGAGCGAGCAGTTTTTCTACGACATGTAAGAGCGCCGCAGCGCAAGAATCGGAGTGTGGCGGCGACAACGACGGTCTAGATTGCATTCCACGATCCAGGAGGAGGAATGCAATGAAAACAAACAATGCAATCGCAGCTTCCGCGACACTGAATGATCCGCGCTGGCAGCGGGTGCTGGCGCGCGATGCCACGGCCGATGGCGAATTCTTCTATTCGGTCGGCACTACCGACGTGTACTGCCGGCCGTCCTGCGCGTCGCGACGCGCGCAGCCGGGGCATGTCGCGTTTCATCCCACCGCCGAGGCTGCGCAGCGCGCCGGATTTCGTCCGTGCAAACGCTGCAGGCCCGATCGGCTCGCGGCGGGTGCGCGCGATGCGGCCGAAGACATCCGCCATGTGATCGCGCAAAGTTCGCTTGGACGGGTTCTCGTCGCCAGCAGCGAACGCGGGGTCTGCGCGATCCTGCTCGGCGACGACGATGCCGCATTGGAACATGAATTGCGCGAGCGCTTCCCCGCCGCCAACCTTGGCGAGGGCGCGGCCGAAGTCGCGGCGATCGCGACGCAGGCGGTGGGCTTGATCGAATCGCCCGTGACCGCGCAATTCGACTTGCCGCTGGATGC
>DASUJD010000019.1:0-8194 GCA_036279455.1 Rhodanobacteraceae bacterium | reverse complement strand
GATCCTGCTGGCTGCCGGATTCCGTTTCCTTGCCTACGGGCTCAAGTGGTACCGGCGCAACCCGCGCAAGGTCTGGTTCCACACGCCGTGGCTGGCATTCAGCTTCACGATGCTGATGGCGGCGTTCGGCATTGCGCTGCTCGTGGTGCTGTGCATCTTCCGCCAATGACTCGCCTCAATCGGAGCGGCGGTTGTGAAAGGTCGGGCCACGGAGCTCTTGGCCATGGATGGCGGCTGTCAAGGCCGTTCCGGTGTCAGTGAACTCCGGATGATCCACTTCACCCAGCCGTCGGTGACGCAGTGATCAGGGACGATCACATACGTACAGGCCCCGCCTTGTGGCAGGCATCACGCCGCTTGCGCGCGAACCGGATGTCGGTCTGATCGTTCTTCGACTCGGCGATTTCCAGCACGGTCTGCCAGTTGCTGGCGCAAAGCCCGCCCACCTTGGGGCCCAGCGCGAACGACTTGCGCGCGTCGGCATCGGCCGCAGGATAATCGCGCAGCAGGATTTCGATCTCGGCGCGGAATTGCAGGATGTCCGGCGCATCGGGCGACAACTTCAGCGCGGCATCGACCTTGTCCAGCGCGGCCCGGTATTTGCCGGTGTTCTCGTCGGCGTGCGCCGCATCCAGATAACCATCGACGGCAGGGTCGCGCAACGGCACTACCTCCACCACGGACTCGTCGGCGGCACGCGCGGCGCGGATGGCCTCGACCATCGCGGTAGGCGAGTGCCGGCTCGACGAGAGCGGGGGCAATGGCGGATGCGAACAGCCTGCAAGCATCACGGCCGCCGCTGCCACGAGCGCAGCCCAACCCGGCTTGCGAATCATTCCATGCTCCCGATGATCGTCACGGCTGTGGATGCACGCCGTCTGCGCTTGCCGGCTGGGCGTTGTTGTTGTGGCCGCCGCCGAACAGGTTTTCCAGCCGCTGCAAATAGCAATGATCCTGCACCGGCGGCACATAGCCGGCAATGAACGGAAACTGTTGCGCGCCGTTGCATTGCGGCAGGCTGCCTTCCCCGGTTGCCGGGTCGACCCACGCATACTGGATATCGTCGCCGAACGACGCGTTCAGCGGCGCGCTCGGCATTTTCTCGAACAGCTTCATCCACACACGCAAGCCACCCGTCGCTCCCCACAGATGGGTCGGCTGGTTGTCGTCGCGGCCCATCCATGCCACGGCAAGGCGGTTGCCGGTGAAACCGGAATACCACGAATCGCGCTGATGATCGGAGGTGCCGGTCTTGCCGGCAGCGTGCAGATCCGCCAGCGACGAATTGTCGACCGCCGCCGCGGTGCCGTATTGCGTGACTTGCTGCAACATCCAGCGCACAAGTCGTTCCGCCTGCTGGTACTGGCCTTTGCCGGGGCGGGCCGCATACAGCTTGGTCACGTGGCCCTTCGCATCGAGCACCCCGCGCAGGGTGAGCAACGGCAACACATGGCCATCGTCGGCGAAGAATTCGTACAGCTGCGCCATCTGGAACGGCGATATGTCGACGGCGCCCAGCAGCAACGACGGATTGTCACGGACATCCTTGAGACCGAACGAACGCAGGAATGCCGCGACCCGATTTACGCCGAGCTGCAATCCGAGGTGCACGCTGGCCAGGTTGTACGACTTCGCCAGTGCCTCGACCATCGGCACCTGGCCGTGCGATTGATGGTCATCGTTCTGCGGCGTCCAGAGCTTGCCGTTCGGCAGCTTCAGCGAAATCGGCGAGTCGTCCAGCAACGACGCCACGTTCCAGCGCGACGGATTGGTCAGCGCCATCATGTAATAGAACGGTTTCAGGCTTGAGCCGACCGGGCGGCGCGCGTCATACGCGCGGTTGAAGCCGTGCCGGTCGGTCTTGCGCCCGCCCACCATCGCCAGCACGTCGCCGGTTTCAGGCTCGACCACCACCACCGCGCCTTCCAGCTTGTCCCCGCGCCTGCCGAGACCGTGCAGGGTTTCGTCCAGCGCCTGTTCGGCGTACACCTGTGCGGCCGGATCGAGCGTGGTGAAGACCGCAAGGCCGCCGTTGCGCAATTGCCGCTCGCTGAAATCCTGCTGCAACTGTTTGCGCACCACATCCATGAACGCCGGGAAACGATCGACCACAAGCTGCGGACTCGCTGTGACGTCCAGCGGCGCCGTGCGTGCGGACTTCCATTGCGCCGTACCGAGCAGTCCGGTCGTGTGGAACGCGTCCAGTGCGACATTGCGTCTTGCCAGCGCGCGCTCGGGATAACGGCGCGGATCGTAGTAGCTGGGGCCGCGCACCATGCCGACCAGCAGCGCGATTTCCTGCGGACGCAGCGCCTGCACCGGACGCCCGAAGTAGTACCAGCTGGCGGCCGCGAAACCGTGCACGGCCTGATTGCCCTGCTGGCCCATGAATACTTCGTTGCAATACGCGTCGAGGATTTGCCCTTTCGTGAAATGCGCGTCGAGCAGGATCGAAAGCAGCGCCTCGTTGAACTTGCGCACCAGGGTCTGGTTGCGATCCAGAAACAGGTTGCGCACCAACTGCTGGGTGATGGTGGAACCTCCCTGCACCACACGGCCTGCGCGCAGATCGGCCCACGCCGCGCGCGCGATCGAGGACAGGTCGATGCCATGGTTGTGCTTGAAGCCGCGATCCTCGACCGCCTGCACGCCTTCCACCAGCAGCAGCGGCAGCTGCGACAGCTTCACGATGATGCGCTCTTCCTGCTCGGCGCCGTACAGCGTGGCGATGCGCGCGGGATCGAGGTGGGTCTTGTGCAGCGGCTTGTCCGAGGTGAGGTCGAATACCGACTGGATGCGGCCTGAGCCAAGGCTCACGCGCACCCGACGCGGAGCCTCGCCGCCGACCGGATCCATGTAGCCACGCGACGCGATCACGAACCTGTCACCGTCCATGCTGTACGTGCCCGGCACCCGCGCGGTGTGCGCGGCGTCGGCGTAACCCGCCATCTTCAGTTCCAGCGTCAGGGTTGCCTTGTCCATCGGCACGCCCGCCTGCAGCAATTGCGGACGCGCATAGACACGGGTTGGCTGGGTGAAGTCGATTTCGGTGACGCGCGCCTTCACGCGCTGGTCGAGCACCAGCGTGTACGGCACCACGAAGCCGATCGCGAGACCGATGCCGATCAGGATGGGCCAGCGTGCAGCCGGCCAAGCCCGGGCGACCGCCCGGCGCATGTGTTTGAACCAGGACAAGGCGTTCTATCGATCCAGCAGGGCGTGACTGGAGTTTAGCGGATCGACGTGGCGAAGCCGTACGGCTTCGCTCACGGATTCAGCAGCGATTGTTCATTGACAGGCCCTAGTCGCTGGCTGCCTCGGTGGTCTTGTTCGCGGCCGCCGGCTTGGCAGGCTCTTTGGCGGTGCCGGCGTCCTTGCCCGCCTGCGCCGGCTTGTCGCCGGAAGACTCCTTCGGCTTGGCCGCGTCGCCGGCAAGGTTGTGCTTCTTTTCCTTGTCGGATTTGAAATCGGTTTCGTACCAGCCACTGCCGGCAAGCCGGAATGCCGGCGCGGTCACTTGCCGGCGCATGCTGTCGAGCTTGCCGCAATGCGGACAGGCGTCAGGGTCGGGGTCGGACAGTTTCTGCAGGCGCTCGAACTTCTCGCCGCAATCGTCACAGCGGAAAACGTAGATGGGCATCGCGCCGTGACCTCCTGAAGGGTTGCAATGGACTATCCCCAGCGTGTAGATAGTGCCCGCGCGGCGACGTTTCAAGTGTTTGGGACATGCCTTTGATGCCTTTATGATGCGGGTTTTTCCGGAACGACGCCACGCATGCTCCGCCCATACCGACTATTCCGCACCGTTGCTTTCGCCGCCATCCTGATTCCGACCGCCCTGTTCGCAGCCATCCCGGGGCAGTCGGCATTGTGTCCTGCCACACCGCCGCCGCAACCGGCGGCATACGTCGCGCACATCCGGGAAGTCAATCGGGGTCTGGGCGTTCCGTCTGATTACGCCGCGCGTCACCACCTGCTGCCGCAACCCGAAGCGAAGGTTCTGGTGCAGGTGCCGCGTGACGTCTACGGGCGCAAGGTGGAAATGGTGGCGCCGGCTGCCGCGGCGTTGAAGCGGATGTTCGCGGCCGCGGCGCGCGACGGCATCAAGCTCGAAACCGTGTCGGGTTTTCGCAGCATGGCCTACCAGACCCATCTGGTCCGCGAGAAATTGAAACGCGGCATGACCATCCGCAAGGCACTCAGCATCAACGCGGTGCCGGGTTACAGCGAACACCAGACCGGCTGCGCAGTGGATCTGACCACGCCCGGCGTGCCGGCGGCTGACGGCAGCTTTGCAAAAAGCAAGGCGTTCACCTGGTTGCAACAGCATGGCGCCGGGTACGGTTTTCACCTGTCGTTTCCGCCCGGCAACCAGTACGGTTACGAATACGAGCCGTGGCATTGGCGCTACGTCGCGGGTAGCGCGACCGGGACGGCCTCACGCAAGCGCTGAGACGACCAACACCGCGACTTCGGTCATTTCCACCAGTGCGCCGGCAGTGTCGCCGGTGCAGCCGCCGAGCCGGCGCATGCAGGCGTGTCGCCAGAATGCGAACACGATCGTTGCGGCGAGCAATATCCACGCGCCGCGCCAACGCGCGATCGCGCAATACGCGATGGAGACAGCCAGCACGATCAGGCAGGTGAGCCGGGGCGCCCGTTGCAGGTCGTCGCCCAGCCCACCCGGCCGGACATACGGCGTGGTCAGGAACAATGCGACCAACGCCGCCCGCGCCAGCAACGGCGCCAGCAGCAACGCGGGCCACGCTGCCCACGGCAAACTCGCCAGCGCCGCAAACTTCAACAGCAACACCAGCACGATCGCGACGACGCCCATCGGCCCCGATGCGGGGTCTTTCATGATCGCAAGGGTGCGGGCGCGGTCGCCCATGCCACCGGCCCAGGCATCCGCGCTGTCGGCCAGTCCGTCCAGGTGCAACGCACCGGTCGACGCAATCCATGCAACCAGAGTCAACGACGCACGCAACAGTGGATTCACGTCACGCAGGACCCACGCCAGTGCGATCAACAACACGCCAAGCACCGCACCGACCACGGGATACCAGACCAGCGAATGCGCGCGCCCGTCGGCATCCCCGGACACGCGCGCCGGCACCGGAATGCGCGTCAGGAATCCGATCGCCACCAGCAGGCCGCGCATCACGCCGGCACCGGAGCGGCCCAGGCCAGGCGATGCAGGGAAGCATTCGGCACCTCGATGCCGGCCATGTCGCGCAGCGGGCGTTGCTCGACCACGCAACGCAGCATCCGGATCACCCCGCCGTGTGTGACGACCAGCACCCGCGCCGCGCCCGCGCAAGATACGATCTCGTCCAGCGCCGCGCACGTGCGCGCCCGGAATGCGGGCATGCCTTCGGAACCCGGTGGCGGATGCGCCAGCGGATCGGCCCAGAAACGTTCCAGGGCATGGGCGTCGCGCTCCGCCAATGCATCGAGCGGCACGCCTTGCCAGTCGCCGAAATGGTATTCGGCAAGACGTGGATCCAGCGTCAGGGGTATGCGTCGCTGCTCAGCCAATTCGCGTGCGAACGCCGCACAGCGCTGCAACGGCGAAGACACGACGCGGTCCCATGCGTGTCCCGCCACTGCCGCGCGCACCTGCGACCAACCCAACGCACTGAGTCGATCGTCCAGTTGCCCCCGGTAACCGCATTGTCCCGTGTCGCCGTGGCGCAGCAAATCGATCGTGACGCGCGCGTTCATGCGGGTGTCATGGTCTTCGGCACTGCATCGGACACACCGGCTTCGGCAAACGTGGCCATGCCGTTGTGCAGGGCGCAGGCCAGCCGCAGCAGCGGCAACGCCACCGCCGCGCCGCTGGCTTCACCGAGGCGCATCCCGAGATCGAGCAATGGTCTGGCATCCAGCGCGCGCAACAAGGCGGTGTGTCCGGCCTCCGCGGAGCAATGCGAAAACAACAGCCACGCGCGCACGCCCGGATTGATCCGCACCGCCGCCAGCACCGCCGCGGTGGCGATGAAACCGTCCACCAGCACCGGCACGCCGGCTTGCGCCGCAGCGACATAGGCGCCAATCAGCGCCGCGATCTCGAACCCGCCCAGACAACACAATTGTTCCAGTGGACTTCCGGCGTCGGCATGTCGTGCCAAGGCACGTTCGATCACGCGCCGTTTGTGCGCGACGCCGTTGGCATCCAGCCCGGTGCCGGCGCCGGTCAGCGTGCCCGGGGCTGCATCCAGCAGTGCGCAAGACAGCGCGGTCGCGGCGGTGGTGTTGGCGATGCCCATTTCGCCGCCGATGAAAATCTGCGCGCCGGAATCGCAAGCGCGACGCACGCTGTCGCCTCCTTGCGTCAACGCGGCGTCGAGTTGCGTGGGCGTCATCGCCGGATGCTCGCAAATGTTTGCCGACGACGGGGCAATCACCGCGCGGCGCACGCCAGGAACATCGCCGGGATCGTTGACGGTGCCGAGATTCACCACCTCCAGCGTCGCGCCTAGCGCGTGCGCCAGCACACTGATCGCGGCGCCACCATGCGCGAAATTGCGGATCATCTCGCCGGTGACGGCCTGCGGAAACGCCGACACGCCTTCGACCGCCACGCCGTGATCGGCCGCGAACACCGAGATCCACGCGCGATCCACCGCGGGTGTGTGCGTCTTCTGCAGACCCGCGAGCCGCACCGCCAGTTCTTCCAGCGCGCCGAGCGAGCCCGGCGGCTTGGTCAGTTGCGACTGCCGCGAGCGAGCGGCCTCGGCGATGGTTTCATCCGGCACAGCACAGGCGTACAGCAACCATTCGGCACTCATGGCACTTCCCCCTTCAGGGCCAAGGGCAACCCCGCCGCGACCAACAGCACGCGTTCGGCCACGGCGGCGATGGATTGATTGAGGCGACCGGCTTCATCGACGAAGTGACGGCTGAGTTCGCCCATCGGCACCACGCCGAGGCCGACCTCGTTGGCGACCAGCAGGATTTCGCCGGGCAATGTCGGCAGTGCATCGAGCAACGCCTCGCGTTCGGATTCGAAACGCGCATCGCCGGCGTGCAGCAGGTTGCTGAGCCACAGCGTCAGGCAATCCACCAACAACACGCGCTCGGCGCGTGCATGCGCCGCGAGCGTCGCGGCCAATGCCAATGGCTCTTCCACGCACGACCATCCCGCGGGCCGACGTGCACGATGATGCGCGATGCGCGCGCGCATCTCCTCGTCGCATGCTTCTGCAGTGGCGATGTACACCACTTCGCGGCCACCGCCGCGTGCAAGCTTTTCGGCCAGGGCACTCTTGCCAGACCGAGCTCCGCCCAGGATCAGCGTCTTCATGCAGCGAGTCCCAGCAGCGCGCGCAAGGCGTGGGTATCGAGATGCGCTTCGACGGCATCGGCGAGACGCTCCAGCGACGCATTGCGCAAACTGCGGATGTCCACTGGCGCGGCGTCACGCACCCCCGCCCATCCCAGCAATGCGTGCAACGCTTCGGAATGGTCGAACAATCCATGCAGGTAAGTCGCGAAGATTTGTCCATCGGGTGAACGCGCACCATCGGGCCGCTCGTCGTCCAGCACGCACGCCGGCATCTCGAGCGCTGGCCCGCGGCTGACGCCGCAATGGATTTCGTAGCCGCGCACGGCGGCATCGGTGAATGCCAAGTGCCCCGCGACATTGCGCAACTGTTTTTCAGGTGCGAGTTCGGTTTCGAGGTCGAGCAAGCCCAGAGCCTCGCTGGAACCTGGCGCACCCTCGACGCCGTGCGGGTCATGGATTGCTTTCCCCAGCATCTGCAAGCCGCCGCAAATGCCGACGAGTTTGCCGCCATAACGCAAGTGACGCGCGATCTCCGCATCCCAACCCTGCGCACGCAGCCACGCAAGGTCGTCGCGCACCGCCTTGGAACCCGGCAGCACGATCAAATCGCAACACGGTGGCGCTTCGCCGGGTCCCACGAAACGCAGATCGACCTGCGGATGTGCGCGCAGCGCATCGAAATCGGTGTGGTTGCTGATGCGCGGCAATGCGGGCACGACGACATGCAGTTTTTCCGGCGGCGCCGTGATTCGCTTGCGCGGCTCGGAAACCCGTATGCGACCGTCGCGAGCGATGACAGGTTGCGTGTCGCCGGAGCGCAGGAGCCGGAGTTTGCCTTCGTGCAAATGAGGATTTCGAGCACCGCCGGCGCGCAAGATGTCGAGCGCAGCAGGTCGCATACGGGTT
>DASUJD010000018.1:0-2078 GCA_036279455.1 Rhodanobacteraceae bacterium | reverse complement strand
GCCGAGCAGCGGAATCTGCGCGTCGAGGAATTCGCGGGTTGAGGCGATCGCGTAATCGCAGGCGGCGGGATCACCCGGGCCGTTGGTGAGGCAAATGCCGTCGGGCTGCATGGTCAGCACCTCGGCGGCAGGCGTCTGCGCCGGCACCAGCGTAATGTCGCATCCCTGTTCGACGAGCAAGCGGAGAATGTTGCGCTTCACGCCGAAGTCGTACACCACTACCTTGTATTTCGCGGCTGGCTTGCGGAAAGCTTGCGTATCCAGGTCATACGAACCGTCGCGCCAGGATTGACGCTCCCGGATGCTGACGACTTTCGCGAGATCGACGCCGTTCAATCCCGGAAACGCACGCGCCTTCGCGACGGCATCAGCGACATCGATCGACGCACCCGCCACGATGCTGCCGTGCTGGGCGCCGCGGTCGCGCAGGATGCGCGTCAACTTGCGCGTATCGATGCCGGCGATCGCGACGATGTTCTGGCGCCTCAGATATTGCGGCAACGATTCGGTGCTGCGCCAGTTGGAAGCGAGCCGCGGCACGTCGCGCACGATCAGCCCGGCAGCTTGCACCTTGCCGGATTCTTCGTCGACCGGGTTGCATCCGGTATTGCCGATATGCGGCGTGGTCAGGGTGACGATCTGTTGTGCGTAGGAGGGGTCGGTCAGGATTTCCTGATAACCCGTCATCGCGGTGTTGAATACCACCTCGCCGACCGTTGCGCCCGTCGCTCCTACAGCCTCGCCGTGAAACAGGGTTCCATCGGCAAGGGCTAGCAAGGCTGGCGTCGGCATGGGCGTATTCCGGATACAGGATTACCCGCAGGCCACGCATAGCGGGTCTGTGGGCGACGTTTTCGGGCAAGACGAAATACTAGCAGGTTCACGTCCCGTGTTCATGCGCTACTGAACACCGGCGATACAATGCGCCCACCACAAAGACGAACACCATGCTTGCAGTTACCCTGCTCGATCCCGCCCGCCTCGACCGCCCGGATACCCTTCTCCGCGACGATCCATTTCCGTTCATGATCGCACACGGTCAGCTTCCCGAAGAATCGCGCATCGATCTGGAACGCGATTTTCCCAAATACTCGGGCGCGGGCTTCTTCCCTTACGATGAAAAGGAATGCGGACCGTCCATCCGCGCGCTAGTCGCAGCGCTTGCCTCTCCGGGCTTCGCGAGCGCGGTCGGCGCGAAACTGGGAATCGAGCATCTGGGTCAATACCCGACACTGATAACGATCTGCCGCAGCTTGAACAAGCGCCACGGCACGATCCATACCGACAGCAAATCGAAAGTGGCGACCGCGCTGCTGTATCTCAATTCCAGCTGGCACGACACCAGCGACGGTTGCCTGCGTTTCCTCTCCAGGATCGATGACATCGACGCCACGATTGCACCGGAAGTGAAACCGCTGTACGGCGAATTCGTCATCTTCAAGCGCGCCGACAATTCCTTCCACGGCCACCTGCCCTACGAGGGTGAGCGCCGCGTGATCCAGGTGGCGTGGCTGACCACCGAAGAAGAAAAACTGCGCAAGACCCAGCGCGGCACGGCCACGCGCTTTTTCAAGAAGCTCGCGGGCGGCCTCGACAAGCGATTCGGCGCCGGCCGCGACCGCAACGCCGCGCATCGGGGTTGAGCGTCCTTGCCAACCGCAACCGGACTTCACGGGCCGTGAATGCCGAGGCGATTAGGCTGCAAGCTTCCCCATAAACGGAGCTGCAACCATGGTCAAATTCGCTCTGTATGCGCACCTCAAGGCCAAGCCGGGCCGTGAGGCCGAAGTCGAGAACTTTCTTGCCGACGCGCTGCCCATGGTGCAGGACGAACCGGGAACGCGAACGTGGTACGCCATCAGGGAAGACGACTCAAACTTTTCCATCTTCGATACCTTCGATGACGAAGCGAGTCGGAATGCGCACCTCGAGGGCAAGGTGGCGGCTGCCTTGAAAGCAAAGGCCAGCGAGCTTTTCGCGGAACCCCCGGCCATCCACAAACTCGACATCATTGCAGCCAAATAGCCAAGAGCCGGCACCAGCGCGGCAGCACTACGACGCGGCAATCACGTCGTCCA
>DASUJD010000017.1:0-33029 GCA_036279455.1 Rhodanobacteraceae bacterium | reverse complement strand
AGCAAGGTGTAGCGATCGGGCGAAAGCGCGTCCAGCAGGTTCGGTTCATCGGGCTTCTGACCGAGATTCATGCGCCGCACCGCGAAGGTGACGATTTCCGAACCCGCGGCTTCGGTGGCGCGGCGCGTTTCGTCGAGATCCCTGTACTTGCCGGTGCCGGTCAGCAGGCGCGAGCGAAACGTGCGACCTGCGATGATCAGCGGATCGGAAATGCCCGGGAGTACGGGTTGCGGCAAGGCGTTCATGATCGGGATGCAAAAAGACGGCAGGCAAGTTTAGCGCGACAAGCCTGCAGATTCGATGCGTCAGTCTTCCGCGCTCGGTTCGCGAGCGGACACTGTTGCCAGGCTCGATCGTCCTGATCTCGCCAAGCAACCCTGCCCTCGGCCTCCAGCCTCGGGGGTTATTCGCGCCATCCCTGACGCTCACCCTTCGGGCCGCCACCGGAGTTCGGGCGCGCTCCCGGCGCGCCTCGTCGAAGCAGCATGCAATGCCATTGGCATTGCGTGCTGCTTCTCACCCACCGCCAATCGCCTGCACGATCTCGACTTGATCACCCTCATGGAGGACGTGTTGCGCGTGCCGGCTGCGTGGCACGATTTCGCGATTGACTTCGACCGCGACGCGACGCTCGCCATGGCCGGTTTGGTCAAGCAACTCGGTGACAGTCGTTGCCGCCTTGCATTCGCGTGTCTTGCCATTGAGCTGGATTTGCATCTGCAAAGTGTAGCGCCCGTGAAGGCATCGGGTCTGCCTTGGCGTCGGCAGGGTAGTGCACCAGTTCAAATTTCCGCTCGTCTCGAGCGCAGGCCTGCAGCGCCGAGTCGAAGGACGGTAGCGTTTCGACTTCGTTCGCTACGCTCAACGCGAACGGGTTCATTTTCAAGCTGACGCGCTACCGTCGGAAGGCATACATTGCACGCCCGATGCACGTGTCGTTACCATCCACTCCGTCAATGCGGGTGTAGCTCAATGGCAGAGCTGTAGCTTCCCAAGCTACTGACGAGGGTTCGATTCCCTTCACCCGCTTGTTCCCAAGCCCCGCTTGTCCGGAAACAGTTGCAGTGCTGTTCGAAGGGCGCCCAATCCTTCGTTTGCGCGCTGCCGAGAGCGGCCGTTGATCCCGTGACTCAAGCCGGCTGAAAACCCGCAGACGGGTGTGCAACATTGAAAATCGCGATCCTGTCACGCAATTCCCGCCTGTACTCGACCTCACGCCTGGTCGAGGCGGCGCGCGCGCGCGGGCACCGCGTGCGGGTACTGGATCCCCTGCGCTGCTACATGCGGATTGCGCGGAACGGTTTTGCCCTGCACTACGGCGGCCGTGCGCTGAAAGGGTTCGACTGCGTGATACCGCGCATCGGCGCGTCGGTGGCCTTCTACGGTACGGCGGTCCTGCGGCAACTCGAGATGATGGGGGTATACACACCGAGTTCTTCGGATGCGGTGCTGCGCGCGCGCGACAAACTGCGCAGCCTGCAGATCCTTGCCCGGCACGGCATCGATCTGCCGGTGACCGTGTTCGGCGACAACCCCGACGATACCTCGGACCTGCTCAACATGCTGGGCGCACCGCCGCACGTGATCAAACTCAACGAGGGCGCCCAGGGCAACGGCGTGGTGCTGGCGGAGAAGCCGGCGGCGTCGCAGAGCGTGATCGAAGCCTTCCGCGGCCTGTACGCCAATTTTCTGGTGCAGGAATTCGTGCGCGAGGCGAATGGGTGCGACATCCGTTGTTTCGTGGTCGGCGAACACGTGGCGGCTGCGATGCAACGCGAGGCGGTGGACGGCGATTTCCGTGCCAACCTGCATCGCGGCGGCACCGGCAGTCCGGTACGCCTGGGCACCGCGGAACGACGCATCGCATTGCGCGCAGCCAAGGTGCTTGGCCTCGGCATCGCGGGGGTGGATCTGGTGCGTTCCGCGCGCGGTCCGCTGGTGCTGGAGGTCAATGCGTCGCCGGGCCTGGAAGGCATCGAGGCCGTGACCGGCGTGGATATCGCCGATGCAGTGGTCAGGCACCTGGAAAGATCGACCGGCTCGACGCGCAGCGGCAAGCCACAGGCAACGCGGGGCAGAAAGCGTTCTGCACGGGCTCACCGCTGAACGCGCGATTCGCGCCCACAGCGCGCGGGGGCGATTCTCGCTAAGCTTGCCTTAGTGCGCACGAGCGCGCGCCAGTCGGGATTTGCCATGCGCGTACTGGTCATCGAAGACAACAACGACATCGCCACCAACATCGGCGATTACCTGGAAGACCGCGGACACGTGGTGGATTTCGCCGGTGACGGGGTCACCGGCCTGCACCTGGCCGTGGTCAACGAGTTCGACGTGATCGTGCTGGACTTGATGCTGCCGGGCATGGACGGCATCGAGGTGTGCAAGAAGTTGCGCGGCGAGGCGCACAAGCAGACCCCGGTACTGATGCTTACGGCGCGCGATGCGCTGGAGCACAAACTGACCGGCTTCGAATCCGGCGCCGACGACTACATGACCAAGCCGTTCGCGCTGCAGGAGCTGGCGGCGCGGCTGGAGGTGCTGGCGCGGCGCGGCAAGGGGCCGCAGAGCCGGGTGCTCAAGATCGCCGACCTCACCTACAACCTCGACACGCTGGTGGTGGTGCGCGCGGGCCAATCGATCCAGCTGAACCCGATCGGCCTGAAACTTCTGCAGGCGCTGATGGAAGCCAGCCCTTCGGTAGTCACCCGGCAGGATCTGGAACAGCGTGTGTGGGGCGAGGAGCTGCCCGACTCGGATTCGCTGCGCGTGCATATCCACGGCTTGCGTGCCGCCATCGACAAGCCCTTCGACAAGCCGCTGATCCATACCCGTCACGGCATCGGCTACCGCATGGTCGATCCGGATGCAGTCCCGGCGTAAGCTCCGCTTCCGGCTGATCTTCACCTTTACGCTGTTCGGCTTCTGCCTGAGCGTGCTGTTTGCCGTGGCCTCGCTGTACGTGCGCGCCAAGGTCGAGAACCAGCTGATCAACCGCAGCCTGGAGGCCGATGTCCAGCAGGCGCTGGAGAACAAGCACCTGCATCCCGAGCAGCCGCTGCAATCGAAACTGGTGGAAGGCTGGTTGTGGAGCGATCGTACCGTCTATCAGGCGCCGCTGGCATGGCAGGGCTTGACGCCGGGCGTGTACGACATGCATGGCGGCGCGGACGGCAAACCGAGGCATTACAAGCTGGCGGTCGCGCAGAATTACGGCCTGGATGCTTTTTTGACCTACGACATCAGTCGTGAAAGCCTGAGCAAGCGCCAGCTGATCACAAGCCTCGTGGCGGTCGTGGTCCTGTTCACGCTGTTGTCGCTGGCAGTGGGGTACTGGCTGTCGCGGCGCGTGATGCGGCCGGTCACCGATCTCGCGCAGCGGCTGCGCGCGTTCCGCAGCGGCCGGCAGCTGGAATCGCTGGCGCCGCATTTCGCGGAAGACGAAGTCGGCGAGCTGGCAGCCGCTTTGGACGATTACGCGCAACGCCAGCAGGCGCTGATCGAACGCGATCGCGAGTTCAATGCCGACGTCAGCCATGAACTGCGCACGCCGCTGGCGGTGATCGCCAGCACCACCGAGCTGCTGGTGGCAAGCCCCGGCCTGCCGGAAAAGCTGCACACGCGTTTGCAGCGGATCGGGCGGGCGGTGCGCCAGGCGACCGAACTGACCCAGGCTTTGCTGTTGCTGTCACGCGCGGAGCGGTCGGGGCCGGTGGACGGCGAAAACACCGACGTGGCCCGGGTGGTCGGCGAGGTCATCGACACGCATCGCCCCGACATCGGGCGCAAGCCGATCCAGCTGCGTGCAGAAATCGAGGCGCGGGTGACGGTCGAGGCGCCCGGGTCGGTGGTCGCGGTGGCACTGGGCAATCTGGTCGGCAACGCTTGCAAGTACACCCAGGAAGGCGAGATCGTGGTGCGCGTCCAGCCCGGCCGGGTGCGGGTGGAAGATACCGGCCCGGGCATCAAGGCCGAGGATGCCGAGCGCCTGTTCGAGCGCGGCGTGCGGGGCGAGAGCGAAACGGTGAAGGGAGCGGGCCTGGGTCTTGCGATCGTCCGTCGGCTGTGCGAGCTGTACGGCTGGCGGGTGGCGTTGGCGCCGCGTGCGGGGCATGGCGTCGTCGCGACGCTGGATTTCGGGGCTTCCGACGAGGCCGGGCGCTGAGCGATTCGTCCCGGTTCGCAAACCCTTCTCAGGCGTATACTCGATTCCAGCCCGGCATGCCGGGCACGCCGCACGGGGAGTGCGATGCTTGCAGCGCGACCCGGTGTCGGGCAGAGTGACGCCGGCTGCCGCCATGCGCAGACCGTACAACGCAATTCCTGGAGGGGGTTCATGGATATCGCTGAGCTGCTGGCCTTTTCAGTCAAGAACAAGGCCTCGGATCTGCACCTGTCGGCCGGGTTGCCGCCGATGATCCGGGTGGACGGCGATATCCGCCGCATCAATCTGCCGGCGCTCGAGCACAAGCAGGTGCACACGCTGGTGTACGACATCATGTCGGACAAGCAGCGCCGCGATTACGAGGAGTTCCTGGAGGTTGATTTCTCGTTCGAGATCCCCGGCCTCGCACGCTTCCGCGTCAACGCCTTCAATCAGAACCGCGGTGCCGGCGCGGTGTTCCGCACCATTCCGGCCGAGGTGATGACGCTGGAGGATCTGGGTACGCCCAAGATCTTCAAGGACCTGATAGATCAGCCGCAGGGCCTGATCCTGGTGACCGGCCCGACCGGTTCGGGCAAGTCCACGACGCTGGCGGCGATGGTCGACCACGTCAACAAGAACCACTATGGGCATATCCTCTCCATCGAGGATCCGATCGAATTCGTGCACACCGCGCAAAAATGCGTTATCAACCAGCGCGAAGTGCACCGCGACACCCACGGTTTCAACGAGGCACTGCGTTCGGCGCTGCGCGAAGACCCGGATTACATCCTGGTCGGTGAAATGCGCGACATCGAAACCATCCGCCTGGCGCTGACTGCTGCGGAAACCGGACACCTGGTATTTGCCACACTGCACACCAACTCGGCGGCCAAGACCATCGATCGCATCATCGACGTGTTTCCGGCTGGCGAGAAGGCGATGGTGCGCTCGATGCTGTCGGAAAGCCTGCGCGCGGTGATCACCCAGACGCTTCTGAAGAAGGTCGGCGGCGGCCGTACCCCGGCGTGGGAGATCATGGTCGGCATTCCGGCCATCCGCAACCTGATCCGCGAAGACAAGGTGGCGCAGATGTATTCGGCCATCCAGACCGGCCAGCAATTCGGGATGCAGACCATGGACCAGTGTCTGCAGGACATGGTGCGACGCGGCCTGATCACGCGCCAGGATGCTGCGGCGCGCGCCAAGGTGAAAGAGACATTCAAATGATTACACGGGGTGCCGTTATGGCGGACACGGCGTGCAATTCATCGGCATTCCCAACCGGGAATGGGACCAGGGACCAGGAACCAGGGACCGGTAGAAGCCAAAGCGCGCACGTTGTTGCTTTTCCGCTCCCCAGTCCCCAGTCCCCGGTCCCCGGAGAACAATCATGAGCGCAGTCGATTTCTCATCTTTCCTCAAGCTGATGGTGCACAAGAAGGCATCCGACCTTTTCATCACGGCCGGCGTTGCGCCATCGATCAAGGTCAACGGACGCATCGTGCCGATCACCCAGACGCCGCTGACCGCGCAGGAAGCGCGCGACATGGTGCTGAACGTGATGAGCCCGCAGCAACGCGAGGAATTCGAGAAGACCCACGAGTGCCAGTTCGCGATCGGAGTCGTCAACGTGGGCCGGTTCCGCGTGTCGTGCTTCTACCAGCGCAATTGCGTCGGCATGGTGCTGCGGCGGATCGAGTCCAAGATTCCGACCATCGAGGAATTGAACCTGCTGCCGATCGTCAAGCAACTGGCGATGACCAAGCGCGGCATCGTGATCTTCGTGGGCGCCACGGGCGCGGGCAAGTCCACTTCGCTGGCGTCGATCGTCGGCTACCGCAACCAGAACACGACCGGTCACATCATCACCATCGAGGACCCGATCGAATACGTGCACAAGCACGAAGGCTGCATCATCACCCAGCGCGAACTCGGGATCGACACCGACAGTTGGGAGAACGCCCTGAAGAACACCCTGCGCCAGGCGCCGGACGTGATCCTGATCGGCGAGGTGCGCACCCGCGAGACCATGGAGTACGCCATCCACTTCTCCGAGACGGGACACCTGGTGCTGTGCACCTTGCACGCCAACAACGCCAACCAGGCATTGGAACGCATCATCCACTTTTTCCCCGAGGAAGTGCGCGACCAGTTGTACATGGACCTGTCGCTGAATCTGAAGGGTGTCGTTGCCCAGCAGTTGATCCCGACGCCCGATGGCAAGGGCCGCTGGGTGTCGATGGAAGTGATGCTCGGCACGCCATTGGTGCAGGATTACATCCGCAAGGGTGAAATCCACAAGATCAAGGATGTGATGAAGCAGTCCACCAATCTCGGCATGTGCACCTTCGACCAGAACCTGGTGGAGCTGTACCACGCCGGCCACATCAGCTACGAGGATGCGCTGCGCTACGCCGATTCCGCCAACGAAGTGCGGCTTGCGATCAAGCTTGCACAGGGCGGCGATGCGCACTCGCTGTCCCAGGGGCTGGGCGACGTGGAGCTGGTGGAGACCGCGGACAAGGGCCATCGGATGTAAATCGGTCGCATGCCGCCCCCGTTGCGGGCGCGCAGGAGGTCGACATGAAAGCACTGCGGTTCGGTCTGGCGGCAATGCTTGTGCTGGCCGGTTCCATTTTTCCGCCCGTTTCGCCTGCACGGGGCGGTGACGATGGGGCCGCGGTTCGCGCCGTCGCTCTGCGGCAGGCAGACGCGTGGAACAAGCACGATGCCGCGGCGTATTCGAGGTTGTTCACGCCGGATTGCGATGTGGTGAACATTGTCGGTTGGTGGTGGAAGAGCCGCTCCGAGATGCAGGCCAAGCTGACACACGCCTTCGCGTCGGTATTCCGTGACAGCCAGCTGACCTTCACCGATGTGCGGGTGGAATTCATCCGGTCCGACGTCGCGGTGGCTCACGCGTCCTGGAAGATGACCGGGATGCACATGCCACCCGGTATGCCGCCGCCGGATCACGGGATCCAGACGCTGGTGATGACGAAGCACGCGGGGCAGTGGCGCATCGCGGTATTCCAGAATACGCTGAGTAAACCGGAACACCCGTTCCCCGCAGGCTTGCCCCTGCCAACCCATTAACAGAACGTTGAAAAAGAGTCGTCCTGCACTTTTTCAACGCGCCGGGTCCCACGCTGAGGCAAAACCCGGGTGACTACCGGGGTTTTGCGTTGCACGGCGTTCGATTTCCTGTCGAATCCGGCAGGGTGTCAGCGATGCTGCACCACGCTTTCGAGATGCAGCCCCTGGCCATCGAGTTTCACGTCCATGTCGCCTGACGCGATCAATTTTTGCAGGTGGGCCAACATCGCTGCCTGTTGCCGAATCCGGGCCTGGCCTGCGGCTGGCGCCATCGCGGCAAAGCGGCTGATGAAGCTGCCGAACACCTGATACATCTTGCCGTCGAAGTGGATGCGCAGCAGCTTGTCGCCGTTGCCCGGGGGTGCGGCCAACGCGTCGGCCAGCCTGGTGTCCTCGCCATCGCCGATGCCCACCGCCAGCGCCTTGTCGTTCGTGGCGACCCATCCGCTATCGCTGCCGATCATCGGCTGCATACGTGGTGGCAACTGAAATGGCACCGGTTTGCCGTTGTTCGGAATGGTCTTGAGCGCGAACTGCGGCAAGGTCCGTTGCACCATTTGCGCCAGTTCGGTCGGGTTGGAACTCGCGACCAGTGCGCGTCCGGCAATCTGCGGGCCGATATCCCATTTGTCCAGCACCACGCGAAAGCCCAGCAACGAAGCTGCCTGTGGCGGCAGTCGCACAGGTGGATGGGTGGCGGCGCCGGCGAACTTGTTGAGCGATTGCAGAGCAGGACACTGGTAGGTTTTTTCGGCAGCCGCCTTGGCGCGGTCTTGCAGGAACGCATGCCATTTCTGCACCGGCGCCGCCAGCACCACGTCGAACATCGAATGATCCTGCGTGGTGTCCATGCCCGGCACCGGTTGCTTCAATGCGGTCAACGCGCCCAACAGGGTGGGCGACAACTTTGCGTCGAGGCTGCCGCGAATTTCACTGGCCGTGTAGGTTTCGAAGCCCACGCTCACCAGCGGGACCTGGTTGGCCAGCAATCCAAATTCGTTCGCGCACGCCGGGTTGGAAAGCGGGCCACCGAGGTCTTTTGTGAATTCCCGGGTGACCACATCCTTGCTGCTGAAAAGATTGGCAAACAGCTTCGGCGTGTCCAGGTACCCGGAGCCGTAGTCACTGTAGCCATGCTGGCTGTCGATACGCGCAAGTCGGTCGGCGGCGTCGTTGGCGGGTTTGATCAGGCCGAGCAGTTGCTTCAACATCGATTCGCTGGCATTCGCAGGCGCAATGGTGACCACCAGTTGCTTGCCTTCGATCGCGACCAGAAACCGCAGCTTGCTGTTGCCAATGCCGTCCATCCAATAGGTTTGCTTGCCGACGGTCGCAACAGGCCTCGTGATTCCCGCCCGTTTTTCCACGCGTGCCCAGAAGGTCTTGAATGCATCGGGTGAAGCCAATTCGATGCGCGCCACTGGCACGTCGCCGATGCCGTAGACCGCGAACAGCGCGGATTGTGAAAAGCCGGTCGTCCGCGCCAACTCCTCGCGGGAATGCACGTTCGCGAGCTCGGCCTGCATTGCCTCCGCGAGCTTCGCGGTCACGGGATCCTTGTCACTGACCAGCGTGGCGAACTTGCCGAACTGCTGGATGCGTGCCGAGAACATGGCGCCGCTGGCCTGACCCCATGCCTGCACGGCCTTTTCCGGTTTTGCCTTGAAGTTGGCAAACAGATAAGGCGTGTCAGCCGGCGCGAAAGTGATCGGGGCGTTGGAGGCGACGTGCTTGCCGCAACCGGCGAGTAGCAGGATGGCGACGCAGGCAGCCGCAAAAACTGCGTGACGCAGGACCGGACGCATGGGCATTCTCCTTGTTCCCCGAGACGCGGAAGCGATTATGCCTACGTTGCGAGCAGTTCCGCCAGCACCGCCATCCGCATCGGCACGCCGTTTGCGACCTGATCCAGGATGCGTGATTGCGGACCATCCGCGACCTCCGGTGCGATCTCGGTTCCGCGATTGATGGGCCCCGGATGCAGCACCTGGCAATCCGGCTTCGCCAAGGTGAGCCGGCGAGCATCCAGTCCGTATTGCGCGTGGTAGTCGGCGGCATCGGGGAGTTGCGCTGCAGCCATGCGCTCTTTCTGAATGCGCAGCATGATCACCACGTCGGCGCCTGCGATCGCGGCGTCGAAGTCTTGGGTGGTTGCGCAACCCGGAAATTCATCCAGCGACTTCGGCAGCATCGCGCGCGGCGCGCACAGCCGGATGTCGCGCACACCCAGCATGCACAGCGCTTGCGCGTCCGAACGTGCGACGCGCGAGTGACGAATGTCGCCACAGATGACGACGTGCAGATTCCCGAAATCGGGACGTCGCTGACGAATGGTCAATGCATCCAGCAATCCCTGGGTGGGGTGCGCGTGGGTGCCGTCGCCGGCGTTGATCACCGCGACATTCGTGTTGGCGTGTTCCGCGAGATACGCGGGCATCCCGTTTTCGTCGTGGCGTACCACCAATGCATCCAGTCGCATGGCTTCCAGCGTATGCAGGGTGTCGAGCAGACTTTCACCCTTGGTGGTGGATGAGCGCGAAAGGTCGAAGTTGACGTTGTCGGCGCCAAGCCGTTTCGCTGCCAGCACGAACGAGGTGCGGGTGCGCGTTGACGGTTCGAAGAACAGCGTGAGGACAGTGCGCCCGGCCAAAAGGTCGCGCGGCGCGCCCTCCGTGCGGTAGCGCTCGGCACGATCGAGCAGGCCGACGATTGCGGCGCGATCAAGGTTTTCGAGGGTCAGCAGGTGGCGCATGGTCGCGCATGATATGGGGTCAGGGTGCACTTTTCGACGAATGCGTGTGTTGGCCCGGGGGATTGGCATCGAAAAGTGCACTCTGAGTCCGGTTACCCGGACTGCAACCAACTTTCAAGGATAACCGCTGCCGCGAGCGAATCGATGTTTTCCGCATCACGCCTGCGTGCGGAGCCCGATGCGCGTTGCGCGGCGAAGCGGCGCGCGGCTTCCTGCGAAGTGTGGCGTTCATCGATCAGGTGCACGGGCAGGCCACTGCGTTTTCCCAACGCATCGGCGAACGCGCGCGCACCGCGCGTGGTTGCCTGTTCGTCGCCGTCGCGGGTCAGCGGCAGGCCGACGATCAGGGCTTCCGGTTTCCATTCGGACAACAGTGCATCGACACGCGACCAATCAGGTTGCCCCTGCCGTGCAGTGAGTACGGGCAACGGGCGGGCGGATTGGCTGATGCAGTTGCCACCGGCAACGCCGATCCTGCGCACGCCGTAGTCGAAACCCAATACGCACCCGGTCATAAAACTGCTTCCCCCTTCCGCAGGAAGGGGGATCGAGGGGGATGGCTTTTGCTGCGTTCTCGCGAAGCGGCATCCCCCCGCGCCTGCGGCGCCCGCGTTTCGCGCGCGTTCGCATTCGCTCCGCCCTTCGTTCCGAAGGGGGTGGTCACGCGCGGCCCGAGTAGGAGGTCAGGTTCGCCGGGTTGATACCCACCAGTTCCACGGCGGCACCCCAGCGAGCATCCAGCGCGGTGTCGAACAGGATGCGCTGGTCGGCCGGAACCGTGAGCCATGCGTTCTCCTGCAATTCCTGTTCCAGTTGTCCCGACCCCCATCCGGCATAGCCCAGCGTCACCAGCGCGCGTCCGGGGCCGCCGCCGCCCGCCATCGCGGCCAGAATGTCGCGCGAGGTGGTGACCGTGAGCATGTCGTTGACGCGGTAACTCGAATCCCATTCCCGCTCGTCGGACGCGTGCAACACGAATCCCCGTTCCGGTTGCACCGGCCCGCCCATGAGTACCGGCGCCGCGGCAACCTCCGCGCGTTCACAAGCCATGTTCATCTGCCTCAGCACGTCTCCGAGCCTGTAATCGGAGAGCCGGTTGACCACCAGGCCCATCGCGCCATCCTGGTTGTGCTGGCAGACGAAGGTGATGCCACGCGCGAAATTGGGGTCGCCCATGCCGGGCATGGCGATCAGGAAATGTCCGGTGAGCGAAGGCGGCGTGGGGTCGCCGATGCTGGCGGATTTCCTCGGCCGCGCGCTGCGCGAGCGGTTGCTGCGGGAAGATGCGGCTGACATGTGTGTGATTGTAACGCCGGCCGGTGCAACGTCAGCGTGGATCCACGCCGAGTGTCTGAAGATGATTACCAGGCAGGAATTGCCATGTGCGGGTGATCACGAGTTCGCTGATGCGATGGCCGTCGGCATCGTTGTCGCGGGGGATGGGCGGAAACGGCCCGGCCAGGTGCACGATCCGGATCGCGGCCTCGTCGAGTACGCGGTAACCCGAACTGCGATTGATGCTCGCCCCGCGAACGTGGCCGTCCGAGCCGATGACCACGCTGAGCACCAGGCTGCCGTGCAGGTGCCTGAGGCGGGCAGCGTCAGGGTAGTTGAGGTTGCCGATCCGCTCGATGCGATGTACCCAGGCGACCTGGTAGGCGGCATAGGCGACGTTTCTGGTGTTTGCCGAGATGTATTTGCGACGGGGTCGATGCGCGTAGGCCTCCTGTGCCCGACGCACTTCCTGCGCGAGCCGCGCCATCTCGAGTCGCTGCGGAACCGGGATGGAAGCGACGCGTCGTTCGGGCCGGGGCTCGTTGCGGGTATTGCGCTGGTTCGCGGCCCGCAGCTTCGAGTTGCCGGTGGTCGCGATGATGTGTGGTCCGCTTCGGGTTTGCTGCGCGGGTGCGGCCGGCATCAGCGGGACCCGTGCAACACCGGCCTGGGTGACCGGCAACGGACCCGAAAAGGGTGCGCCCGGTCGGCGTGCCTTGTCGCTGTTGCCGCCACCGGCGTTGTTGGCCTGGGCCAGGAAATCCGCCTTCTTCGGCGTCCTGGCGTTGGATGTATTGATCAGGGTGACGTCCAGCGTGGGCAGGCTGGGCGCAGGCTTGGCGAAATGAAAGCCGATACCGAGAATCACGATGGCGTGCAGCATCAGCGAGAACAGCAACGCGACGCCCATGCGATCGGTATTGCCGGCAGCCCGCGTCATGGAAGCCGTTGCGGCGTTCACGCCGGCAATCCGCCTTGGAAATCGGGACCGGGGACCGGGGACCTGGGACCAGATACCACGCAGCGGTCATGCATTCGTGGAGCCATTTGCGATGTGGAAACGAAACAGAACATGTCGCAAGCTCAGGACACGTGCTCTTGTGCTTTGCCGGTCCCCGGTCCCCGGTCCCCGGTCCCCGGCATCTCGATCGCATCGAACACCATCCCGCCGATGTTCAAGCCGAATTGGGCGTCCAGCTCGCGTGCGCAGGTGGGCGAAGTGATATTGACTTCTGTGAGGTAATCACCGATGACATCCAGACCCGCGAACAGGATGCCGCGTCGCGCCAGTTCCGGCCCCACTTCGGCGGCGATCCAGCGGTCGCGTTCCGACAGCGGCTGGCCCACCCCACGGCCGCCGGCGGCGAGGTTGCCCCGGAAATCGGTGCCCTGCGGAATCCGCGCGAGCACGTACGCAACAGGTTCGCCGTCCACCATCAGGACCCGCTTGTCGCCCTTGCCGATCTCGGGGATGAACTTCTGTGCCATCACGAAGTGGCGATCGTCGCCGGCGAGCGTTTCCAGGATGGAATTGAGGTTGGGATCGTCGCCGCGCGAACGGAAGATGCCGCGCCCGCCCATGCCATCCAGCGGCTTCAGCACGACTTCGCCATGTTCGCGTGCAAAGCGACGCAATTCGCCGCGGTCGCGTGCCACCAGCGCCGGCGCGCAGCATTGCGGAAAGAGTTGGGCCGCCAGTTTTTCGTTGAAGTCACGCAGCGCCTGGGGGTTGTTGATCACCCGTACGCCTGCCCGTGCGGCCAGGTCCAGTACCAGCGTGTCGTACAGGAATTGCGCGTCGAACGGTGGATCCTTGCGCGCCAGCACGACGTCGATGCCGTCGGCCAGTGGCTGCCAGCGCGCTTCGCCCAGAGTAAACCAGTCGGTGGTGTTGTCGCGCACTTCGAGCGGCGCCAGCCGCGCCCAGGCGACGCCATCGCGCACGGCGAGGTCTCCCTGCAGCATGTAGCGAAGCGCGTGGCCACGCCGTTGCGCTTCCAGCATCAGGGCAAGGGTGGTGTCTTTTTCGGGATGGATCGTGCCGATGGGGTCCATCAGCACTGCAACGGTGAGAGTCATGGGTTCATATTACCGATCGGCAACGCGGGAAAGATGCCACTTGAGTCAAGAGACCGAGGCTGCGCGTTCATGCGATGCGTAGTATCGCATCGCGTGCGCAACCGACGAGGCGCGCGGAGCGCGCCCGAACGCCGAAGGTGGACCTGAACCGCGCAGCGGTGACAGGGTGAGCGCCGGAAACGGTGCGAACAAGGCCCGAGGCGGGACGCCGGGGGCGGGGTTGGCAGGTTAGATCACGACGATCAAACCAGGCAACGACCGACTGCCGCAGGGCACCGCTCGGTCGGGGTTGTGGAGGAACAGGTTTGTGAGGAGCAAGCGCAAAACCGCCGACTGTCACATCAAACGGGGCCCTCATGGTGTATCTTGGCGCACGTGATCGGTGTTGCCCTGGAAGGCAGCCCGAATCCGTCTTCAGGGGAGGCGGATCGAGGGTCATGTCGGGATTTGGTGTGACGGCCGTCGCAAAACACCCGCGGTGTGGCATCCATGTTGCATGCAGCCTCACCGCCTCCTCCAGAGGTGGAACCCTGACCGTGAACAACAACGTCAACCACGATGGCCTGGCCGGACTCAAGGTCATGGTTATCGACGACTCGAAGACCATCCGCCGCACCGCCGAAACCCTGCTCAAGAAGGAGGGCGCCGAGGTGTTGACGGCCGTGGATGGCTTCGAGGCGTTGGCGAAGATTTCCGACTTGCGGCCCGACATCATCTTCGTGGACATCATGATGCCGCGGCTGGATGGTTATCAGACCTGCGCATTGATCAAGAACAATCACGTGTTTCGCTCCACGCCGGTGATCATGCTGTCTTCCAAGGACGGCCTGTTCGACAAGGCGCGCGGGCGGATCGTGGGTTCAGAGCAATACCTGACCAAACCTTTCACCCGCGACGAATTGCTGGGTGCGATCCACCACCACGTTGCGGTCACCAAATGACGCGTACGCCACATTGATGAAACGAGCAGGGGAACGATTGCCATGGCACACATTTTGATCATCGACGATTCGCCCACCGACGTGAAGATTCTTTCCGGTGCACTGGAGCGGGCGGGGCACAAGGTCACCGCCGCCGGCACCGCCGAGGCAGGCATCGCCGCGGCCCAGAAGGACAAGCCGGACCTGGTGTTGATGGATGTGATCATGCCCGGCATGAACGGCTTCCAGGCCACCCGCAGCCTCACCAGGGATCCGCAGACCAGCGCCATTCCGGTGGTGATCGTCACCACCAAGACCATGGAAACCGACCGCATGTGGGGCATGCGCCAGGGCGCCCGGGACGTGCTGGTGAAACCGGTCAGCGAAAAGGACCTGGTGGCCAATGTCAGCAAGCATCTTTCTGCGGGCTGACGCTCCATGAGCAACCGGAAACGCCCGCAGGAGAAATCCGGCCACCGCAATGACGCAGCACGGCGCGCGCAGACCGCGGCGTCCGGCGCTCCGGCGGACGCCGCCTCTTCGCAACCCGCGGGCGCCTACGCACTGCTGGCGGACTATGAGCGCCGCAGCCTTGAACATGATCCGGGGGTGCCCGAGCAGATCGAGGCGCCCGGCCTGTGGCGCGCGATCGGTTTCCGGGTCGGCGCGCACCGTTTCGTGAGCGGCATCGACGAAGTCAGCGAAATCCTGATGTCGCCGCCGCCGGTCACCAGCATTCCTTCCACCCGCCCATGGTTGCTGGGTGTCGCCAACGTACGCGGCAACCTGATCGCACTGGTGGACCTGAGGCAGTTCCTGTTCGAGCAACGTACCCATGTCACCGGGCGCGCACGCGTACTGGTGGTGCGCCAGAGCGGCGGCAACGTCGGCCTGTTGGTCGACGAATTGCTCGGCCAGCGCAACCTGACCGATGCCGATCGCGCGGACGCCGAAGGCGAAGCCGATGCGCAGCTTTCACGTTTCGTCACCGAGAACGTGACGGTGGGCCCGGAACGACTGGGCCGCTTCAGTATGGTGGAGTTGACGCATGCCCCGGAATTCCAGCATGCGGCAGTTTGATTTTGCGATCATCCATGATCGCTGTTTCGTTGTGTCTTGAGCTATTGAGGGACGTGCAGATCATGGACACCAGAAGGGCCATCCCTGGCCTGACTTTCAACAACAGCCGCTCCGAATCAGCTCGCAGCGGGGCAAAAGCGATGCAAGCGACAAACTTGGCAACGAGGTGGCAATCATGAGCGCGAATTCCGGTGCAGTTCGCAAGGGCACGTCCCTGCAGACCTGGCTGATCCTTCTGCTGCTGGCGGCGATCGTTCTCGCCGGCGCGGACTTCTTCCTGCTGAACCGCCACGACAGCCACGACCGCGCGGCCGCGCAGCTCACCACCCAGATCCAGGTGAACTCGCAGCAGGTTGCGAACTTCGCCTTGCAGGCCGCCAACGGCAACATCGACGCCTTCAAGGAACTTTCCAGCACCCGCGGGGCCATCGCCGCGGCAGTGCAACACCTCAATCAGGGCGACACCGCGACGGGGCTGCCGGCCTACAGCGATGCGATCGGTGTGCGTGGTCCGATGACCGCCCTGACCAAATCGTGGGACCAGTTGAACGCGGATCTCGGCAAGATCCAGGCCAACAAGGACGCGGTGCTGGATTCCGCGTCGCAGGCCGCCACCTTCGACCAGCAGATGCCGGCCTTGAACTCCAAGATCAATCAGGTCATCAACATCCTGCAGTCCAAGGGTTCGGCTTCCGGCATTTACACCGCTTCGCAACTGATGGTTTCGGGTGACCGCCTGATCCGTCGCGTGGGCGACGTATTGCAGGGCGGCGCCGATTCCGCTTCCGCCGCCAATGGTCTCGCGCTCGACTCCACCAACTACGGCGCGACCCTGAAGCAGCTTGCGGACAGCTCCTCGGGCGAGGCGGACAGGATTTTGACGAGCGTGCAGAAGTCCTGGACTGGCCTCGAGGTGCCGGTGCAGAAGGTGATCGCCGCGGCGCCGACACTGGTGGCAGTGAAGAATGCCGCCACCCAGGCCTCGGTCGATTCGCAGGATGTATTGCTGAAGGCCAACAACGTTTCGACTGCGCTCGGCAAGTTGCCGCAGACCCGCCCGTTCCCGAACGTGTGGTGGGGCCTTTTGGGTGCGGTGGCGGCCGCGGTACTTGCCGTGCTGCTGGCGCTCAACTTCATCCGCACCGAGCGCAAGCGTTCGGCGGAAAGCCACAACCTCAACGAACGCAACCAGCAGGCGATCATGCGGCTGCTGGATGAAATGGGCACGCTCGCCGAAGGCGACCTGACGGTAAAAGCCACCGTGACCGAAGACATCACCGGCGCGATCGCGGATTCGGTGAACTTCGCGGTCGAGGCCTTGCGCTCATTGGTGACCACGATCAACGAGACGGCCGTGCGGGTGTCGTCGGCCGCACAGGAGACCCAGGCCACCGCGAGGAACCTCGCCGACGCGGCCAACCAGCAGGCCGAGCAGATCACCTCGGCTTCGGCCAAGATCAACGAGATGGCGGTATCCATCGACCAGGTGTCGCGCAACTCCGCCGACAGCGCCGAGGTGGCGCAGCGTTCGGTGCAGATCGCTTCCAACGGCGCGCAGATCGTGCGCCAGACGATCTCGGGCATGGATTCGATCCGTGAGCAGATCCAGGAAACCTCGAAGCGCATCAAACGCCTCGGCGAGTCCTCGCAGGAAATCGGATCGATCGTCGAACTCATCAACGACATCGCCGAGCAGACCAACATTCTGGCGCTGAACGCGGCCATTCAGGCCGCGTCGGCGGGCGAGGCAGGCCGCGGTTTCGCGGTGGTCGCGGACGAAGTGCAGCGACTGGCCGAACGCGCGACCGGCGCGACCAAGCGAATCGAAACGCTGGTGCAGACCATTCAGTCGGATACGGTCGAGGCGGTCAGCTCGATGGAACAGACCACCACCCAGGTGGTGAACGGCGCACGCCTGGCCGAGGACGCCGGCACCGCGCTGGGCGAGATCGAAAAGGTGTCGAACAACCTCGCGGGCCTGATTCAGGGCATCTCCAGCGCGGCCAAGCAGCAGTCCGCGGCGGCCACCAACATTTCATCGACCATGACCTCGATTCAGCAGATCACGGCGCAGACCTCGGTGGGCGCCAACCAGACCGCTGAGTCGATCGGCAACCTGGCGCAACTCGCGCAGGAATTGCGCCGCTCGGTGGCCGACTTCAAGCTGCCGGCGTAACCGGCGGGACGAGAGTCCATGTCCGCAGGTGATGACATCATGACCACGACATCCGGCCCAGCCGGGGTGGCCGCTGTTGCGCCTGGCGGCGACGTGGAGCGTGAGGCTGACGACGCCGCGCGAAAATCGACGATGCGAATTGAAGGGCACATCGATTTTTCGACCCTCGGCTGGGTCAAACCGCAGATCGACGAGCTTCTGTCGGAAGCGCGTCAGGCGCTCGAGGCCTACGCCGACGAACCCGAAGACACGCAACTGATGCAAAGCTGCGTCGGCTTGCTGCATCAGGTGCTGGGCACCTTGCGCATGGTCGAACTGTACGGCGCCGCCGAGCTCGACCAGGAAATGGAATACCTGGCGCAGGCAGTGCTGGATGGCACGGTCGCCGACCGCGACGAGGCATTCGGCGCGCTGATGCGCGGGCTGGTGCAATTGCCCGATTACCTCGATTTGATCGAAAGCGGCCACAAGGACATTCCCATCGTCCTGTTGCCGCTGCTCAACGATTTGCGCGATGCGCGCGGCGTCGAACAGGTCGATCAGCACGTGTTGTTCCACCCGGATATCGACCGGCCGTTGCCGCAGGATGCCGAGGGCGCACGTGCGGCATTTCCGTTCGCCGACTTGCGCCAGCGCACCGCCCAGATCCGCGCGCGTTTCCAGGTGCAGTTGCTGGCCTGGACCCAGGGCAAACAACCCGATTTCGCCGGGATGCGCGATTGCATGGATGAACTGCGCTCGGCTTGTCACGCCGAAGCGGCGCGCCGCCTGTGGTGGGTGGCCGGGGGCGTGCTGGAAGCCCTGCAGCAGGGCCGGCTGGATCACCATCCCGCCAGCCTGCGCGAGCAGTTCGGGCGCCTCGATCGCAGCATCCGCCACATGCAGGACCAGGGCGAGGAAGCATGCGCTGACGAGGACGCACGTGAACTGGTGCGAAACCTGTTGTTCGACCTGACCCAGGCGGCTCCGGGCCGCGGCCGCAACGAGGCCATCGTGCGGTGTTTCGCGCTCGACCACATGGCGCCGTCGGCGGAGGAGCTGGAACGCGCGCGCGCGGCGATGTCCGGGCGCAACCGTGCATTGCTGGACACCGTTGCCAAGGCGGTGCGCGAGGACCTGTTGCGGGTCAAGGAAGGCCTGGATATTTTCCTGCGCCGCGAAGACCACGATCCGCAGCAGTTGGCGCCGCAAGTCGAAATCCTGCGCCGTGTCGGAGACACGCTGGGCATGCTTGGACTGGAATCACCGGCCAGGATGATCAACGAGCAGCGCGAAGTGATCGCTGCGGTCATCGACGGCAAGCGCGAGGCGAAGCCCGAGACGATCCTGGATGTCGCCAGTGCGCTGCTTTACGTGGATGCCTCGCTGGACGAACACATCGAATGCCTTGGCGCCCCCGATACGTCGGGCGATGCGCTGCTGCCATCCAGCGAGGCGCGCAAGATCATGCGCACGCTGATGCGGGAGGCCGGCGCGAATCTGGGCAAGGTCAAGCAACACATCACGGCATTCATCGAATCGTCATGGTCGCACGCGCAACTCGTCGAAGTGCCGAAGCTGCTGGCCGAGGTCACCGGCGCGCTGCGCATCCTGAACCTCGAACGCCCGGCAGAGCTGGTCGAAGGCATCGATCGCTACGTCAGCAATGAATTGATCGTCGAGCGCAGGGTTCCCTCGGTCGACGAAATGGACACGCTGGCCGATGCCATGGCGAGCGTCGAGTATTACCTCGAAATCGGGCGCGACTCGAGCGCAAGCGACCACCGCATCCTCGATGCCGCGCGGCACAGCCTCGAGGTTCTGCATTACTGGCCGATCCCCGCGCGTCGCGTTGCGGTCGAATCCGGTGCAGGCGAAGACGGCGCGCCTCCCGCGGACGACACGGCCCAGGCAACAGCGCCCTTCGAGGCGCTCGGCAAGGGCGTGCCGACGGCCGTCGATATTCCGGTGGCGTCCCCGCAAATGGAAGCTGCATTTTCGGTCCCCGGTGTCGGTCCCGGCCAGTGGCTTGAAGTCGAAGAGGAAGTGCTGGAACCGGCGGAAGGCGAGGGCACAGCGGTCGATACCGCGTTCCAGGACGCAGCCGGGATCGACGAGGAAATCCGCGAAGTCTTCATCGAGGAAGTCGGCGAAGAAATCGCCAACATCAATGTCAACCTGCCGGCATGGAAGGCCAACCCGGATGATCTCGATACGCTCAAGAACGTGCGGCGTTCGTTCCACACGCTGAAGGGTTCCGGACGGCTGGTCGGCGCCGTGGCCCTGGGCGAGTTCAGCTGGAAGATCGAGAACATGCTCAACCGCGTGCTCGACCAGACCATCCAGCCCGATCGCAATGTGCAGGAAGTGGTGGATGCGGCGGCCGCAACGCTGCCCAAACTGCATGCGGGCTTGCAGGGTCAGGCGATCACGCTGAATCTTCCGCTCGACGCGATCATGCAGACTGCCGACAAACTGGCCGCGGGTGAACCGGCGCGGATCGTGGATCTGACGGGCAGTTATCGCAAGAGCGTGCGCAAGGTTCGCCGCTGGGTGCCGGAAGCCGCTTCGGTGGCGCCCGAACCCGTGGCGGCATCCGGACATGTCATCGCCTCGCCCGAGACGGGCTTGCCGGTGGTGGATCCCATCCTTCTGGATGTGCTGCGTACCGAAGTCGGGCAGCATCTGGGGGGCATGCGCGGTTACCTCGCACGCGATGTCGATTTCGGTGTTCCGGTGGACGACGAACTGGTTCGTTCGGTGCATACGCTGCATGGTGCGGTGGCGATGGTCGGCATCGAATCGCTGGCAAGCATGCTGGCGCCCGTGGAGGTCTGGGTGCGTCGCCTGCGCAGCGCCGAGGCTCCGCTCGATCGCGAAGGTTGCGATGCCATGCGCGATGCCATAGCCGTGACCGA
This sequence comes from Rhodanobacteraceae bacterium, assembly GCA_036279455.1. Classification (GTDB taxonomy): domain Bacteria; phylum Pseudomonadota; class Gammaproteobacteria; order Xanthomonadales; family Rhodanobacteraceae; genus 66-474. The sequence continues at coordinate 12,610 of DASUJD010000017.1, read as the reverse complement.
GCACGTGATGGAGCAGTTCGATGCACCGGTTCCGGATGTGCCGGATACCACCGCGTTGACCGAGCGGCTGGAAGCGCTGCGCGATCGCTGGCCGAATGCCGCGCCGTTCGGTGCGCCGGCTGCGATGGTGGAAGGATCGTCCACCGTGGCGCTGTCACAAGCCGCCAACGAGGAACAAGAGGAGGCCGTGACGGCCGTCGGGCTGACAGCCGCTTCCACGCTGCCGACCGAAGACGATGCCGAGGTACTCGCTGCGCGCGAAGAAGCCGAGCGGCGGGCATTCGCAAAAGCCGAAACCGAGCGCCAGGCCGCCGAGCAGGCGCGTGTCGCCGTCGAACAGGTCGAGGCCGAACGAGTTGCAGCGGAACAGGTCGAAGTCGAGCGTCTTGCCGCGGAAAAAGCGGAACAGGAGCGTCTCGCTGCGGAACGAGTCGAAGCCGAACGCCTTGCTGCGGAACAAGTCGAAGCCGAACGCTTTGCTGCGGAAAGAGCGGAACAGGAGCGTCTCGCTGCGGAACGAGTCGAAACCGAACGCCTTGCTGCGGAAAAAGCGGAGCAGGAGCGTCTCGCCGCGGAGCAAGCCCAGGCCGAACGACTTGCTGTCGAGAAGGCACAACAAGAGCAGCTTGCCGCGGAGCAGGCTGAAGCCGGACGAGTTGCCAGGGAGAAAGCAGAACGGGAGCGGCAGGCGTCGGAGCAAGCCGAACGCAAACGCATCGCGGCCGAGCAAGCGGAACAGGCACGCATCGCCAAGGCGCGCGAGAAAGCCGCGCGCGAAATCTCGGCTGCTGCGCTGCCGGCATTCCCCGAAGATCCACAGCCGGACGGCCCGCTCGAGATTCCGGGACTCGATCCGGAACTGGTCGGCTTGTTCATCGAAGAGGGCGCCGAGTTGCTGGATACCAGCGACAGCCTGATGGCCACCCTGCGCGCCGCGCCGGACGACGCCGAGTGCGTGCGCGGGCTGCAACGCAATCTGCATACGCTGAAGGGCGGTGCGCGCGTGGTCGGTATCGCTGCGCTGGGCGACCTTGCCCATGCGATGGAAACGCTGCTGGAAAAGATCGGCGACCGCAAACGCGAAGTCGAGCCGGTTGAAGTGGATTCGCTGGAGCGCGCGTTCGATCGCCTGCACGATATGCTCGAGCGCGTCGAGCGGGGTCGTGCGATTGCGATTCCGGTCAACGCGATCGAACGTTTCAACGCGCTCGCCGAAGGCCGTCGGGTCGATGCCAAAACCAAGGCCATGGGCAAGGCCGCGCCCGAACGCGCCGAACCCGCACCCGCGCCACGTCCCGCCCCGCAGATGGTCGAAATCGAGGTGCGTGCGCCGGCGGAAATGATCCGCGTGCGTTCGGACCTGCTGGATTCGCTGGTGAACGCGGCCGGCGAAGCATCGATCTATCGTGCTCGTCTGGAACAGCAAGTCGGAAACTTCCGATTCAACCTGGTGGAATTCAACCAGACCGTCGCGCGCCTGCGCGAGCAGCTGCGCAAACTCGAGATCGAAACCGAAACCCAGATTCTTTCGCGCTACCAGCGCGAGAACGAAGCCGGCGCGGGCGCGGCGTTCGATCCGCTCGAACTCGACCGTTTCTCGAACCTGCAGCAGTACTCGCGCGCGCTTGCCGAATCCGTATCGGACCTGGCTTCGATCCAGGACATCCTGGACGACCAGGCACGCCAGTCCGAGACCCTGTTGCTGCAACAGTCGCGCGTCAATTCGGATTTGCAGGATGGCTTGATGCGCACGCGCATGGTGCCGTTCGAATCGATGGTGCCGAACCTGCGCCGCACGCTGCGCGGCGCCGCCGACGAGCTCGGCAAGCGCGTGCAGCTGCGCGTCGAGGGCGCGCAGGACGAGATGGACCGCAACGTGCTGGAGCGCATGAAGGCGCCGTTCGAGCACATGCTGCGCAACGCGCTGACCCACGGCATCGAGGATCCCGCCGAGCGCGTGGCACGCGGCAAGCCCATGGAAGGCACGGTCACAATCCACGTCGGCCGTCAGGGCACCGAAGTGCTGGTGCGGGTGTCCGACGACGGCGCCGGTTTCGACCGCGACGCCATCCGTGCCAAGGCCATCGAACGTGGCCTGCTGCAGCCGGACGTGCCGGTTTCGGACAGTGAACTTTTCAACTTCGTGCTGCAAACCGGCTTCTCCACCGCTAGCGAAATCAGCCAGTTGGCCGGGCGCGGCGTTGGCATGGACGTCGTCGCCAACGAGATCCGGCAACTGGGCGGATCGCTCACGATCGAATCCGAGCGTGGACTTGGCACCATGTTCATCATCCGCCTGCCATTCACCCTGGCGGTAACCCAGGCGATCACGGTGCGCGCGGGCGATACCACGTTCGCGGTGCCGATGACATCGGTGCAGGCGGTATCGCGCATTCCCGGTGAGGAGATGGTTTCACGCATGGCCAGCGGCGATCGTGCCATCGAATACGGCGGGGAAACGTACCAGTTGCACGAACTCTCGGAGTTGCTCGGCCTCGGACCCTCGCACGCGCCCGAAGACAGCACCGGCCAGTTGCCGCTGTTGATGGTGCGCGCGGGTGACCTGCGTGCCGCGGTCCACATCGACACCGTGATCGGCTCGCGCGAAATCGTGGTCAAACCGGTCGGTCCCCAGATCAGCAACGTACCGGGCATGTTCGGCGCGACCATCATGGGTGACGGTTCGGTCATGCTGATCCTCGACCTTGCGCCGCTGGTGCGCCACTTCGTCGCGCGGCAGGCGGCAGCCGCGATGGTGGAACCGGTGGCGGAACAACCGTCGCTGCCGGCGCAGGCGCCACGTTCGGATGAAACCGGTCCGCGTCTGGTGATGGTGGTGGACGATTCCATCACCATGCGCAAGGTCACGACCAGGGTGCTCGAACACGAACAACTGGAAGTCGTCACCGCGAAGGACGGCATGGATGCATTGGAGAAATTGCAGGAACGGGTCCCCGACGTGATGCTGCTGGACATCGAGATGCCGCGCATGGACGGCTACGAACTGGCCACGCACATGAAGAACGATGTGCGGTTCCGGCACGTGCCGATCATCATGATCACCTCACGTACCGGCGACAAGCACCGCCAGCGCGCACTGGAGATCGGCGTGGAACGTTACCTTGGCAAGCCCTATGGCGAGGCCGATCTGCTGCGCAATGTCAATGAGATGCTGGAGATGCGCCGTGCATGATCAGCCGATGCCCACCGGGCTGCCGCGCATCGCGCTGGTGTTCGGCGATGCGGCGGCAACCGTGCATGTGCGCGAAGCCATGGCCGGGCATGCCGACATCGTCTATGCGGCGTCCGCCGACGAATTCGACGTGTCGCGCCTGACTTCCGCGCGTGCGGAAACAGTGTTGGTGAATCTGGACGGAGGCGACTGGCTGGACGACGTTCAGGCGAGCCTGGATGCCGCCGGCGTCGCAATGGTTTTCAACGACCCTGAAATTTCGAACACGCTGGAAAGCTGGGCACGCGCGCGCTGGCTGCGGCATCTCGTCGCCAAGTTGAGCGGCAGCAGCGATGTGGATCCGCCGCGTCCGGACCCGGCGTCCCAAGCCGCACGCGCCGCGGAGCCGGTTGTCGAAGTCGCGCAGGAAATTTCCGCCCCATCCGCGGATCGTATCGCGGCCGAACGACCGTTGTCGCCCGAGGAGATTGAAACCATGACCGCCGATTTCGTTGCCGAACAGGAGGCCGCCTCCATGCCACCAATCCCTTCGATGGCAGCGCCGGAGGCAGACGCTGTCGCGGTGACTCCGGATGCTGCCGCCCAGCCGGGTATTCGCACCGGGGCGGAAGCGGAATCTGTCGCCGCTGCGGTTTCCGGAATCACTGCATCAACAGCAGAAACCGCTGCCGAGGTTGAATCGACGGCTGCGGATTTCGACCCGGACGGCGCCCTCGATGTCGACACCGAAGCACTGTCGGCAATGATCGACGCCAAGCTCGCAGACACCGATGCGACCAGCCCGTCCGATTCGCCGCAGGTCTGGCGCGTCGTCTCGGGCGGCACCGTGTCGCCGGTGAATCTGGAGATGAGCGCCGGCGAAGGTCCGGCCGCGACGCAGGCGGCGCCGGTTGTCGAATCCGCCGCGCCAACCGTCACGGCGGACGAAGACGATAGCGATGTGCTTGCAAGTCTGCCTTCACTGGACGATTGGCAATTGGTCGATGGCGACTCTGTCCCCGTGGTTGCCCAAGCCAAGCGCGCGCCGGCCGAACTCTCGCTGGATGCCTTTGCGGGGCTGGAACTGGTGCCGATGGAGACGAGAACTCCGCTCGAAACCTCGACCGACCCCATCGAAAGTTGGCTGTACTCCAGCGAGTCGGACAAGCCGAAGGCGGACGCCGGCCATGCCGCCGGAACCGGGGCCAAGGAAGCACGTCGTGGACACGGTTGATTCCCTGCCGCACGAAATTCGCGGCGTCATATTGCCGGTCACGGGTGGGCGCGTGCTTGTGCCCAACACCACCATGGCCGAGGTCATCACTTTCGCCCATCCGGCGCCGATCGCGGACGCACCGGCATGGCTGCTGGGGCGCCTCGCGTGGCGCGGCTGGGGTTTGCCGGTGCTGGCGTTTTCCGCCATGGCGGGCGCCGCCGCGGGCGAGTCCACCGAAAACGCGCGTGTGGCGATCCTGAAGGCGCTTTCCGGGCACGCACGCTTGCCGTACTTCGGCGTGCTGACGCAAGGTTTTCCGCGACTCACCTTGATCGCGGAAGATATGCTGGTTCCAGACGAAAACGCTGGCGCATTGCCGACCGGCGTGCGCGAACAGGTTCTGGTGCATGACGAGCCAGCCTGGATTCCCGATCTTGCGACCGTCGAAAATCTCGTCGTCGAGGCATTGACCGTTGCCGCTTGAGCGCATCGAAACCCGTACCGCCGAAGTGGGCGACGGTTTGTACGTGCGGCGCGCGTTGCCGAGCCGGCAGCGGCGCACGATCGGCGCGTGGTGTTTCCTCGACCATCTGGGGCCGGTCGATTACGAGGCCGGCGGCGGACTGAACGTCGGGCCGCATCCGCATATCGGTTTGCAGACCTTCACCTGGATGATCGAAGGCGAGGTCATCCACCGCGACAGCCTTGGCAACGAACAGACCATCCGCCCCGGACAGGTCAACCTGATGACCGCCGGCCATGGCATCTCGCACGCCGAGGATTCGCCGCCCGGTCGCGGCGGCCACGCGCATGCCGTGCAACTGTGGATCGCGCTGGACGAGGCGCATCGTCATGGTCCACCCGCGTTTCGCAACTATCCGGTGTTGCCGGTGATCGAACGCGGCGATTTTCACATCACGTTGCTGGCGGGTTCGTTGTTCGGGCAGACGTCAGCGGTCGAAGTGTTCTCGCCGATGGTCGGCATGGACATCGCCGCGCAACGGGCCGGCGAAATCGAAATACCACTCGATCCGGCATTCGAGCATGGTGTGCTGATGCTGGAAGGCACAGCGACCGTGGATGGTGAAACGGTCACGCCGGAAGAGTTGGCGTATCTGGGCGTCGGGCGCGGACGCGCGGTATTGCGCGTCGATGCCCCGACACGCCTGGTGCTGATCGGCGGCAAACCGTTCGGCGAGGAAATCCTGTTGTGGTGGAATTTCGTCGCGCGCACGCAGGCTGAAATGGCCGAGGCGGTGCACGCCTGGAATGAAGGCCACCGTTTCGGCGAGGTGCATGGCAGTCCTTCGCATCCACTCATCGCGCCGGACGTGTCGAAACTGCATCTGCGCGACAGGCACGGGTAGCGGCTTTCAGGCCTCGACCGCCTTGCTCCGGCCTGGCTGGGTCTCGTTTCCGGAATCGTCTTGTTGCAACGCGACGATCGTGTCGTGACGCATCGCATCGGGGTTGCCGCCGCGCCTGCACGCCGGCAGGTTGTCGCGGCGGAACACTTCCTGTATCCAGTCGATGAAGGCATGCACGCGCGCCGACAGGTGTTTCTTTTGCGGGTACACGATCCAGACCGGCGAACCGGTCGAGATGGTGTCTTCCAGGATGACCTGCAACTTGCCGTGTCCGATCGGGCCGGCGGCCAGCCAGTGCGGTACCTGGATGATGCCCAGCCCCGCCATCGCCGCCTGGATCACCGATTCGCCGTCGTTGATCAAAAGGTGCGCATCCACGTCCAGTCTGACCGGGCCGTCTTCGGAATCGAACTGCCAGCGGTAGGTGCGGCCGTTGGTGGGATACACGTAGTTGATGCAACGATGCTGCTTCAGGTCGTCGAGGCAGGTGGGCGTGCCGTGGCGGGCGAGGTATCCGGGTGAGGCGCACAGCACGTTGCTGAAGTAGCCCAGCTTGCGCGCGATCAGATTGGAATCCTCGAGTTCGCCCATCCGGATCGCGCAGTCGATGCCCTCCTCGATCAGCCCGATGTTGCGCTCGCTCATCGACAGTTCCAGCCGGATGTCGGGGTAGCGTTCCTCGAAGTCGGCGAGGTTCGGAATCAGCCCGGCGCGTCCGATCGACACGTTCATCGCGACCCGCAGCTTGCCGCGCGGCTTGGTGCGCGCGTAGCCCAACGCTTCCACCGCCTCGCCGAGGTCGGCAAGGATGTCCTTGCAGCGCCGGTAGAACGATTCGCCGTCGTCGGTGAGGTTGAGCGCACGGGTGCTGCGAAACAGCAGGCGCACGCCGATGTGTTCCTCCAGCCGCGATACCGCGCGACTGACGCCGGACGGGGTCATGCCGAGCTGCGCCGCGGCAGCCCGGAAACTCTTGGCTTCGACCACGCGGACGAAGCTCGTTATCGCCGATAAATCTTCCATATGATCAATTCTCCACCCATTCGTGACTCGCAGTCACGGGTGGGATGTCTGGTGAAGGGGTTAACTGTACCGGTTGGTGTTCTTATTTCAAGCGCTCCCGTGGTGTCGGACCCGGGCGAGAAACTGCATCAGAGAGCGCAACGATGAAAAAGAAATTGACCATGATCGGCTTGGCGGTGGCAGCGGTGGTTGTCGCGTGGGCCGCAATCGACCATCGCAGCGGCAACGCCCAGACAGCTCCGCCGGGGCCACCGCAAGTGACCGTGTCCAGGGTACTGGAGCGTCCGGTCGCCGACAGCGCCGACTTCATCGGCAAGGTGCAGGCGATCGATACCGTCAAGGTGCAGCCGCGCGTCAGCGGCTACGTGCAGGCGGTGAAGTTCAAGGAAGGCGCGCTGGTGCACAAGGGCGAAACCTTGTTCAAGATCGACCCGCGGCCGTTCCAGGCCGAGGTGGATCGACTCACTGCGCAGCGTGCACAGGCCAAATCGCAACTGGACCTGGCCTGGGCCAACGCACGCCGCGCCAAATTGCTGCTGACCAAGCACGCGATCGCGCAGCAAGACGCCGATCGCCAGATCACCGCCGCGCAGAGCGCCAGGGCCGCCCTCGCGGCGGCCGATGCGGCACTGGCGGCGGCGCGCCTGAACCTCGATTTCACCGACGTGCGCGCACCGATCGATGGCCGGGTCAGCAACGCGCGCGTGACGCCCGGCAATCTCGTCACCAGTGCCGACGTGCTTACAACCCTGGTGTCGGTCAACCCGGTCTATGTGTACTTCGACGCCGATGAGCATACCTGGCTGAAACTCGACCACCTGCGCGAAAAGGCGCGTGCCGATGGCGGCAATGCACGCACGGCCGTGACCATGGGTTTGGCTGACGAGAAAGGTTATCCACATGCAGGACACCTCGATTTCGTCGACAACCAGTTGCACAGCGACTCCGGAACCATGCGCCTGCGCGCGGTGTTCGACAACGCCCATGGATTGCTCACGCCCGGCCTGTACGCGCACGTGCGTTTGCAGGCTGGGCGCCCCAAGCCGCGGATCCTGATCGACGACCGCGCAGTCGGCACCGACCTCGGCAATCAGTTCGCGTACGTGATCGACAAGGACCACAAGGTCCAATACCGCAAGATCGTCACCGGGGGCCTGTTCCATGGCTTGCGGATCGTCGATGCCGGTCTGAAGCCGGGCGACGAGATCGTGGTCAACGGCCTGCAGCGTGTACGCCCCGGCGCGCAGGTGAACCCGCAGTTGGTGGCCATGGGCAATCGGCTGGACGCGCGCGACCGCGCGCTGGTGGATGCCGCCGGCAAGACCCCCTCCGACGACAAGCGCACCGCGCAAGCCGATCAGAACGCCGTCAAGACGCCTATCGCGTCCGTCGCCCCCCGGGAGAGGCGGACGCAGGCCGAGCGCGTAGCGCTTCCGGCAGGCGGGTGAGGGTACGGCCAGCGCGCCGCCTCGCAAGCTTCGCCGAACCCTCATCCGCCCTGCGGGCACCTTCTCCCGGAGGGAGAAGGAAGAGCACAAGGTAACCCCCATGAAAAACATTGCCCAATTTTTTGTCGATCGGCCGATCATGGCGGCGGTGTTGTCGCTGCTGTTCCTGATCACCGGCAGCATCGCGGCATTCCAGTTGCCGATCAGCGAATACCCGCAAGTCGTGCCGCCGACCGTGGTGGTGCATGCGCACTATCCGGGCGCCAATCCGCAAGTCATCGCGCAGACCGTCGCCACCCCGCTGGAACAGCAGATCAATGGCGTCGAGGGCATGCTGTATTCGTCCTCGCAGGCCACCAGCGACGGCGTGATGACGCTCACCGTCACCTTCGCGCTCGGCACTGATCTCAATGACGCACAGGTGGAAGTGCAGAACCGCGTGGCGCAGGCGTTGCCGCGCCTGCCCGAGGAAGTGCAGCGGCTCGGCGTTACCACCAAGAAGAGTTCGCCCGATCTCACGATGGTCGTGCACCTCACGTCGCCGAACCAGCGCTACGACATGCTGTACCTCTCCAATTACGCGCGGCTGCACGTGAAAGACGTGCTGAGCCGGCTGGACGGCATCGGCGACGTGCAGATCTTCGGCGCCGGCGAATACTCGATGCGGGTTTGGCTGAATCCGCAGAAGCTGGCCCAGCGCGGCCTCACGACCGGCGACGTGGCGAAGGCGATCCGCGAGCAGAACGTCCAGGTGGCGGCAGGTTCCCTGAACGCGCCGCCAGTGCGAAGCGATGCCGACTTCCAACTCAACATCAATACCCAAGGCCGGCTGAGCACCGTCGATGAGTTCAAAAACATCGTGCTGCGCACCGATGCCAGCGGTGCCACCGTGCACCTCGGCGATGTGGCGCGGGTGCAACTGGGTTCCGATCAATATGCGCTGCGCAGCCTGCTGGACAACCAGCCGGCGGTGGCAATTCCGATCTTCGCGCGGCCGGGTTCCAACGCCATCCAGATCTCCGACGAAGTGCGCGCCACCATGGCTCGGCTGAAGAAGGAGTTCCCGCAGGGCGTCGACTACCACATCGTGTACGACCCGACGGTATTCGTGCGCGGCTCGATCGAGGCGGTGGCGCACACGCTTCTGGAAGCGATCGCGCTGGTGGTGCTGGTGGTGATCCTGTTCCTGCAGACCTGGCGCGCGTCGGTCATTCCATTGATCGCGGTGCCGGTGTCGCTGATCGGCACCTTCGCGGTGATGTACCTGGTCGGTTTCTCGCTCAACGCGCTGTCGCTGTTCGGGATGGTGCTGGCGATCGGCATCGTGGTGGACGATGCGATCGTGGTGGTCGAGAACGTCGAGCGCCACATCGAGCTTGGCGAGTCGCCGAAGGAAGCCACCCGCAAGGCGATGCGCGAAGTCACCGGCCCGATTGTTGCGACCGCGCTGGTGCTGTGTGCGGTGTTCATCCCGACCGCGTTCATCAGCGGGCTCACCGGCGAGTTCTATCGTCAGTTTGCGCTGACCATCGCGATTTCCACCGTGATTTCGGCGATCAATTCGCTGACGCTGAGCCCCGCGCTGTCCGCGATCCTGCTGCTGCCGCACGATGCGCCGAAGGATCGTCTGACCCGAGGCATCGACCGGGTGTTCGGCTGGCTGTTCCGTCCGTTCAACCGGCTGTTCCATCGCGGCGCCGAGCGCTACGTGGCGGGCACCCGCCGCTTGCAGGGCAAAGGCCCGGCGGCGCTGGCGGTTTACGCAGTCCTGATTGCGCTGACCGCGTTCGGTTTCACGCACGTGCCGACCGGCTTCGTGCCGACCCAGGACAAGCAGTACCTGGTGTCGTTCGCCCAACTTCCCGATGCGGCCTCGCTTGATCGTACGGAAGATGTGATCAAGCGCATGAGTGCGATTGCGCTCAAGCAGCCTGGCGTCGAAAGCGCGGTCGCGTTCCCCGGCCTCTCGATCAACGGTTTCACCAACGCTTCGAACGCCGGCATCGTGTTCGTGACCCTGAAGCCCTTCGACGAGCGCCGCAGCGCGGCCTTGTCCGCAGGCGCGATTGCCGGTGCGCTGAACCAGAAGTTCGCGTCGATCCAGGACGCCTACATCGCGGTGTTCCCGCCACCGCCGGTGATGGGCTTGGGCACCATCGGCGGTTTCCGGATGCAGGTCGAGGACCGCGGCGAACTCGGCTTCGATGAACTCTACAAGCAGACCCAGAACCTGATCGCGGCCGGACGCAAGGACCCGGCGCTGGCGGGATTGTTCTCCAGTTTCCAGGTGAACGTGCCCCAGGTCGACGTGGACGTCGATCGCGAGAAGGCCAAGGCCGAGGGTGTCGACTTGGGTGACGCGTACCAGACCATGCAGGCGTATCTCGGTTCGCTGTACGTCAACGACTTCAACCGTTTCGGGCGCACCTACCAGGTGAACCTGTCGGCGGAGCCGTCGTTCCGGCGCGACCTGCAGAACATCAGCCAGTTGAAGACCCGCAACGCTAGCGGGGACATGGTGCCGCTGGGCTCGTTCGTCACCGTCAAGCGCGGCGCCGGGCCCGACCGCGTGATGCACTACAACGGCTATCCCACCGCCGAGATCAACGGCGGCCCGGCACTGGGCTACAGCTCGGGCCAGGCGCAGGCGGCGATGGAGAAGCTGGCACACGACAAATTGCCGAACGGCCTCAGCTTCGAATGGACCGACCTCACCTACCAGCAGATCCTCGCCGGCAACACCGCGGTGCTGGTGTTCCCGCTGTGCGTATTGCTGGTATTTCTGGTGTTGTCATCGCTGTACGAAAGCTGGTCGCTGCCACTGGCGGTGATCCTGATCGTGCCGATGGTGCTGCTGTCCGCGATCGCCGGCGTGTGGCTGTCGGGGGGCGACAACAACATCTTCACCCAGATCGGGCTGATCGTGCTGGTGGGCCTTGCCTGCAAGAACGCGATCCTGATCGTGGAGTTCGCACGCGAACGCCAGCTCGAAGGCATGAGCCGCCACGAGGCGGTGCTGGAGGCGGCAAAACTGCGGTTGCGCCCGATCCTGATGACGTCGATCGCTTTCATCATGGGCGTGGTGCCGCTGGTCACCTCGCACGGCGCCGGCGCCGAGATGCGCCACGCGATGGGCGTGGCGGTGTTCTCCGGAATGCTGGGCGTCACCATCTTCGGCTTGATCTACACCCCGTTGTTCTACGTCGTGATTCGCGCGCTGGTCGAGCGTCGCGAAGCGCGCAAGCACGCGCAGGCGAGCGCACGACCGGCGCTGGAGGGACATTGAGATGATTGCCTTGCTTAGAAGTACTGCTTTGCTTGCCGCACTCGCGTTGGCCGGCTGCGTCACCGTCGGGCCGGACTACCACAAGCCGACCACGCCAGTGCCGCAGTTGCAGGATCTCGACGCGGCGCGCGAAAACGCCGCGCAGCTCCAGGCCGAGTGGTGGAAACAGTTCGACGATCCGACATTGGATGCGCTGATCCAGCGCGCGGCCGCGGGCAATCTGGACTTGCGCATCGCGGTGGCACGCCTCGACGAATCACGTGCCTTGCTGGGCGGGGCGAAGTCGCAATACCTTCCGGACATCGAGGCTGGCATCTCGTACACACGCAGCCGTGGGCAGACGCCGGGAGTCAGCGACCAACGCAATACGGTGACCGCGTATCAGGCAGGTTTCGACGCCAGTTGGGAGATCGACCTGTTCGGCGGCGTGCGGCGTTCCGTGGAAGCCGCGCATGCGGATCTCGGCGCCAGCGAAGCCGCGCTGCAGGACGTGCAGGTGAGCCTGATCGCCGAAGTCGCCCGCAACTACTTCGGATTACGCGGCGTCCAGCAGCGGCAGGTCATTGCCAAGCGTGACATCGCCAACCAGCAGGACACGCTGAAGCTGATCCGCGCGCGTGCCGAGGTCGGCACCGCGTCGGAACAAGACGTGGCCAGCGCCGAAGCGCGTTTGAGCGCGGTGGAAGCGCAGTTGCCGTTGCTGGACATGCAGGCGCATGCCGATCAAAACCGGCTCGCGGTGCTGCTGGGCGAGCAGCCCGGCGAGCTCGACATCGACGTGTCGCCGAAAACGTTCCAGCCGATCGACGCGGTGCTCCCCATCGGCGCCGCCGGCGACGTGCTGGCACGCCGCCCGGACGTGCGGATCGCCGAGCGCGAATACGCCGCCGCCACGGCGCGGATCGGGGTCGCCAAGGCGGACTTCTTCCCGCACATTTCGCTGGGCGGTTTCCTCGGTTTTCTCGCCGGGCGCAGCAACGACTTCGGCAGCCCGTCCACCCGCGCGTGGTCGATCATGCCCAGCATCACCTGGAACGGGCTGAACGTGAAGCGGGTGCGCAGCGAACTGCACGCTGCCGAAGCGCGTACCGACGCGGC
>DASUJD010000016.1:0-30304 GCA_036279455.1 Rhodanobacteraceae bacterium | reverse complement strand
TCCATGCAGATACGGCAGTACACCCAGCACCGGCTTGCCGGTTTCCCTTTCCAGCCAGTCGAGCCCGGGTTGCAACAACGAAAGGTCGCCGCGAAAGCGATTGATCACGAAACCCTTCACGCGCGCGCGTTCGCTTTCCGAAAGCAACGCCAGCGTGCCGACGATGTGCGCGAACACGCCGCCACGGTCGATGTCGGCGATCAGGATCACCGGGCAATCGACGGCCTCGGCGTAGCCCATGTTGGCGATGTCGCCCGCGCGCAGGTTGATTTCGGCCGGACTACCCGCGCCTTCCACCAGCAGCACGTCGAAGCGCTCCACGAGGCGCTCGTGCGAGGCCAGCACGGCCTTCATCGCGACGCGTTTGTAGTCGTGGTAACCACGCGCATCGAGCTGCGCCGCAACCCGCCCATGCACGATCACCTGCGCACCGGTATCGCTCGCCGGCTTCAGCAACACCGGATTGAAGTCGGTTTCCGGCGCCAGCCCACAGGCTTCGGCCTGCACCGCCTGCGCCCGGCCGATCTCGCCGCCGTCCACGGTCACCGCGGAATTGAGCGCCATGTTCTGCGGTTTGAATGGCGCGACACGTACGCCCTGTCGATGCAACCAGCGGCCCAGCGCCGCGACCAGCGTGCTCTTGCCGGCATCCGACGTGCAGCCCTGCACCATCAGTACGCGCGCGCTCATGGCAGGAACAGGTGCACCGCGGCTTCGGGGTTCGACGGGAAATAAAAATGCATGAAGCTTGCGGTGAAACGGCGCTCGCGATACACCGCCTCGCGACTGGGCGCGTCGTTGGGATTGGTCGTTGTCGCGACCGGCGTGGCCGCAATCTCGGCGTGCGCGTGATGGAACGTGTGGCCGCGCAGCGTGCCTTCCGGCAGTGCGGCTTCCTGCAGGCCGAGCGCCGTCAGCCGCGTCTGCACCGCTGCGCGTCCGTGCAGCAGGCCGGCCATCGGCGCGGCATGACCTTCGGCATCAGCCAGTTCGTCGAGCGCGAACAACAGGCCGCCACATTCGGTCAGCAACGGCTTGCCGGCATCGCGATGCGCGCGCAGCGCGGCATGCAAATCCTTGCGGCGCGACAGCGCATCCAGATGCAGTTCCGGATACCCGCCCGGCAGCCACACCGCGTCGCATGCCGGCAACGCGTCGCCAGCCAGCGGCGAGAAGAACGCGGGCTCCGCGCCGGCCGCGCGCAGCAGTTCGAGATTGGCCGGATACAGGAAGCAGAACGCCGCATCGCGCGCGACGGCGATGCGCACGCCTTGCAGCCGTGGTGGTACGCGCATCGCATCGGCAGGTTGGAACGCGATGGCGGGCGGCAGCGCGGTATCGGCGTGCCGGCCCCACGCATCGGCCAGCGCGTCCAGCCGTGCATCGAGATCGCCCATTTCGTCCGCCGACACCAGCCCGAGGTGACGTTCGGGCAGCGCCAGCGCCGCGTCGCGCGGCAACGCGCCGAGCCAGTGAATGCCCCGCGGTAAGCTCTCGCGCAACAACTTCGCGTGGTAGTCCCCGCCGATCCGGTTGGCGGCGACGCCGTACACGTGCAGGCCTTCGCGGTAGTGCGCAAGCCCGTGCGCAAGCGCACCGAACGTCTGCGCCATCGCGGAACCGTCGATCACCGCCAGCACCGGCAAATCCAGTTTCCCCGCGAGATCGGCACTGGACGGCTCGCCGTCGAACAATCCCATCACGCCTTCGACGAGAATCAAATCGGCTTCGTTCGCGGCTGCATACAGCCGCGCACGCACGTCGGCCTCACCACCCATCCACAAATCGAGCTGATACGCCGGCGCGCCCGCCGCACGCCCGGTGATCATCGGGTCGAGGAAATCCGGGCCGGTCTTGAACACCGCGACACGACGCCCTTGTTGCAGATGCCAGCGCGCCAGGGCCGCGGTGACACTGGTCTTGCCCTGTCCGGAGGCGGGCGCGGACACCAGCAGTGCGGGGCATTCGACGTTCACAGCTCGATGCCCTTTTGCGCCTTGATGCCGGCCTCGAACGCGTGCTTGACCACGCGCATGTCGCTGACGGTATCGGCGGCGTCGATCAGCGCCCGCGGCGCGGCGCGCCCGGTGATCACCACGTGCTGACGCGGCGGTCGCGTGCGGAGTGCCTGCAGCACCGCGTCGAGGGCGACGTAGCGATGCGCCAGCGCGACGTTCAATTCATCCAGCAACACGAAGTCGAAGGCCGGATCGGCCAGCATGCCGGCGGCGACGCTCCAGGCCGCGCCCGCCGCCGCAAGGTCGCGCGCCTTGTCCTGGGTTTCCCAGGTGAAGCCCTCGCCCATCACGTGGTAATCCAGCAGGTTGCCGCCGACGCGCCGGAAGAACGCCTCCTCGCCGGTGGCAAAGCTGCCCTTGATGAACTGCACCACGCCGCAGCGCATGCCGTGGCCCAGCGCACGCGCCAACATGCCGAAGCCGGAAGAACTCTTGCCCTTGCCGGCGCCGGTATTCACCACTACCACGCCGCGATCGATGATGGCGCGGTCGATGCGCGCATCGACCCGCGCCTTCTTGCGCTGCATGCGCGCCGCGTGGCGGCGTGCGGCATCGGTATCAGGCGAGGCCATGTCTGTTCCGCAAGGCACGCACTCGCGCGGCGATTTCGACCAGTCCCAGCGCGACACCGACGTAGCACATCGTCACCATCACGAAGCGCGGGCCCCACTGCCACGCGTTCGCCGTCCAGCCTGCGATATCGGCGTGTGCGACGCGCCCGCCCAGCCAATAGAACGAGCCGTTGGAAATCAGGAACGACAGGCTCGCCAGCACCGCCGCCGCCACCAACAACATGTAGCGCGGCATGCCGCGCATCGCACACCGGAGTCCGCCATACCACAGCACCGCGTACGCGACCGGCAGGAACGCGTAGGCGGCGGTGACGCAGTAATTGCCGATGCCGGCATGACGGATCGCGGCATAGTCGATCGCGACCGCCAGCACCAGCAGCACGGCAAGGGCGAGATGCCTGCGCACATACACGCCACCCAGGAAAAAGATCGCCATTGAGGCATCCGGCAGATGAATGGCGTCGCCGAAATGTCCGGTGCGCGTCAGCAGCATCAGCAGCATCAGCAGCGCCAGCAGCGCGGTCACGATCCAGGCCTGTCGATTCGAAACGGTTTGCATGGTGGTCCTCTTCGCGTACGGGTTCATTGTTCGACGGCCGGCCGGTAACTGAGCGTCAGCATGAAATTGCGCCCCGGCTGGTTGAAGAAATAGGCGGTCTCGTAGTCCTTGTCGAAGACGTTGTTGAGCGCAAGCTGCAGTTTCCAGTTGCGGTTGACCGCCCAGCCCGCGCGCAGATTGGTCAAGGCATAGCCACCCAGCCGGTGGGTGTTGGCAAGGTCGTCCCAGGTTTTCGCATTGAGCTGCCAACTGACGCCGAAGCTGAGGCGACCGAAGCTGCGGTCGGCGTCGAAACGCGCGCTCTGCCACGGCCGCCGGGGCAGGCGCCTGCCATCGTCGGCACTGTTGGGGGTATCGTTGACCGCGTTCATCAAGGTCGCCGTGGCGCGCAGGTTCCATCCGCCCAGCTTGCCGCCGACCACGCCTTCAAGCCCGGTGATGCGCGCCCGATCGACGTTGGCCGGGGCAAAGGTGGCCGCATCGAAGGTGATCAGATCGTCGGCGGAATCGCGGTACACGTCGACCGACCATTGCCCCCAACCGGGCGTGCCGCGCAGGCCGATTTCGGTGTTGCGCGAGGTTTCGGGCTGCAGATCCGGGTTGCCGAAGCCGGGGAAATACAGATTGTTGAAGCTGGGCGCCAGGAACGCGGTGCCGTAGCTGGCGGTGACGCGCAGATCGGAGGCGAAATTCCAGCCCCACAGCGCGCTGCCGGTGGTCTTGCCGCCAAACTGGCTGTTGTGGTCGCGGCGCAGGTTCAACTGCAGCGACTGCGGCCCGAAAACGCGCTGCCATTGCGCGAACAGCCCGCGGGCACTGCGCGTATCCCGGACGAACAGCGGATTGCTGGCCACCCGGTCGCGCTGCCAATCCAGCCCCGTGGTCAGCAGGCCTCCGGCCGCGGCGATGTCGGCCTGCAACGATGCCAGGGAACGCCGTGTGTCGAAATGGTCGATGTCGGCGCCGTCGAGAAAGTCCTCGTCGAAATCGGAACTGCCGCCGACGCGAAGCGACAAATTCAACTTGTCATTCGGACGAAAATGCAACTGGCCGCCCACCACCTGGGTCACGTAATCATCGGAATCGCTGGTGCTGCCGTCGAACTTGTCGAACCCCTGGCTGCGCATCGCCAACGCGTCCGCGCTCCACTGCGGGTTGAACTGGTACGCGCCGTGCACGCTCAGCGAACTGTCGTGGAAGCCGTCGCGATCGGGCTGATCGGCGAAACACGCCACGAACAGTTCGGCCGCACCCAGCTTGCACGCATTGATGCCCCTGGTCTGCTCGTGCGTGGCCTGCAGCGAAATCCAGCCCTTGTCGCTTGCGGCCGAGAATCCCGAAGATGCCTTCCAGTGCGAATAGCTGCCCACGCCCGTGCTGGCGTTCGGCGTAAAGGTGCCCGGCGCATGGCGCAGGAAAATCTGGATCACGCCGCCGATCGCTTCGGAGCCGTACAGGCTGGAAAACGGGCCGCGCACGATTTCGATGCGCTGGATCTGGTCGACCGGAATGTCCTGGATCGGCGCCGTACCCAGGGTCGCCGCACCGATCCTGACGCCATCGACCAGCACCAGCACCTGGTCGGACTCGGTACCGCGCAGGAACAGCGAAGTTGCCTTGCCGGGCCCGCCGTTGTTGCTGACCGCCATGCCGGGGGTATCGTTCAACAAATCCTGCAATGACGACGGTTGCAGCAGCTCGATTTGCTTGCGCGTGATCACCGTGACCGGCGCCAGCGTCTGGTCTTGCGTCTGCGCGGTGCGGGTCGCGGTGACGACGATCTGGTCGAGCGTGGTGGGTGGATCGTCGGCAAACGACGCGGCGGAGGCACAACACAACGTGACGGATGCAAGCGCCGCCAACACGCGATGGCGGGCCAAATGATGATGCGGTTTCACAAGCACTCCTGTCCGCGCCTGCCCGCGCGGTGTCGATGGCGTCATGGACAGGCGATGGGAGCGCGGCGCCACGCAGGAGATGCGCGACCCCGAGATACAAGCCCACCGCTTGTCCGGTTCTTGCCACAAGGCCGGTCTCCGGGCTCGCGAGCGAAGGTTCGGAAACCTTCCCGATCCACGCCTTCCCGTGCCTGAAGCACAGTGGCTGTATGCGGATCGTTGCTCGCCTACCGTTGCGGGGGCAGCTCCGGAATGGCCATCCATTTGCACGCTTCATGCAGGATGGGGCGTCACCGGATTCCCGTTTCAACCATCCGCACGCGCGGATGGTCACCTTGGGCAGGTGCATCATAGACGATCGAGGCGCATCGCGCCATGTGGTCACGCTGCGTCCACGTTTTGCACGGCATCCTGCGCATTCGCAAACCCATCCGGCGACTGGATTTCAAACCCCATGCTGCGCACCTTGCGACCCGTCGCCTCGCTGCTCATCGGCACCGCACTGCTGTTGCTCGGGGTCGGCCTGCTGAATACCTTGATCCCGCTGCGCGGGATCGCCGCGGATTATTCCGGCACGTTGCTGGGCGGCCTCACCTCGGCGTACTACGCCGGCTATTTCATCGGCACCCTCGCGATGCCGCCGCTGGTACGGCGTATCGGGCACATCCGCGCGTTCGCATTCTGCGCCGCATGCGCGGCTTGCGTGGCACTGCTGCATGCGCTGGGGAGCAACCCTGTCGTCTGGCTGCTGCTGCGGCTGCTGACGGGAATCGTGCTGGTCGGGTTGTACGCGATCATCGAGAGCTGGCTCAACGCACAATCGACGCCCGGTCAGCGCGGCACGGTATTCGCCGCGTACATGGTCGTGAATTTGTGCGCGCTGGCACTCGGCCAGCAATTCCTGCGCATCGGCGGACAGTCGTTCGTGCTGTTCACCGTGGTGGCGCTGGCGGTGTGCGCGGCAACACTGCCGGTGCTGTTGACGCGCCAGGCCCAGCCGCAACAGCAGGCGACACCGAAACTGCAACTGGGTTTGTTGTTCAATGCGGCGCCGACCGCGGGCGCGGGGGCGCTGCTTTCCGGGCTGGCGATGGGGGCGTTCTGGGGCCTGCTGCCGGTGTACGCGCACCGGGTGGGTTTCGACACCTCGACGGTCGGCACCTACATGAGCATCGCGATCCTGGGCGGCGCCGCGTTGCAATGGCCGCTGGGCCGGTTATCCGATCACCGCGACCGGCGCATCGTGTTGATGTGGGTCGCCGCGGCCGCCACGCTGTTGGCATTGGCCGCGCTCGCCACCGGCGGACGCGAATGGCTGGCGATGGGGCTGATCTTCCTGTTCGGCGGAATGGCCTTCGCGATATATCCGATCGTGGTCGCGCACCTTGTGGAGCACGTCCCGCAGGACAGCCTGATGGCGGCCAGCAGCACCATTCTTCTGGTGTACGGCGTCGGCTCGGCCGCCGGACCGCTGGTAGCCGGCGTACTGATGTCGGGTGTCGGCCCCTGGGCACTGTTTGCGTGGTTCGCCGGAACCCATGCCGCACTCGCCGGCTATGTTGCGTATCGCTACGGCGTACGCCGCCGCGAACCGCTGCGTGAGCGCAAGTTCCGCCCGATGCTGCGCACCACGCCGACGGTGATGCGTCTGCTACGGGTGCAGTCGCCGCCTCGCGAACACGGCGAATAGAGCGACGAATCGCTACTGATGGCGATGCCCGCCCGCCCGCTTGTGGGTATCGGGCCACAATGCTTCGCTGAGGTTGTAGGCGGAATTGACCAGCGCGATATGCGAGAACGCCTGCGGAAAATTGCCGACCTGGCGCTCGGCCTTGACGTCGTATTCTTCCGACAGCAGGCCGACATCGTTGCGCAGCGTCAGCAACCGCTCGAACATCGCGCGCGCCTCATCGAGGCGACCCTGCATGGTCATGCAGTCGACCAGCCAGAAGCTGCACGCGAGAAACGCGCCCTCGTCGCCCGTCAGTCCGTCCACGCCGCACGCGGTGTCATAACGCCGCACGAAGCCGTGACTGACCAGGCGTTTTTCGATGGCGTCGATGGTGCCGCGCACGCGCTCGTCTGCGACGGGAAGGAAACCAGTCAGCGGTATCTGCAGCAGGCTCGCATCGAGTACGCCGTCGGCGCCGTAGTACTGCACGAAGCTGCCCCGGTTGTTGTCGAAGCCGCGTTTGCACACGTCTTCGTGTACCTGCTGCCGCAGTTCGCGCCAATGTTCCACCGGCCCCTCGAGTCCGAACTCTTCCACGCTTTGGATCATTCGATCGAACGCCACCCACACCATCACCTTGGAATGCGTGAAGTGTCGACGCGGGCCACGGATTTCCCAGATGCCGTCGTCCGGTTGCTGCCAGATCGACTCCAGGTGCTCGACCATCGTGCGTTGCAGGCTCCAACCCGATTCCAGCTCGGACAGGCCATGCCGGCGGCCCTGGTGCAACGCGTCCATCACTTCGCCGTACACATCCAGTTGCAGCTGACTGCTGGCCGCGTTGCCGACGCGTACCGGCGCACTGGATTCGTAGCCGGGCAACCACGGCAACTCGTACTCACTCAGCCGACGCTCGCCGGCGAGGCTGTACATGATGCGCAGATTGGCCGGGTCGCCCGCCACTGCGCGCAGCAGCCATTTGCGCCAGCTTGCGGCTTCATCGATATAGCCGCCCGCGATCAGCGCCAGCAGGGTCAGCGTGGCGTCACGCAACCAGCAATAGCGATAATCCCAGTTGCGTGAACCGCCCAGTTGCTCGGGCAGTGAAGTGGTGGCGGCTGCCACGATGCCGCCGGTGTCACGATGGGTAAGCGCCTTCAGTGTCACCAGCGAACGCTTGACCGCTTCGGTCCAGGGGCCGGCCTTGCGGCAACGGCCGGACCAGCCTTCGTTCACGCGGGTTTCGTGTTCGACCAGCACCATCGCATCCAGCGGTTCGGGCAGGCCCTCCCACGACGGCACCCAGGTCATCGCGAACGGCACGATCTCGTCGGCCGCCACCGAGAAGTCGGCGACCGTGTTGAGATCTTCGCCACGCAAACCGACCGGGGTCGCAAGCACCACCCGGTCGGGGCCGGCGACGGCCTGCAGACGCCCATCACCGGTACGGCTGACCCAGGGAATCACCCGACCGTAGCCAAAACGAAGACACAACCGCAATTGCATCGGCACCTTGCCCTCGAGTCCCGTGACAACCCGCAGCAGATCGACGCGATCATGGTTGGCCGCGTGCATGCAATCGGAAACCATGACCTTGCCCTGGGCGCATTCGAACACGGTGTCCAGCACCAATGTGCCGTCGCGGTAATGGCGCTCGCTGTTGGTCACTTCGGCGGCAGGCGCGATCTGCCAGAAACCGTGGCTCTGGTCGCCCAGCAGCGCGGCGAAACAGGCGTCGGAGTCGAATCTCGGCAGGCACAGCCAGTCGATGGACGCATCCCTGCGCACCAGCGCCATGGTCTTGCGATTGCCGATAACGGCATAGTCTTCGATCCGTGCCATCTGCATGCCCCGAGGTCAGTCCACGACGTCAGGGCACTATAACGACGACTCCGGGCGAGGCGAAACGGCGACGGTGGCTGGCGCGTATCGCAAACTGCAAGCCCGACCATCCACACGCATCGCGCGCTTCAGTGGTTCGCATGCGCATGCGCGGCGGGAAGCGGAAGATGCATGCTTGCCAGCAGCGCGTCGAAACGTGCATCCGAACACCAGTCGTCGTCGCGGACGCCGGTTACGGTCATCATGAGTCCGTCATGATCGGCAGCCGCGCGATCGAGATTGGCGAACGCGCGATCCTTCTCGCCCAGGGGCCATTCGATGGATGCCAGCGCCACCCCCGAGACGTAGTGTTGCCGGGCACGCGCTTCGACCTCCTTCAGCAACACGCGCGCAGCGTGGCGATCGCCTTGCTGCCACTCCATGTAGCCGAGAAACGCCAGATCGTCCAAAGCCGGCGGCGACGGCGCCAACGCGATCCCGGCGCGGATCTCGCGAACGGCATCGGCGTAGCGGCCCTTGCTGCCCAAAGCCGATGCCAGGAACAGGCGCGCAAGCTCGAAGCGGGGCGCCAATGCGACGGCAACACGGGCTTGTGCGATGGCGCCGTCCACGTCCCCCGCATAAAGCATCGCACGGCTCAGGTCGGTGTTGATGATCGGGGAAAGCGGGTCGAGTTGGTGCGCCGTTCGCATCTGCCGAAGCCCGTTTTGCATATCGCCGACAAACCAGAAATAGATCGCGTACCACTGGTGCGTCGTGGCATCGTTGGGGTCGAGCTGCAACGCGCGCTGGAACTCTGCGGAGGCCCGCGACCATTGCCAGTGCCGCGTATGCAGCATGCCGAGCACCGCGTGCGCACGCGCCGAATCCGGATCCAGCCTTGCCGCCTTGTCGGCGGCGGCCAGCGCATCGCCGTAATGGGTGTCAGGCGGCGCGTCGGCATCGTAGTCGCGCAGGACCGCATAGCCGGTTGCCACGTCAGCCCACGCGTCCGCGTAATCCGGATCGTCATGGATGGCCCGTTTGAAGTACGCGATCGCCCGGTTGATGTCGGCAGTGTTGCGGCGACTCAGGTACTGCAAGCCGACCAGGTAATCGTCGTGTGCGGCGGGATCAATCCCGGCGCGGCCTTGCGTGGCGCGCAACAGGGTGAGCGAATGCGCGTCCAGATTGGGATGCAATTCCTTGAGCACCGCCTCGGCGATTTCATCCTCGACCTTGAGTACGTCGCCCGCGGCGGGCTCGTATTCGTCCGACCACAATTCGTAGCCATTCCTGGCGCTGACCAGGGCCACCCGCACGCGGATGCGGTCGCCCGAACTCTGCACGCTGCCTTCGAGGATGTTTTCAACACCGAGAGCCCGCGCCGCCTTGCGGACATCGATGGGCTTGTTGCGGAACACGAAGGACGACGTGCGCGCGGCCACACGCAAATTCGGGAAACGTCCCAACCGGTTGATCAATTCTTCGGTGAGTCCGTCACTGAAATAGAGCTCATCCTGTCCGGGATTCGTATCCAGAAACGGCAATACGGCGATGGTCACCTGCCCATTGGCGGCCATGGGAGCCGGCGCAACCTGCGCCGCCTTGGAACGTTGCCGTGACACGGCCCGGCGCCGCGGTTGCAAACCGATCACTGCAGCGGAGACGCCGGCAAAAATGATCAATGCCGCGATCAAGCCACCCGCCAGCAGGTACGGGCGCCCGGTGTCCGGACGCTTGCGCGCAAGGGCAACATCCCGGGACGGTTCGATCGCGATCGAGGGCGGCAGCGGCGCCGCCGCGCCACTCGACGCAGGTTCCATGAGCGCCTGGCCGGACGCGCTCCGCGTCGCCGGTTCGGCCTCCCATTCCACTTCGGGTACCCGCTCCACCGGCGCCACCCATTGCAGGCTGCGGCCGTACAGCGTCCGGATCGTGGCCTGGTGTTCGCCGTCGTCCCCGACCGCGCGGCGTGCCTTGTACACCAGTTGACGCAATGTCACATCGCTGACCGGGCGCCTGCCCCAGATCGCGGCGATGATTTCCTGCCGATCCAATGCACGATCAGCATGCCGCAACAGCAGCACGAGCAGATCGAATGCGCGATCTTCAACGTCCACGGACGCGCCGCGATGCAACAACCGGCGCTGCGACGGCAGCAACAGGTAATCGTTCCATCGCCACGCCGTCGCTGGAGCCCTATCCGCAATCAAGACCGTACCCCCGTCTTCGCGAACTTCCCGCACCGTCCATCATGCCATCAAACCGCCTGGATGGCGGAGTGGGGCCACTGATCCGGCCGACAGGTGCTGCTTCTGATTGCAGCGCAATCCTCCGCACCGCCAGGCATTGTCGCAAGTCGTTGATTTCATATAGATCGTCCAGCCGGGTAACGTTGCATAACGTTTGCGCGATGCTGCGTGACGTGACAAACGCAGCACCGCGGGCCGACAGTTGCGCTGATGAACCTTGCCCCGCTTTTACCCACCCACGAACACGCCTGCCAGGCGGAGGGATCGACATGACGAGCATTTTCCGCGGCGTGAACGGCGCCCGCACGGCGCTGGTGGTATTCGGGTTGTTCATCGCATCCGGCGCTTTTGCCGCGCCCACCACCACCTACTACTACACGGATTGGCTCACCGCAGATCCCAGCGCGGGCACTGCGCATGGCGTCATCACACTGCCGGATTCCTCGACGGTATCGGTTGATTTCGCCGCCGTTTACGCGGACGGTTCGCCGGGCAGTTTCCTCGGCGCCTATTTGAGCGGCAACTGGCCCTGGAGCGGATACCCCGCGACCTATACGGGCAGCGAAGTGGGCAACCTCCCGTCGGGCAACACCAGCGACATGCTGCAACTGGTCGGCGGCCAGGATCAAATCTACAAAGTGCACCTGAGCGCAGCCATCAAGGACCCGTTGATGGACATCGTGAGTTTGGGTGATACAGGCACGCCGACGGAGTACGACTTCGATTCGCCATTCACCATCCTCAGCCAGGGGCCGGCTCAGTTTGGAGGCGGCAATGCCAGCCTGCAGCAATCCGGGAACAATCTGATCGGCAAGGAAGGCAACGGCACGATCAAATTCGTCGGAACGTACTCCGATTTCTCGTGGACCGTACCGACTCCCGAGACATGGCATGGCTTCACGTTCGGAATCCGCACGACCGAAGCGCTCGAACCGAATCCGCCGACCGACGTGCCCGAGCCGCCGTCGGCGCCGCTGTTCGGCCTGGGATTGGCTGGGGTCGGCTTCATGATGATGATGAACGTTCGGCGTGCACGGCGACCAGGACGACGCTGACGGACAAATTCCCGCGGTTGTGCCGGGTGGGGGTCACGACACCGCGCACAGAGCTGTCGCGGGCAATATTCGCAAGGGGGAGGGGTATGACCGCGAACGGCCAGTGCATTCGATCGACGTGCTGCTGGTCACCGCGGTCATGGATGAAGGGGGCAAGGAGGCAGGAAATCCCGCGGCAGGATGCCGGGCAGGCGGGGTAATTGGTCGGGCGGGAGCCGGATGCACTCGCCCGGCGCATTGACGCGGATGCACATGCCGTTGCGGGCATCACGCACGATCAACCACGACTTACGCGCAAGCGCATTCAGACCATCAATGCTTGCGGAATGCGAGCTTGCCGCCTTCGGCGTCGACCGTGATGGTGTCGCCACCGACGAACTCGCCTGCCAGGATCTTCTGCGCCAGCGGATTTTCGAGCTGTGACTGGATCGCGCGCTTCAGTGGACGTGCGCCGTAGACCGGATCGAAACCGACGTTGCCCAGCAGCATCAGCGCGTCGTCGGAAATCGCCAGATCGATCTGGCGCTCCTGCAGGCGCTTGGCGAGGTAATTCGTCTGCAGCCGCGCGATTTCGCGGATCTGCGACTTGTCGAGCGGATGGAACACCACGATCTCGTCGAGCCGGTTGATGAACTCGGGGCGGAAGTGCGCCTGCACCACGCCCATCACCGCCGCCTTCATTTGCGTATAGGCCTCGGGTGAATCCTCGTCGATGCCTGACGACGCGATTTCCTGGATCTGCTGCGAGCCCAGGTTCGAGGTCATCACGATCACGGTGTTGCGAAAATCCACCGTGCGGCCCTGGCCGTCGGTGAGCCGACCGTCATCCAGCACCTGCAACAGGATGTTGAATACATCCGGGTGCGCCTTCTCGACTTCGTCCAGCAGGATCACGCTGTACGGACGCCGCCGCACGGCCTCGGTGAGATAGCCGCCCTCCTCGTAACCCACGTAGCCGGGCGGCGCGCCGATCAGGCGCGCGACCGAGTGCTTTTCCATGAACTCGCTCATGTCGATCCGCACCATCGCCTCGGTGGTATCGAACAGGAAACCCGCGAGCGCCTTGCAAAGCTCGGTCTTGCCGACACCGGTGGGCCCCAGGAACAGGAATGACCCATACGGGCGATTGGGGTCGGAAAGTCCGGCACGCGCGCGGCGGATCGCGTCGGAGACGGCCTTCACCGCCTCGTCCTGGCCGATCACGTTCCTGTGCAACGCCGACTCCATCTGCAGCAGTTTTTCGCGCTCGCCTTCCAGCATCTTCGAAACCGGAATCCCGGTCCAGCGCGACACGACTTCCGCGATTTCCTCGGCGGTCACCTTGTCCTTGACCAGCTTGAATTCGCGCTGGTCGGTGGCCTGCGCGGCGGCAAGCTGCTTTTCCAGCGCCGGCAACTGGCCGTACTGGATTTCGCTCATCCGCGCGTAATCCTGGCGGCGCTGCGCGGCTTCGAATTCGTGGTGCGCCTTTTCGATTTCTTCCTTGATCCTTGCGTCGCCCTGCAAGGTCGCCTTCTCCGACTTCCATACCTCGTCCAGGTCGGAAAATTCGCGCTCGATCCTTTCGATGTCACCCTCGAGGTCGGCCAAACGCTTCTTCGACTCCGGATCCTTTTCCTTCTTCAGCATCTCGCGCTGGATCTTCAACTGGATCAGCCGGCGTTCAAGGCGGTCCAATTCCTCCGGCTTGGAATCGATTTCCATGCGGATGCGCGACGCGGCCTCGTCCATCAAATCGATGGCCTTGTCGGGCAATTGACGATCGGTGATGTAGCGGTTGGAAAGCGTGGCTGCGGCGACGATCGCGGGGTCGGTGATCTCGACCCCATGGTGCATGGCGTAGCGTTCCTTCAGGCCGCGCAGGATGGCGATGGTGTCCTCGACCGTCGGCTCGCCCACGAACACTTTCTGGAAGCGCCGTTCCAGCGCGGCATCCTTCTCGATGTACTTGCGGTATTCGTCCAGCGTGGTCGCGCCGATGCAGTGCAGCTCGCCGCGCGCAAGCGCGGGTTTCAGCATGTTGCCGGCGTCCATCGCGCCCTCGGCCTTGCCTGCACCGACCATCGTGTGCAGCTCGTCGATGAACAGGATGACCTGGCCTTCCTGCTTGGAAAGGTCGTTCAACACGCCCTTCAGGCGCTCCTCGAACTCGCCGCGGAACTTCGCGCCCGCAATCAGCGCACCCAGGTCGAGTGCGAGCAGGCGCTTGTTCTTCAGGCCTTCCGGCACCTCGTCCTTGACGATGCGCTGGGCGAGGCCCTCCACGATCGCGGTCTTGCCGACGCCGGGCTCGCCGATCAGCACCGGGTTGTTCTTGGTGCGGCGACTCAAGACCTGCACCACCCGCCGGATTTCCTCGTCGCGGCCGATCACCGGGTCGAGCTTGCCGGTTTCGGCGCGCGCGGTCATGTCGATGGTGTATTTCTCCAGCGCCTGGCGCTGGTCCTCGGCGCCTTCCGTTTGCACCTTCTCGCCGCCGCGGATCTTCTCGATCGCTGCTTCGAGGTTCTGCTTGGCAGCGCCTGCGGCCTTCAGCGCGCGGCCGACGTCGCCGCGATCCTCGAGGCATGCCAGCACGAACAGCTCGCTCGCGATGAACTGGTCGCCACGTTGCTGCGCCAGCTTGTCGGTGAGGTTGAGCAGGCGATTCAACTCGTTCGAAACGTTGATGTTGCCTTCCTGGCCCTTGACGCTCGGCAACTTGTCCAGCATTTCGCCCACTTCGCGGCGCAACAGCGGCACGTTGACGCCGGCCTGCGCCAGCATCGGCGCGGTGGAACCGCCCTGCTGGTCGAGCAGCGCCGCCAGCACGTGTGCGGGTTCAAGAAGGTTATGGTCGCGGCCGACCGCGATGGATTGGGCATCGGCCAGCGCCTGCTGAAACCGTGATGTGAGTTTGTCGGTACGCATGAGGGTTGCGGCTTCCGGCTATCGATCCGAAGCGGAAAGATGCGGTCGCAGGCCAGAAGCTTCAAGCGTGGCGGAGCAGTGACCCCCTTCCGCAGGAAGGGGGTCGCCGCAGAGCGGCGGGGGGATGACGGTCACACGAAGCGGCGGGTAGCTCTTGCACGAGAGAAAAGCCATCCCCCTCGATCCCCCTTCCGAAGGAAGGGGGAAGAAAAGCTGGCTGTGTGGGGTGTGCATTGACCGCCGGGCCATCAACGGCGGACGGTGTCCGCCCTACGCCGCCCCAATCAGGCTGTCGATCAACTCCCCGATCTTGCCCGCGTTCAACGGCTTGACCAGATGCTCGTCGAAGCCGGCTTCCATCACACGGTCGCGGTCACCCGGCTGCCCGTAGCCGGTGACGGCGACCAGCGGCAAACGCTCCCATCCCGGCGTGCTGCGTACGTTGCGTGCCACTTCGTAGCCGTCCATGACGGGCAGGCCGATATCGACCAGCGCCACGTCCGGACTGTATTCCGCAATGGCGCGCAGCCCGGTCGCACCGTCATACGCCACACGCGTTCGATAACCCATTTCCCGCAGCAACAGCGCCAGGCTTTCCGCCGCCGGGGCGTAGTCGTCCACGATCAGCACCCTGGTCCTCGGTCGGCTCTCATCCGGTTCGGGCGGCACGGCTGTCGCGTCATCGGCACCGTCGCCAGCGTGTTCGTGCCAGCGTTCCAGCAACGGCAAATGCAACGTGAATTCGCTGCCCTTGCCGCGGCCCTCGCTTAGCGCCTCCACGCTGCCGCCATGCAGCTTGACCAGATTGCGCACAATCGCCAGGCCCAGGCCCAGACCACCGCGCGATCGATCGATCGATTGCGTGTCCTGCGTGAACAAATCGAACACGTGCGGCAACAGTTCCGGCGCGATGCCCTGGCCCTGGTCGCGCACACGCAGGACCAACAGCCCGTTTTCGGCAACCGCGCTCAGCCGGATCACGCTGCCCAGAGGGGAATACTTGGAAGCGTTGCCGAGCAGGTTGACCAGCACCTGCACCAGTCGTCGCTGGTCGCCCAGAACCATCAGGTCTTCCTGGATATGCATGTGCAACGATTGCCGGCGTTCTTCCAGCATGGTCTGGGTATTTTCCAACGCTGCCTTGGCGATCTGCCCGACCGCCACGGTTTCGCTTCTCAACTCCACCTTGCCGCGGGCGATGCGGGTGACGTCGAGCAGGTCATCGACCAACCCGGTGAGATCGCGCACCTGCGCCTCGATGATGCTGCGCTCCCTGGTGAACACCTCCGGCGCACGCAGCTTCATCAATTGCAGGGTGGTCGCGATCGGCGCCAGCGGATTACGCAGTTCGTGGCTGAGCATGGCGATGAATTCGTCCTTGGCGCGGTTGGCATGCTGCAGTTGCCGTTCGCTTTCGCGCAGGCTGGCTTCCATGCGTTTGCGCTGGCTGATGTCGCGGGCGATCTTGGACGCCGCCACCACCTGGCCGTGACGGTTCCTGACAGGCGATATGGTGAGCGACACGTCGAGTCGCGAACCATCCTTGCACTGGCGCACTGTTTCGTAATGCTCGATGCGTTCGCCGCGACTGATGCTCGCCAGGATGCCGGGTTCCTCGTCCAGGCGGTCGGGCGGCATCAGGATGGTCACCGGCCTGCCGATCACTTCCTCCGCGGTATAGCCGAAGATCCGTTCGGCGCCCTTGTTCCAGGTCTGGATGGTGCCGTCGAGATCCTTGCTGATGATCGCGTCGTCGGACGACTCGACGATCGCTGCCAGCCGGTTGGTCGTCCGCTCGCTGCGCTTGCGCTCGGTAATATCCTCGAACACTGCTGCAAGCAAGCGGCTGTCCGGGCCGCCGATCCGCGCGAACTGAACGCTGAACCAGCGTTCGCGATCCGCCAGGTAATTTTCCACGCGCGTGGGCCGGCCGTCTTTCATCGCGCGGGTGTGGGCATCCCGCCAATACCGCTCAAGGTTCGGCATGAACCTGCTGACCGGCTTGCCCACCACGTGGTGGAAACCACCTTGGCGCTCGAACGCCGCGTTCACTTCCCGGAAATACAGCTCGGCGATGCGGCCGTCCGCGGCGTACTCCACTTCCATCACACATGCGCCCTGATCGATCGAGTCGAACAGATTGCGGTATTTTTCCTCGCTGGCCCGCAGGGCGACTTCGGCTTGGGTACGCTCGACCGCATCCCGGGTGCGTTTGGCCACTTCGGTGGTCAGCGCCGCCTCGCCACGTGTCCAGTTGCGGGGCTGCACCTGGTGCAGCGCGAAGAACGCGATCAGTTTGCCATCCTTGACCAGCGGTACCGCCAGTGCCGCGCCGATGCCCAATTCGCGGCAGCGCTGCTTCTCGACGTCGGTAAATTCACCGGAAGCTTGCAGATCCGTGGCGACCAGCGTGCGACCGGCCCGCATCGCAGCAGCCATCGCGGCTCCGAAATCGTCCAGCCGGTAGCGTCCCGCCAGCGGACGCGTGCCTTCGCCGCAGTAGTCGAAGGCAAGCAAGGCGTTCGCGTCATCCTCGACGTCAGCGTAGAACGCACGATCGACTTGCAGGTACAGCCCCAGTTGCCTCGCAGCTTCCGCACGGATGCGCTGCGGCTCGCCCAGAGACCGCAGCGCATCCATCAGCTTCAGCAACAAGCGCTGCCGACTTTCGTGTTTGCGCGGTGCGCCGGCATCCGACGCCAATGTTTCCGACACGCCCGCGCGTGATTTGTGTTTTGTACTCATGGCGCAATTCCATGGCGCCAGCCTGAAGCCTCAGAGTATAGGCTCAACGACCGGTCTGCTGCACGGCGTGGGCACGCAATGACCGGG
Organism: Rhodanobacteraceae bacterium; assembly: GCA_036279455.1. Taxonomy (GTDB): domain Bacteria; phylum Pseudomonadota; class Gammaproteobacteria; order Xanthomonadales; family Rhodanobacteraceae; genus 66-474. The sequence goes on along the minus strand of DASUJD010000016.1, from coordinate 12,712 downwards.
GCCGGCCGAACCACGCCCTCCGGAACGTGAATGGGCTGTTCACGCGCGTTGCGGCACAATCGATGGATGTGCAGCTCATCCTGAGCCGAGGTGTCTTCACTCCGCGCCGACATCGCCGTGACATTGCCCGCGCCGCCCCCGGTTGGTGCAGACGCCGGCTGGGCGCTGTTTCTGGACGTGGACGGCACCCTGCTGGATCTCGCGCATTGTCCCGACGGCGTGCACGTCGACGCGCGCCTGCACGACGATCTGGCCCGTGTGCGCGGGCGTCTGGACAATGCGGTGGCGCTTTTGAGCGGACGCCCGTTGTCGCAACTCGACGCATTGTTCGACTGGAAACAGCATGTCGCCGCCGGTCTGCACGGCGCCGAATTGCGCATGCCCGATGGACGTGAACGCATCACCGGCGATGCCGCTGCCTTCGCCAGGGTGCGCGCGCGCGCCGCGACGCTCACCGCAGCCGAACACGGCGTGGTGCCGGAAGACAAGCGTCGCGCGCTGGCCCTGCACTACCGTCACGCGCCGGCCGCACGCGCCGCGGCCGAGCGCATCGCGCGTCTCCTGCTTGCGGAGGCAGGCAACGGCTACGCCGTGCAGCGCGGCGATCACGTTATCGAATTGAAACCCGCCGGCGTGGACAAGGGTCGCGCGCTCGACGCGTTGCTGGCGGAGCCGCCGTTCCGCGGACGTGCGCCCTGGATGCTGGGCGATGACTTGACCGACGAGGACGCGTTTCGCCGGGTCAATGCAAGCGGCGGCGTCAGCGTGGTCGTGGGCGCGCGCCGACCGACCGAAGCGCATCACGCCCTGGCGGACCCCGCCGCAGTGCGGGCGTGGCTGCACGCGCTGGCTAGCGCGCCGCACACCTGAGAGGGTCACGAGGAGCCCATCCGCAACGACAAGGAGTCAGGCATTGACGTCGAAATCGAAAAAACCGAAATCGAAGCCGCCCAAACCGGCGCCGCCGGAACCGGCACACAGCCCGCCGCCGCAACCGCGCAAACGGGCCCGAACCGGTGCGCACGAACGTGCCAACCTTGACCTCGGCATCATCGGCAACGGCGCCGTCAACGCGTTGATCGACGTGCGCGGACGCATCGTCTGGCACTGCGTGCCCGCATTCGACGGCGACCCCGTGTTCTGCTCGCTGCTGGAGCCGAAGATCAACGACGCCGGCTTTTTCGACGTGGTGCTGGAAGACGAGAGCGCCCGCGAGCAGCGCTATCTGGACAACAGCGCGGTGCTGGTGACCACCTTGACGTCGAAACAAGGCGCGCGCATCGAGATCACCGATTTCGCGCCGCGCTACAACCTGCACGCACGCACGTTCCATCCCGTGCAAATCCTCAGGCGGGTGCGTCCGCTGTCAGGCTCGCCGCGCATCGCACTGCGTCTCAAGCCACTGACCGGCTACGGCGCGCGCAAGCCCGACAGCACGTTCGGTTCCAACCACATGCGCTTCCTGCTGGACCCGCTGGTGATGCGCGCCACCACCGACGCGCAGTTGCCGATGCTGCGTGACGCGTTGCCGTTCCTGCTCGATCGCGACGTGCACATCGTGCTTGGCACCGACGAAACCCTGCAGGAATCCCCGGGCCACTACTTCGATGATGCGCTGGACGCGACACTTTCCTACTGGCACGAGTGGGCGCGCTACCTGTCCATTCCCGCCGAATGGCAGAAGGCCGTGATCCGCGCCGCGATCACGCTGAAGCTGTGCCAGTACGAGGGCACCGGCGCGATCGTTGCGTCCATGACCACCTCGATTCCGGAAGCGCCGGATACCGTGCGCACCTGGGATTACCGCTACTGCTGGCCACGCGACGCCGCGCTGTCGGTGCGCGCGCTGAATCGCCTGAGTGCAACGCGCAGCATGGAAGAATACGTGCGCTACATCTTCAATCTCGCCGTCAAGGACGACAGGATGACGCCGGTGTACGGCATCCATTTCCAGCAGCAACTGCCCGAACGCGATGAATCCACGCTGGCCGGCTACCGCGGCATGGGCCCGGTACGGGTCGGCAACGAGGCTTGGAAGCAGGAACAACACGACATCTACGGCAGCGTGGTGCTGGCGGCAACCCAGATGTTTTGCGACCAGCGTCTCAACAAGATCGGCGGCGAAACCGAATTCCGGCGCCTGGAACGTTGCGGCGAGGCTGCATGGCGCCTGCACGACAAACCCGATGCCGGATTGTGGGAGCTGCGCGGATGCAAATCGGTGCACACCTATTCCGCGGTGATGTGCTGGGTGGCCTGTGACCGCCTGGCCAACATCGCCACGTGGTTGAACCTGGAAGGCAGGGTCGCGTACTGGCGCGATCGTGCGCGTCGCATCCGCGCGAAGATATTGAGGCGCGCGGTGCACAAGAACGGCCATTTCGTGGAATCATTCGGCAGCGATCAACTCGACGCCAGCCTGCTGCTGCTGGAAGGCCTGCGCTTCGTCAGCGCCGACGATCCACGCTTCATCAAGACCGTGGACGCGGTCGGCAAGACGCTCATGCGCGACGGGTTCCTGCTGCGCTACGCGCATCCGGACGACTTCGGTGCGCCCGAGACCAGTTTTCTGGTCTGCAACTTCTGGTATGTCGAGGCCCTGATCGCGATCGGCCGCAGGGACGAGGCACGCAAGCTGTTCGAGAAAATGCTTGCGATTCGCAATCCGCTGGGACTGTTGTCCGAGGATTTCGATCCCAGGCGCGGGGAATTGTGGGGCAACTTTCCGCAAACCTATTCGATGGTCGGCCTGGTCAACGCCGCGCGCGCGCTATCCACCAAATGGAGCGATGTGGTATGAGTCGTCTGGTCGTCGTTTCCAACCGCGTCGCGCAGCCGAGGGAAACCCGCGCGGGCGGGCTGGCCGCGGCGATGCGCGCGGCGCTGAAGGAACACGGCGGCCTGTGGTTCGGCTGGAGCGGCAAGCGCGTGGCGGCGGCCGAACGCAACTTGCACCGCGAACGCGCGGGCACGATCGACTACGCGTTGCTTGACCTGACGCGCCAGGAATTCGACGACTATTACCTCGGCTTTGCCAACCGCACCCTGTGGCCGCTGCTGCACCACCAACCCACGGTGATGCAATACAGCCGTGCGCAATACGCCGGTTATCGCGCGGTCAACAAGTTGTTCGCCGAACAACTCGCGCCATTGCTGCGTGACGACGACAGCATCTGGATCCACGACTACCACCTGATCCCGCTGGCATCGGAATTGCGCGGCCTCGGCATCGGCGCACGCATCGGCTTTTTCCTGCACGTGCCGCTGCCGCCGCCGGAAATGCTGGTCAACCTGCCCTGCCATGCCGACCTGATGGCAACGCTGATCGCCTGCGATCTGGTCGGCGTGCAGGTGCAGCGCGACGCGCACGCGCTGTTCTCCTACTTTCTCGGCATGCTCGGCGCCGACCGCTCGGATGATGTGGTCGAACTGGCGGGACGCCAGACCCGGATCGCAGCGTTCCCCATCAGCATCGACACAGCGGAAGTCGCGCGCCAGTCGGCGCAGGCCATCGGCAATTCCGCCAACCGCCGGCTGCGGGACAGCCTGAACGGTCGCACGCTGGCAATCGGCGTGGACCGGCTGGATTATTCCAAGGGCCTGCCGCGGCGGTTCGAAGCGTTCGGGCAATTTCTCGCCGAACACCGCGAATGGCGATCGCGGGTATCGTTCCTGCAAATCGCGCCATCGTCACGCGAGGAAGTGCCGGAATACCGCGAATTGCGCTCACGGCTCGAACGTTCCGCCGGCGCCACCAACGGACGCTACGCCGATCCGGACTGGGTGCCGATCCGCTACGTCAACCGCAGCTTCACGCAGTCCACGCTGGCCGGCTTCTACCGCATGGCGCAACTGGCGCTGGTAACGCCGTTGCGCGACGGCATGAACCTGGTCGCCAAGGAGTTCGTCGCCGCGCAACCAGCGGACGATCCCGGCGCACTGGTGTTGTCGCGTTTCGCCGGCGCCGCCGTCGAATTGCCGCATGCGATCCTGGTCAACCCCTACGATCCCGAAGGCCTGGTCGAAGGCATCGAACAAGGTTTGACCATGCCGTTGACGGAGCGCCGCGAACGCTGGGCTGCGATGTTCGAGCACCTGTCGGAGCACGACATCAACGCATGGCGGCGTGAATTCCTGGGCGCACTGACCACGGATTGATTGCACTACTTTCCTGCCAGGGATTTCTTGCACCACTCTTCACCGCGACGCAAGACAAGCCGCCCACACCCCTCCGGCATCTGCTCGGGAACGGGCAGCGCATCACCCGGCTTCCACAACCCCAGCTTGCCCAGGATTTCAGGCATCTCCGAATCTGCAACCGGCAAGCGATTGCCATCGCCGTAGCCGGTGTGCCCGCGATAGCGCAGGATGCGCGCGTACCGGCCCGACTTCGTCGGCGCATACACTTCGATCCAATAGGTGTAGGGCGTGTGGTCGGTGGGATAGTCCACGATCACGTCGCCCTGCAGTGGCCCATGCTCGACGAAGCGCGCTGCCTGGTTGTTGTTGCTGCCGCCGCTGTCATTGACAAACACTTGCCGGAAGGTGTCCTTTTTGCGCTCGTACGCGAACAAGGCCGTTCGGATGTCACAACTTCCGTTCAGACCATGAGCCGAGCAGGTTTTCAGCATCAGCAGTGGTCGTGCCGGACTGGGACCCGCGAAAACCACGGCTACGGTATCCAGTGCGTTCGTCATGTCGAACCACTGCTTGTCAGCGTGGCCCCGGACCTCGCTGCACTTGGGCGCCAGAATTTTTACGAAACAAATGGCTATCGGGCTGTCGTTACCCAAAAGGGCCACATCGGGGGGCGCTGGCGTGGGGTCTCGGGCCGCCACCAGCGCCCATTGCGAAACCGTCTCGAACGAGTGCGTCAAATCGAGGTACTTGATGACCTTCGCCGTCTTGCCATGCCACGCCGGCAGCGCATGAACCACCGCCCGCTCGACTTCCGCCTTCGGCAAAGGTGCCGCAGCCGCTGCCGCAACGCTTGGCAAAGCCAAGCCGATTGCAAGCACTGCATACCACCAGATCGTGAGCCTGTTGTGCATTCGAAGTCCACAATCACCCAGCCGAGACCATTACACGCTTTCAATTTGCCGGAGGCAACATCCGGTAGTGGTGCAGATTGAACTTGTTCCGTTCGCGTTGAGCCCTTCGACAAGCTCAGGACAGGCTACGCGAGCACAGCGAGCGAAGTCGAAACGCATTCAGCCCTTCGACTTCGCGCCTCCGGCGCTACGCTCAGGGCGAACGGACTCAAACCAGACCACTGCCCAACATCCATATCAGGCTTGCCATGCGTCCGCTTTGCGCACCATCGCGGCGATACGAATGCAGGCGCGCGTCGGTGAAGGTATCCAGGCCTCCGCCGAAAATGCGGGTCACACCGGCAGCGCGCAAACGCTGGCGCGCAAGTTCGTACAAGTCGCATAGCCAGTGGCCCGGTTGCGTCGCCGTGAAGGCAGTGGCTGCGCCAGCGTGATGTGCAAGGAAAACGTTGCGCACTTCATCGCCGACTTCGTAGGACTTCGCGGCGACCGCGGGACCGAGCCAGGCCATGATGTTCGCGCGCGGTGTGCGCATCGCCTCCACGACATTTTCCAGCACGCCTGCGGACAGCCCGCGCCAGCCGGCGTGCGCGGCGGCGATTTCGGAACCATCCTCGGCCGAGAACAGCACCGGCAGGCAATCAGCGGTCAGGATCGCCAGCACCACGCCGGGCACGCGGGTGACGGCGGCGTCGGCTTCTGGTTCGGCATCGATCTGGCGTCGATGCAGCTCGTGTTCCCACCCGCGAAACGGCACGTGCGCGGCTGCCGTATCGAACCCGATGACCCGCGAGCCATGGACCTGGTGCAGCCAGCGGGGCGGTGCCGGCATGTCGGTGCAGAGCTGCAGGTTGCCGCGGTTGCCGATCACGGTCGCAACATCATCGCCGCTGCGTGCGCCGAGGTTGAGCGGGCCAAACGGCGGTTCCGAGCCGCCTGCGGGACCGCGCATCGTGGTGAATGCGCGCACTGTCGGCGGCGCCGGCCAGTCGGCGTGAATCAGGCTGTCCGCATGTTGCCTGCGTTGGAACGCGCCTATCATCGGGGTGCCACAAATGGACGGGTTTTCGCGGTCGGTCATGACCGTGCGTCCTCGCGCAATGCGTCCACCAGATCGAGAAAATCGCGCGGCGGTTCGGCATCGAATGCCAGCGCCTCGCCCGTGACCGGATGCCCGAACGCCAATCGCTCGGCGTGCAGTGCCTGGCGTTTGAAGCCGCGCAGTGCATCGGCCAATCGCGAGGTCGCGCCGCGCGGCAGTTTCAGTCCTTTTCCGTACAACGGATCGCCGACCAGCGGCCAACCCGCATGCGCCATGTGCACCCGGATCTGGTGGGTACGGCCGGATTCGAGTTCGCACCGCAGCAGCGCGTGCGCGCGAAATTTTTCGTGCACGCGGTAATGCGTGACCGCCGGGCGCCCACCCTCGCGCACCGCGCGGCGCAGGCGTTCGGATGGATGCCGGTCCAGGGGCGCATCCACGGTGCCGCCCGCCACCGGCACGCCGTTGACGATCGCGGCGTAACGACGGCGGATGTCGCGCGCAGCCAGCATCCGGGTCAACGCGGTGTGCGCGGGCAATGAGCGAGCCACCACAAGCAGGCCCGAGGTGTCCTTGTCCAGCCGATGCACGATGCCGGCGCGCGGAATGTGCACCAACTCCGGGTCGTGGTGCAGCAGCGCGTTCAGCAATGTCCCCGCGCGATTGCCGGCGCCCGGATGCACCACCAAACCCGCCGGCTTGTCGACGACCAGCAGGTCGGCATCCTCGAACACGATGGAGAGGGTGATCGGTTCGGGACGATCGCCCAGCACAGGCAGCTCGATGCGGTTCCACTCCACTTCCTCGCCGCCATGGACAAGGGTTCGCGGCAGTACCGCGCGGCCATCCAGCCTGATCCGGCCGGCCTTGATTTCGCCGGTCATGTGCGCCCGCGAATAACCGTGGAACAACCTGGGCAGAATCTGGTCAAAGCGCTGCCCGGCCATCCCGGCCGGAACATTCGTGCGGGATTGCAGCTTATCCACGCCGGTGGCCTTGCCGGTTGGAAGAAACGGATTCCGCTATCATGCCTTTTCGCGTTCGCAAAGACTTCTCCGATGCCATCCCGACGCCCTGCCCCGTTGCGTAAATTTGCCCTGTTCCTGCCGCTGTTGCTGGCTCTGGGCGCCTGCTCGATCTTTCATCATCGCCCGCAACAGACGCTCGACAACATGACGGTGGAGCAGTTGTACAAGCGTGCGCACAGCCTGCTGCAGGACACCAACTGGCTCCAGGCCGAAAAGGTATACCAGAAGCTGATTGCGCGATTCCCGTATGGTTCCTACAACGAGCAATCCCAGATCGAGCTGGCCTACACCGAATACAAGGACGAAAAGTACGACGACGCGTATTCGGCCATCAACGAGTTCATCAAGACCTATCCGACCCAGAAACATGTCGCCTACGCATACTACCTGCGCGGCCTGATCAATTTTGACCGCACCGAAACGGGCATGCAGCGATTGATGAAAATCGGCCCTTCGCGCTTCGACCAGGGTTACGCGCTACAGTCATACGACGACTTCAACACGCTGGTTGCGCGTTTTCCGGACACGCGCTACGCAGCCGACGCACGCCTGCGGATGGTCTACCTGCGCAACCAGCTGGCGCAGTCCGAGTTGAACGTCGCCGAATATTATTTGCAGCGCAAGGCCTACGTCGCCGCGGCCGACCGCGCCAAATACATCATCGCGCACTACCAGCGTGCACCGCAGGTTGCCGACGCACTGGCGGTACTGGCCAAGAGCTACCACCTGCTGGGCCGGCAGAAACTGGCCGATCAGGCAACTTCCGTATTGAAGCTCAATTACCCGAAACACCCTTACCTGCAACGTCCAGGCCACTGGCCCAAGCACCACACCTGGCTGTGGCGATTGATACCGTTCACCAGCGCGCATTGACGGCACTCGGGGCACCCGGTGCCCGAATCAACACCCAACCTGGCCGATCTCCCCACCGACGAGCGGACCGGCGCGGGCTCAGGATCCCGATCATGCACAACACCTGGCTTGCCATGGCGCGACTGACGATCCCGTTCGCCCTCATCAGCGTTGCCGTCGCTGCAAACGCAGCCGGCCCGCAAGGCACGGCAGCGCCGCAGTACGCGGACGTACGCGCCCCATCCGATCCGCTGCTGGCCGTCGCGAAAGCGGAGCTGGCTGCGTCAAATCGGCACGACCTTGACGCCTTTCTGCACGTCTTCAGCGAGAACGCTGTAATCCTGGTCGACGCCTCGCCCTACTCTTACCGCGGGCAAACCGGGATAGCGGATTTCTTCCGGCACAACCTGCTGGGAAGTGAAGTCCAATACACCATCAAACCCGGAGCGCCACAAACCGAGGACCGTACAGGCGATCGTGCGTATCTGGAGATGGTCGTCAATGTCCGTGCCACCGATGCCAAGGGCGATGCCTTCAACGACCCGATTCACTGGATAGGCGTACTGGAACGTGCCGACGGAGTCTGGAGAATTTCAGGACTGGTTCTCACCACAACCGGCGGCTGACCTGGCCACCGCATGCGGGCACCCGGCAACTCCAAGTCCTGGCAACGTCTCAAGGGACATCCGTGTCCCGTTTCATGACCACGACCCGGACGTCAGCGCCAGGCGTTCGAGATCGGATAGCGCCGCTCGCGGCCGAACGCGCACGTCGAAACGCGCGGACCGGGTGCGGCCTGCCTGCGCTTGAATTCACTGGCGTACAGCATGCGCACCACGCGCTGGACATCTTCAGCGTCGTAACCAGCCGCGACAATCTCGGCCTGCGATTCCGTTCCCTCGATGCAACGTGCAAGGATGCCATCCAGCACTTCGTAAGGCGGCAGCGAGTCCTGGTCGGTCTGGTCGGCGCGCAGCTCCGCCGATGGTGCACGTTCGATCACGGCAATGGGAATCGGGGCCGGGGACAAGGAACCAAGGACCGGTAAAGCGGTGGATTGCGAGCTGTTGGTCCCTGGTCCCTTGTCCCTGGTCCCCGCTCCATTGCGCCATCTCGCCAACCGATATACCTGCGTCTTGTAAACGTCCTTCAATGGCGCATAGCCACCGCACATGTCGCCGTACAGCGTGGCGTAACCCACCGCCATTTCACTTTTGTTGCCGGTGGCGAGCAGCAGCTTGCCGGTCTGGTTGGACAACGCCATCAGCAACATGCCGCGACTGCGAGCCTGCAGGTTTTGCGCGGTGAGGTCCGCGAGCTCGCCGCAAGCAGGCGCCAACGCCGCAGCGGCAGCGTCCACCACCCCGGCTATCGGCACATCCAGGTATTCGACCCCGAGCGTGCGCGCCTGCGCGTGTGCTTCGCGCAGTGAAAGCTCCGACGTGTAGCGCGACGGCAGCATCACCGCCGTCACCCTCTCCGCACCCAGCGCATCCACCGCGATCACCAATGTCAGCGCCGAATCGATGCCGCCCGACAAGCCCAGCAGCACGCCCTCGAAGCCGTTCTTGCCCACGTAATCGCGCACGCCCCGCACCAGCGCCGCATACAGCCCGGCTTCGGGTGAAGCATCATTGGCGACCGGCCAGCCACGCGCCACCCACGTGCGGGTGGCGGAATCGAAATCCGCCCGCAACAACGCATCGACGAACGCCGGAGCACGCGCGGCAACGGACCCGTCGCCATTCACCAGCAACGAAGCGCCGTCGTACACCACCTCGTCCTGTCCACCGACCATGTTGAGGTAGGCGAGCGCGCAGCCGGTTTCCTGCGCGCGCGCCGCCAGCAGCGCTTCGCGCTGCGCCCGCTTGCCGGCATCGAACGGGGAAGCGTTGATCACGACCACGAGCTCCGCGCCTGCGCGTGCGGCAGCGGCCACCGGCTCGGGCTGCCATGCATCTTCGCAAATCAGCAGTCCGACCCGAACGCCCCGCAGGGTCGTGACGGTTACTGCATGACCCGGCTCGAACCAGCGCTTGTCGTCGAATACGCCATAGTTGGGCAGCACGCACTTGTGCGCGATCTGCACCACGCGACCTTCGTGCAACAACGCTGCCGCGTTGTACACCACGCCTTCGCTGTGTGGGAAACCCACGATCGCGGCAAGCTCATCGGTCCCGGCCGCAAGTGCGTCGAGCTCCCCTGCGCATGCAGAAAGGAAGCTCGGCCGCAACAACAGGTCTTCCGGAGGATAGCCGCTGAGCGCGAGTTCGGGGCAGACCAGAAGGTCGGCGCCGTCCGTGCGCGCGCGATGCATGAGTGCGCATATCTTCGCCGCGTTTGCCGCGACGGCGCCGACGGGAAAGTCTTGCTGGGCAAGCGCGAGGTGCAGCGTGGCCATGTCGGATGTTCACCCGCAAAAATGGGCGGAATGATAATGCACGTTCCACCAGGGAAATCAGTCTGGTTTTCGACCCGAGTCGTGCGTCGTGACGGTCCGGGTTGCTTGTGAGGCGTTGACGCGACGCCGTCCGCGTCCGAGATTGAACGTGCGCGCCACGAACTGGCGCAAGCCATTGTCGAAGACACCGCGAATGCGCCGTGCCGTCTGCTCCGGACGTCCGGTGAAGCGGGTGATGTGGAAGTAGTCGCTGCGATCCTGCGACTCGGGCGAGAACACGTAAGTGGAGACGCAACAGCGCGGCCGGTCAGCGATGACCGGACTTACGGCATGCCAGGAGGCCCGGTTGGTCTCCATGATCAGAAGGCGGTTGAAGCGTGCCTCGATGGTCTTGGCATGGCGCACGGACGGATCCCACAGCTCGAAGCTGCCGCCGCTTTCCCGGGTCCAGTCGGGCGACACGTAGTAGAGAAAATTGAGCCGGCGGTAGAGGTTGCGCCCGGCATCATGGCTGTTGTCGATGTGCGGGTTGAGGAAGTCGCCCCGGAACATCATCGACAGGCCCGCGGCATACAGGCTGGGATCGGGCACCAGATGCTCGAGCCCCGCGACCTTCGCGAAGGTGTCGATCACCCATGGCGACTGCAGGGCGCAGGTTACCTCGCCGAGGATCGCGGGCAGGCCGGAAAGATCGGTGAGGGTCTTTTTTTTCTCCCGAAATGAATCGCGGTTGAAGAAACCTTCCGCGTGCGCGGGGAATGCCGCGTGGATGGAGCGCGCAAGCTCTTCGGGCAGCAATCCGTCCACGAACACGTGCCGGGTATGGGTGCCTTCGGGCTTGCTCCATTGTGCCGCCAACGCATCCCGCTCGCAGGCCAGGCGATCGGCGATATGCCGGGCAATGTGGTTGCTGTCCATCCGCCGTGCTCCTGCGCACGCCATCCGCGTCGCGGTGAATTGCGGCGCATGTCATTCTAGCGTTCCGCACGAGACCCAGGACGATCGAAGCGATGCCGCAGGCAATCCGTGGCATCGCTTGCCGGCACGCAGCAGACTCGCCGGCCGCCTGCAATCAGCGCTTCATTTTCGCGGCCAGCGTGGCGCCGAGATCCGCGGGCGACTTCACGGTGGTGACGCCGGCTTTCTCCAGCGCGGTGAACTTGGCTGCGGCGGTGCCCTTGCCGCCCGAGATGATCGCGCCGGCGTGGCCCATCCGCCGGCCAGGGGGCGCCGTCCGGCCAGCGATGAAGCCCACCATCGGCTTCTTGCGGCCACGTTTGGCCTCGTCCTTGAGGAACTGGGCGGCATCTTCCTCGGCCGCGCCGCCGATCTCGCCGATCATGACGATCGACTTGGTGTCCTTGTCGGCGAGCAGCATTTCGAGCACGTCGATGAACTCGGTGCCCTTCACCGGATCGCCGCCGATTCCGACCGCGGTCGACTGGCCGAGGCCCTCGTTGGTAGTCTGAAACACGGCTTCATAGGTAAGCGTGCCCGAGCGGCTGACGATGCCGACGCTGCCCTTCTTGAAGATGTTGGCGGGCATGATCCCGATCTTGCACTCGTTCGGGGTCAGCACGCCCGGGCAGTTCGGTCCGATCAGCCGCGACCTCGAGCCGGAAAGCGCGCGCTTGACCTTGACCATGTCCATCACCGGAATGCCCTCGGTGATGCAGACGATGAGCGGGATTTCGGCCTGGATCGCTTCGCAGATCGCGTCGCCCGCGCCTGCTGGTGGCACGTAGATCACGCTCGCGTCAGCGCCGGTCTTCTCCTTCGCCTCCATAACGGTGTCGAACACCGGCAAATCGAGATGCGTCTGCCCGCCTTTGCCCGGCGAGGTGCCGCCGACCATCTTCGTGCCGTAGGCGATCGCAGCCTGCGAATGGAAGGTGCCGTTCTTGCCGGTGAAGCCCTGGCAGATGACCTTGGTGTTCTTGTCGATGAGGATGGACATTTGGAAATCCCGCGTTAGGAGTGCTTCTTCGCGATCACTGTGTCGTCGACACCATTGTCGCTTATTGCGCGCTAGACAAATGGATTTAGCGCACGGACTGACCCATAGTTTTGTCCGTGGTTGAAGTCTTCCGAATAGAGGACGCCTGCCTGCAACCGCTCGGCGGCCGCAACAATCGCGCCGTCCCAATAGGAAATGTCATACCGCTGCGCGTACTCGATGGCCGCTCTGACCATCGCATGATCGATGATGGCGCATGGCCGGTCGCCAAATTCGACGACCATGGCGGCTGCCTCCGCGGCGCGAAGCGGCCGGGCCGACTTGCGCTGAGCATTGACGTAGAACTCGCCGAGAACCTGGGTGGAGAGGCCGAATTTCCAA
>DASUJD010000015.1:0-10904 GCA_036279455.1 Rhodanobacteraceae bacterium | reverse complement strand
CACGCAACACGGCCGTATTGCGCGCCGGACTGTCGTTGTGGCCGAGCCGCAACTTCGGGTTGCGGCTGGGGTACATGCGCGAACAGGATCAACGGCAGAGTGCCGGCAGCACGATGTTGCAGGGGACGCTGACGTTCTGATCCGAATGATGGGATCCAGCCGGCGGAGCTGGTGGCTACGGGTGGGCTCGAACCACCGACCCCGGCATTATGAGTGCCGTGCTCTAACCAGCTGAGCTACGTAGCCAGAACTCCTGAATTGTACAGGCCGCGCCCGGCGCGACGGCTGCCGCATTGCAACTGTTCGCGAGCCACGCGTCCGGGCATCGCTGTCTACGCCGGGTGATTCCGCAGCACGCGGCGGAAGTTCGCCGTCGAGGGGCGTGCGCAGAGAGCCGGTGAGTCTAGCGACCGTGCGTTGGCTGTCAAGCGCGTGTATTGGGCCAGTACATCCTGCACTGATTGCCAAGTTGATCGACGAGTATATCGAGGGGCGTGCGCAAGCCGATGCCGTGGTGAGGGCGCTCGGCGTTGTACCAGTGCAGCCACTCGAACAGGCGATCGTTGAAGGCGTCGAGATCACCGAACAGCAGGGCTTCGTGGTAGTCGACGAACTCGTCTTGGAGCGTGCGATTGAAGCGCTCGCAATGGGCATTCATCTTGGGTGTACGCGGTGTGGTGTGCCAATGCACGAGGCCTTGGCTCAGGATGGCGTCGTGGAAGTGCTTGGCGAACTCGCCGCCATTGTCCGAGAGCACGCGTTGCAAAGGCGCCGGGAACACGATCTGGGCGCAACGCAGGGTCAGGGCGGCGTGGGCGCTGGAACGGGTCCGGAACGCCAAGGCGAAGCTGAAGCGGCTGGCCAGATCGATGCAGGTAATGAGATAGCGGGCCAAGCCGTCCTTGCGGCGTTCGATGGTATCCAGGGCCACGCAATCACCGGGAGCTTCGGGCCGGTAGCCCTTGGGTTTGCGGGTCCGCGGCCGGCGTAGGATGCGGCCTTGCCCAAACCGCGAGACTCGGCGTGGCGCGTGGCGCATCTTGTCCGGTGCATCGGCGATCAACCGTCCGATGGTGCGCACCGAGGGGCAGCGCAGGTCCTGCCGCCGACACCATGCTTGCAGGAAAGGGTGGAGCTTCTCCTTGCCCAGGTTTTTGTGCTGGCTTCGCAGCCTACGGAGCTCCGCCAGTAGCGCCGGTGGCCAGCGGCGCTGCCGCAGATGTGTATTGGGCCAGTACACCACTTTGCCACGCCATGCCGCTCCGGCAAGAACCTTCACCGAAACTGGCTGGTTTGGCCATGCGGCCTCAAGCGTGCGATGGCACGGGCGAGACACTGCGGTTGCTCGCACGGCGAGTCTACGCGGTGGCGTGATCGGCGTCACCGGGTGGAGCAATAAGCGTACGAAACCGCTCGATTCCGTCATTGCCGGCAGCGACCAGCAGCTCGTCGCCGACCTGCAGTCGCGTGCCGCCATGCGGCACGATATCGCCCTCGCCGCGGATTAGCCCCACGATGACCACGCCCATGTCAGCCAGGCCGAGATTGCGCACTTCGCTCCCCACGGCTGGCGAACCCGGCGCAAGCGCGAGACTGTAGAGTTGTTCGCGGCGGCGCGTGAGTGGAATACCCTCGCCGCGACGCAGCGCAGCGTGCAGTTCGCTGGACAAGACGTCGTTGTCGAGCTGCACTTCCTGCCGCCGCAGCAAGCCCACGGCGGCTTCGTAGTAGGCCCTGCGATGGGCGGGGCTTTCTGCCGGCGTCGGCACCTGTGCCTCGTAGATGGTGGGGTACTTCGCGTGGCGTGTCAGCGCGTACTGGACGATGAACGCAAGCGCAACGGCGAGCATGGTCGGCATGATCAGCACGAAACCACCCGTCATCTCGATCACCATGACCATCGATGCGATCGGTACCCGTGCACCTCCGGCGAACACGGCAGCCATCCCGACCACGGCAAGCCACGACGAGTCCACATTGAGGTGCATCAGGTTGAGGGTCGCGGCGAACGCGGCGCCCAGCAAAGCTCCCACGTAAAGCGTGGGCCCGAACATGCCCCCGGATCCACCTGAGCCGATGGTGAGCGAAAGCGTCAGGATCTTGCCGAGCGAAAACAGCAGAAGTACCCAGGCGACGAGTCCGGTTCCGCCTTGCAAGGCAAACTGCATGTAGCCGTAGCCTCCGCCGATGATGGGTGGCACCGCGATGCCGATCAGACCGACAGCCAACCCGCCGATCGCGGGTTTGAAGTAATTCGGAATCTTGAGAGCGCGGAATGCGTCACGAACGCGGTAGAACACCGCTGGCAGCAGCGCACCGAGTCCGCCCGCGAGAATGCCGAGCAGCGCAAACCAGACAAGGTCGATCGGCTGGACGACGCGCTGGCTTTCCGGCAGCAGGAACAGTGGGGTGTAACCGGAGAAAGCGCCCGTGATCGCGTAGGCGACTGCGGCCGAGATAAGCGTGTAAATGAGCGCACTGCCTTCGAACGCCATGCGCGAATAAAGGATCTCGACCGCGAAGATGGCGGTCCCGAGCGGGCTCTTGAATATGGCCGACAGGCCTGCAGCCATGCCGATCAGCATGACCAGCCGCCTCTCCTCGTCGGGCAGTTTGAGGAGCGAGCCAACGATTGCGCCGATGCCCGAGGCTATTTGCGCCGTGGGTCCCTCGCGTCCGCCCGAGCCGCCACTGCCGATCGTGATCGTACTCACGATGAGCTTCACGAACGGCGACCGCGCGCGCATCCGTCCGTTGTTCCGATGAAAGGCAACAAGCGTGGCATCGGTGCCGTGGCCCTCGGTTTCCGGAGCAAGCGAGTAGATCAGGACGCCTGCAACGAGCCCGCCGAGCGTGGTCGCGAGCGGCACCCACCAATACAAGTGGGTAAAGGGTTTGGGCGGCAAGCCCCCCGAATGTGCAGCGGTGACGGTGATGGTGTGGTAGTGGCCGATAAGGCCGAGGACGTAGGTGTCGGTCAAGTGCAGCAGCAGAAGGAATAGCTGAGCTCCCAGTGCGCCGACCACCCCGAGCGCCATGCTGATCAGGATCAACCGCGTAGTGCGGTCCAGTTTCATCAATCGCACTGTCTCGATCTCCCCGATCCGGCGTCATGCGCCCAGGTAAATTGTACAAACAACCACCAAGCTGCTGGTACCGGTCGCGCTGGCCGCGGCAGCTCTGCAGCCAAAGCAATCGCCAGTGTGACTGCATTGGCTGCGGCCGGGTATGGCGTGCTGATTTCCCTTATGTTCTGTTGCCCGACATGGCCATGCATGGCGACAAGCAGCAAGGCGGCACAGGCCACAGCAGGTAGCAGCCGGCACAATCGGGAACGATGGGATGCAAGAAAGACGACGCACGAACTTTAGCATCGGCGCCGCCTGTGACCTATCCGTATCGACCTCATCAAAGCCGCGGGCAGGCTCCGCGAGCACTGCGACGATTTGTCGCAGCATCCGGTGGGGCATGCGTGACTATGCTTGAGTACCGTGCGATACGGGAATGAATGGCTGAAGCCATCTCCGAAGGCGCACACGCGATTGTTCAAGCTGACAGGCGGAGTGACTCTGCCACTTTCACCTTGCAATCCCTCCAGGCAGAGAAGCGCACGTCGCGGCATGTGGTGTCGATTGATCCGCATATCCTGGTGGTTGCCGACCGCAACCATCGCTTTTGCTCTCCTGCTCATTGGCGCGGCTTCCGCCAGTGCGCATGCGATCGCCGGGCAGCGCTTGTTTCCCTCCACGCTGACCTTCGACGATCCGGGGATCGGCGCCGAACTGCCCTTGGTATTCAGCCATATCCGTGCATTTGGCATCGATCAGAACGACTTCGATATTGCGGTCACCAAGCCCATCACGCCGAACTTCTCGCTGATCGCAGCAACCGATTACAGCGGTGCAACTCAAGCCGGTGTCCCGGCGGTGCACGGCTGGGGCAACGTCGAAGTAGGTGGCGTCTGGCAGGCATATCGCGATGCTTCATCCGAATCGATCGGTTCGTTCTCGATCAGCCGCAGCTTTGCGCATACCGGCAGCCGCAGCGTGCGCGACACTTTCTCCGTGTGGTCACCGGAGTTCGACTTCGGTCAGGGTTTCGGCAACGCACGCGCGAGCTGGCTACGTCCCCTCGCACTGACCGGAGCGGTCGGACTGGATCTGCCCAACGATCCGGACGAACCGCGCATGCTGGACTGGGGTCTGTCGCTGCAATACAGCATCCCGTACCTGCAGGATTTCGTGAAATACACCGGTATCAAGGCACCGTTCAACAAGATGATCCCCATCGTCGAACTGCCGATGCAGACCTGTCTTGATCGCGGCTGTCGTGGCCAGACCACGGGCTACGTCGCACCCGGCGTGATCTGGGTCGGCCGTTACGTCCAGTGGGGGACCGAACTGCTGCTTCCGGTGAACCACCGCACCGGTCATTCCGTCGGCGTGATGTTCGGCTTCGATTTGTATCTGGACGATCTCGCGCCGCACGGTTTCGGTGCACCGCTGTTCCGCTGATTCTGAAATCCGACATGCGCACATTCGCTTTCACGCTCGCTTTCCTGATCGCTCTCGCCGTGCCCCCGGTGGCGTTGGCACATGCCTTTCCCGAGAACTCGTCACCGCACGTCGGGGCCACCGTGACCACGGCTCCGGAGCAGGTGAAAGTATGGTTCGATGGCGAGCTCGAGCCGGTGTTCTCGACCCTGATCGTCAAGAATGCCTCGGGCAGGCAAGTCAGTACCGGCAAGGGCAAGGTGGATGCGAAAAACCATGCATTGCTGGAAACCCCGCTATTGCCGCACCTGCCGGCTGGTACCTACACCGTGTACTGGAGTGTCATCGCCCACGATGGCCACCACACGGCTGGACATTTCACTTTCACGGTCAAATAAGGGGCCCGCCACGCCGGTTTCGATTGCCCTCAGCGCGTTCGACATCGCGACGCTGATCGCGGTGATCGGGATGCTGGCCTGTCGGCTCGCGGTGCTGCCGCGCGACGCCGATGCCGTGCTTGCCCGCAGCTTGCACCGCGTCCTGTGCGGCGCGCTGGCGCTGTTGACCTTCGCAAGCCTCGGGATCCTGCTCTCGCGCACCCTGGAGATGAACGGCAGCAACTGGCATGCGTTGTCCACCGACGTGCGGCTTGCGCTTTCCGTGACGCATTTCGGCCATGTATGGCTACGGCGTGTGCCGGCACTGGTCATTGCGTGGGCCGCGTGGGCGTGGGCGCTGCGCCACCGCGATTCATGGCCGGCATGGCTGATGGTGATCGCGATTGCCACGATCGCGTTGACACGCAGCGAGACCGGCCATCCCGCCGACCATGGCGATTTCACGATTGCGGTGTGGATCGACTGGTTGCACATTCTGGCTGCCGGCATGTGGGTGGGCAGCCTGTTCGGCATGACGTTGGCGGTATTTCCGCGCCTGCTGCGGGAAGGCAAAGGTTCGCCTGGGCATGCCGCGATCCTGTTCCGGCGACTGTCCACGCTTTCCGGCATCGCGCTGGCGTTGCTGGTGGCCTGCGGCATTTTCAACGCGATCCAGCAGCTCGGCAGCTTCGAAGCGCTGTGGACTTCGCGTTACGGCATCAACCTCGACGTCAAACTCGGGATCGTGCTGGCAATGGTCGCGATCGGCGCGCACAACCGCTATGTGAAGTTGCCACGGCTGTTGGCATGCACAGGACAGCCGGCGAAGCGACCATTGGCTTTGCGCTGGCTGCCGGAACGCGCATCAGTGCCTCTGGCGCGGGACAGCGGACAAATTCTGCGCTCCTGCGCCCGCGCCGTACTGATCGAAAGCCTGCTGGGCATTACGGTCATCGGCGCAACGGCTGCCTTGATCCATGCGACGCCACCTGCCGACGTGCCACACGTGCACACTGTCCGAACAAAGGCATGAAGTACCGCATGCGCAGTTCGCACCGTCACCGGCACCGTGGCCGATGCTGCTTGCATCGGCCACGGTCAGGCTACGTTGTATGACGCGACCTCACTTCGACTTGGCAAGTTTTGCCTGCGAGTCCTGTTTCGCATTCTTGATTGACACTGGATCCGTTGGCCGCTCCTTCGAAGCAGGCAATACGCTCAGGTCGATTTGCGAAGGGTACTGCTGGCTGTGGTGAACGACGTTGTGGGCCACGACCATCCGCGTCGTCGTCTGGTTGTTCGCGCCGGTATTGAGGTTGCGGTCGTAGTACGGGAAGTTGCTGCTCGAGACCGTAATCTGCAAGCGGTGCCCCGGCTTGAAATAGTTGCTGATGTCGATGGGCTGGAACGTCACCTTGTACACCTGGCCGGGTTGCATGAACACCGGGGCATGGTCGTAGCCTTCGCGCCACCTCACCCTTTGCACGTTCTGGGTCAGGTTGTACGCCGTGCCGTCGGGGTAAACGTCCACCACCTTGAAGGTGAAATCGGTGTCCTTCGCGCTCGAGGATACGTAGAGCGTGAGCGTGACCGGGCCGGTGACCTCCATGCCTTTCTTCAATACAGGGGTGCTGTAGACCAGTACGTCGTTCCGGGCTTCGATCGGACGTTGATCAAACGACCCCAACTGGACACCCGACAGACAGCAACCGCCGCCTCCGAGCGTGGGTACGGGAGTTGCCGGGTTGTACGTGAACTTGTCGGGTGTGTCCTGTCCGGGCGCGGCTGCCTGCAACACGCCATCGCCGAACAGCGAGTTCGCGCCGCCACGGCTCGACAGGTAGAGTTTCCTGGTCACGGCGCCGGGTGGGGGCCAGGATGGCGAGTCCTTCCACTCGTTCTTGCCCAACAGGTAGTAGGTCACCTTGGGATGCTTGTGCAATACGTCGTTGCCCTGTCCCTTCAGGAAATGATCAAACCACCCGAGAATGTACTCCCTGTACGGATAGCGGGCGTCGCCGGCATCCCGTCCATCACCCCTCCCGATTTGCAGATCATGCTCGGAGCTGTCCTCGTCAGGTCCATACTGACAATGAAGCCCAGGGCCGATGATGGCGTATTGCTGATCCGCGACCTTCGCGGGGGCGTGGTTCCGGACCCAGTTGTAAGCCGCAAGATTGGGTGACACCGACACGTCGTACCAGCTCATGAACCAGAGCCCGGGCTTGTCGATGGATTCGCTGTCGTTCCAGAGCCCGCCCTTGTACCACGCGGGCGAGTTCGGATACCGCTGGATCATTTCGCCTCCGGTGGGGGTGCCCGGGGCAGGCGAGGCAAAAATACCCTCCGGACCGCCGACAAACCGGATCTGGTCGGAGACCGGCAAATGCCAGTAAGCCTTGGCCCAGTCAATCCTCGGCATGTCAGGGATCAAGGTGAACATCTTGCCCATTTCGATCCGCTGTTGCTGGGTTGAATCAGGCGGAACGATGGGTTGCAGCGTGTTTTGTTCGCCGTAAATCCAGCCCGTGAACAGCTGCCGGTACGCGCCGCCCTGATACCAGTTGCCTTGCTCGTAATACGGACCGACGCGGCCGATGCCGGCTCCAAAGCCTTCCACATTGAATGTCGTGAGCCCCGGCGGCTTCAAGTTCACCACGCCCAGTTGCCATTCCGCGGTCGACGAGCAACCTATGGGCGCCAGCTTGCCGTTGGACCACGGTTGCGAGGTCAACCATTTGATTTCGTCGTATCCATCCGTCCGCGGCGTTCCGAGGATTTCGTATTTGCCCTGCGAGTAATAGTGACCGCGCTCCTGCAGCATTGCCACGGCATAGTCGTGTTTGATCCAGTACAAGACCCTGGACATGCTGGCCGGTGCGCCCAATCGCACGTCCCAGAAATTGAAGTCATACGGCGTGCGAATCATGATGGTCGGGACGCCGCCGTCCTTCACTGCGCCTTTGGGGTAATAGATGTCGGCGGCCATCTTCTTTCCGTCGCGCATGCGAATCCACACTTTCCTGTCGATGACGGCGAGCTTCTCCAGTTCCTTCTCGTCCGCGAAGCGGCGTTCGATCATCTGCCGGTTGGCTCGTTCCTGCCTGAATGACGAACTTCCATACGACGAATCGGTACTGATCTGCGAATACGTTGGAAGCAGGGCGCCGGATTTTGGCGGCTGCGCACTGGTGGTTTGGGCTTGTGTGGCAGGAGGCACGAGGAACAAGCCGATCGCGAGTACCGTGCAACTCGCTGCAGTGGTCGTGAGCAGGCCTTTCATGTGTGGATACATGTGATTGACTCCCCGGAGCGCCACATGGCGTGGATGATGCGGCTGGAAAAAAGATACCTTGGCCGGTATCGGATGCACAGCTGGATGATGGTGGTTGCTTGTCGGCTGCAAGCGACATCGAGACGCCAGACCGGGGAAAATCAACATGCGCTACGTCGGCGATGGGGTTGGAGATGTCCATCCGGCGACACCGCGAGGTCTTGTGGATCCCCAGCGTGGTGCTTGAGCCACTTCCGTATGGATAACACCCGGATTGCCGTGCAACATGTGCCGAAGGTAACAGGGTAGCTTGACGGTGATGTCAGGTTCCGGAAGAAATTCTGCTTTCGGCGGCGCCACGGCCACGCCTGCTGAGCCGGACAGGCATTGGCCGACGTCCGGCATCATGGAGGGTTGCTTGCGGGTTGGCGCCTGCATAAACGGCTGAAAACTGGCGCGCTCGGCGGGATTGTTCGCATCATCCATGATGCTCACCCCTCGCCTATGCTCGGGGCCGATCCTTCGGTCGTCCAAAATCGTTCCAGACGGTTTTGTCGAACCCACGCTCGCTTTGAGCGTAACACCTCAGAAAGCTGGCGCGCTCGGCGGGATTCGAACCCACGACCCCTGCCTTCGGAGGGCAGTACTCTATCCAGCTGAGCTACGAGCGCGTTGCTCGGATTGTCTCATGAAACGACGCGCCTCTTCGCGACCTCGCATGCCCGGATGCGGTCCGATCTAGCGCACCACCGCACGATTGCGGGCGTCGACGTTCCACCGCGGCGCGTTGCGAATCTCCGGCAACACGTCTTCGGGTTCGGCCACGCGGCTCCACATCAGCGCGTGCTCGGGGTTCATGAAATGCTGCTCGATCACCTTGTGCAGGAACGCATCCAACGGTTGCCAGTAGTCCAGCGTGTCGAGCAGCACGATCGGGTTGAAATAGAGGCCGAGCCGCTTCAGCGTGATCGCCTCGAACAATTCTTCCAGTGTGCCGCAACCGCCCGGCAGCGCGACCACCGCGTCCGAACCGGTGAGCAGGCGGTGCTTGCGCTCGCGCATGTCATCGACCATTTCAAGATGCGTGAGTCCCGGGTGGCCCCATTCGAGGTCGGCCATGAACCGCGGCAATATGCCGATGACTTCGCCGCCCTTGGACAGTGCACCGTCGGCGACTGCGCCCATCGAGCCGCCGGAACCGCCGCCATACACGATGCCGTGACCGTCGGCTGCGAGCAATTCGCCGAGATGGAACGCCGCTTCGCGATAACGCGGGTCGGCTTGGCTGCTGGAAGCGCAGTAGACGCAGATTCGCATCGGATTCCCGTGTGCTCTTGCTCGTCCTGGTCGATGATCACCGGCGTGCCGCGGCTATCTTCCGCCACGGTGTGCTCCTGGATAGCATCGTTGCGCGCCGATGTTGGGGTTCGCGAAAGGCGCTCACCCCAACCTACATTCTTCGTCATTCCGGCGAAAGCCGGAGTGCGCAGACAGAATGCAGCGAGTCTACCCAGTGTCTCCGGGGGTTTACGAGAAGACGCTGGATTCCGGGTTCGATTCGCGAGGAAGCCGCGAACGGCCCCGGAATGACGACAAAGTTTATGCTGTTCCCCGGTCCCGGTCCCGGTCCCGGTCCCAGGCCGTTTCAGCGCTTCATCGCGTTGAAGAACTCGTCGTTGGTCTTGGTGTTCTTCATCTTGTCGAGCATGAACTCGATTGCGGCAAGCTCGTCCATCGGATGCAGCAGTTTGCGCAGGATCCAGATCTTCTGCAGCAGGTCCGGCGGAATCAGCAATTCCTCGCGGCGGGTGCCGGAACGGTTGATGTTGATCGCCGGGTACACGCGCTTTTCGCTGATGCGGCGATCCAGGTGCACTTCCATGTTGCCGGTACCCTTGAATTCCTCGTAGATCACCTCGTCCATCTTGCTGCCGGTGTCGATCAGCGCGGTGGCGAGGATGGTGAGCGAGCCGCCTTCCTCGACGTTGCGCGCGGCGCCGAAGAAACGCTTCGGGCGTTGCAGGGCGTTGGCGTCGACGCCGCCGGTGAGCACCTTGCCGGATGAGGGCACCACGGTGTTGTAGGCGCGCGCGAGGCGGGTGATGGAGTCGAGCAGGATCACGACGTCGCGCTTGTGTTCGATCAGCCGCTTGGCGCGTTCGATCACCATTTCGGCAACCTGCACGTGGCGCACCGCGGGCTCGTCGAAGGTCGAAGACACGACTTCGGCGCGCACGCTGCGCTGCATCTCGGTGACTTCTTCCGGACGCTCGTCGATCAACAGGATGATCAGGTGCACTTCGGGGTGGTTGTGCACCAGAGCCTGCGCGACGTTCTGCAGCATCATGGTCTTGCCGGCCTTCGGCTGGCTGACGATCAAGCCGCGCTGGCCGCAGCCGACCGGCGCGATCAGGTCGAGAATGCGTCCGGTGATGTCTTCCGAGGAACCGTTGCCGCGTTCCAGATGGAATGCCTTGCGCGGGAACAGCGGCGTCAGGTTTTCGAACAGCAGCTTGTTCTTGGACGCTTCCGGCGGATCGCCGTTGATGTCGTCGACCTTCAGCAACGCGAAGTAACGTTCGCCTTCCTTCGGATGCCGGACGCGGCCGGTGATGTAGTCGCCAGTGCGCAGGTTGAAGCGGCGGATCTGGCTGGGCGACACGTAGATGTCGTCGGGGCCGGCGAGGTAGGACTCGTCGGCCGAGCGCAGGAAGCCGAAGCCGTCCTGCAGGATTTCCAGCACGCCTTCGGCCCAGATGC
>DASUJD010000014.1:0-18113 GCA_036279455.1 Rhodanobacteraceae bacterium | reverse complement strand
CAACTACCCAACCGAGGCGGCCGCCCAGATGTCGCGCCAAGCCCCGGCTGATCGTATTTCGCGATGGGACGTATTCGCCGTCTTTGTCGGGAACGGTCTGGAGTTCTACGACTTCGTGACCTATGGGTTGTTTGCGGTCTTCCTCGGTCGCGCGTTCTTTCCATCCGAGCATGCTGGCGTGTCGTTGCTGGAATCGCTGGCGACCTTCGGCGTCGGCTTCGTCACCCGGCCGCTCGGCGGACTGTTCTTCGGCCCGCTGGCCGACCGCATCGGCCGAAAACCGGTGATGGTCATGACGTTCTCGCTGATGGGCTTCGGCATGGCTGGCCTGTGCCTGACCCCGCCCACCGCGCGCATCGGCATCGCGGCGCCAATCCTGGTGCTGGTTTTCCGTTTGATCCAGGGCTTCGCGTTGGGCGGCGAGGTCGGGCCTTCCACGGCGTACATGGGGTACAGCCGAGATACGTGTAAAAATGCCCTATAGGAATCGCATTTATCCATAAATTCATGCGGTTGACCGAAAAAATGGAAGAATCGCTGCCCTCAAGCCTTCAGGCGGCCAAGGTCAATTCTCCGTCGTACGGTTCTGGAATGACGTCGTTGTCGATAAAGTAATCGCCGAATCGTTTGATGTGGCTGGTCACATAGGGGCTGAGCGTCGCAACATCCTCCGGTGTGATCTTCCACCCTTCCCGCATCAGCCGCTTGATGATGCGGGTCTGTTCGACGACGTTATGGAAGATCACCGCGTTCGCGACCAGGTCGTTGTACTTCACGATCTTTTCCTGCTCGACGGGGTCGTTATCCGCGATCACTCCTTCCCCACCGAAGAAGAAGTGCTTCGCAAAGCCGTTGTACGCTTCGACCTTGTTCGTCGACGCCGTGATCTGCTCGCGAAGGTCGCTGTCGGAAATGTACTGCAGCAGGAAAAGCGTGCGTACCGCGGCGCCCAGCGCCCGGAACGCTTGATAAAGCCGGTTCTTGCGACTGTTGTTGCCGAGTTTGCGCAGCAACGTTGATGCCGCAATCTTGCCGGCCTTGATCGACAGTACCACGCGCATCAGATCCTTCCAGTGCGTCTCGATCAAGTCCCAGTCGACTTTGTCGCGGAACAAGGCATCGATATGTTCGTAGGTCGTATCCTCGTCGGGCCGGAAGAACCGATAGTCCTGCCAGTTGCGAATACGCGGCATGAGCTGAATGCCCAGCAGATGGGAGAGCCCGAACACCGGAAGTGATTGCCCTTGGGTATCGGCGTGGACGATCTCGGGCTGGATGTCCGATGTGTTCTTCAAAAGGCCGTCAATGATGTAAACCGCTTCCCACACGCCGCAGGGAATGAAGTGGCTGAAGAGCGCTATGTAGGTGTCCGACACGTGATGGTAAGCAATTCCGCCGTAGCCGCCGTACCGGATGTGGTAGGAAGCCAATGAGTTCTGGATGTACATCTCGTACTTGGTACCGTCCGCCGCGGCGCGCTTGGCATCACCCCAGTGCTTGGGAAGCTGGAGCCCTGCGTAACTGTTGATGATGTCCCGACAGGCAGCCGCCAGCTTGTTCGCATCGACGTGTCGCCGGTTGACGAACGAGAGCATGTGTTCACTCACTGCGCCCCGAAAATGTCGGGCCGCCTGTGCAGGCCCAAGATTGCAACCGTAGGTGAACGCGGTCAGCACATAGCGCACCGCGGGCTGGTCGATTTTTGGATCCGACCCGGACAAGGGGCCGAAGTGACGATGCCACTTCGTCCAATGTCCCACGTCGCAGAGCACATCGATTACGCTGCGTTCCCGCAGACGCTGCTGAACCGCCGTTTCGAGCGCGCGAGCGCTGCGGCTCATGTCTTTGGCCTTGTGCCGTTTGAGGACGGGTATGCCTTGCTCGTCGATGACGACTTGGCCATTGTTGACGTATTCCTGGTCGGTGGCTTCAGCCACCTCCATGAGTTGCGCCTGCAACGCGTTGACGAATTCCACCGCATTCGATGGAAGGTCGAGTTGCTGGCAGTAATCATCAACCAGCGGTTCGCACTCCTCCCAAGACAACAACTGCTCGCCATAGTCAGCGTAAGCCTCCGACCCCTCTACAGCCACGTCGCCAGATTTCAGTTCGCCGGCCAAGGCGGAAAACACGCAGACCTCGAAGTGCCGTCGATGGATTCGCTCCTCGCCCGACTCGGTGCGATGAACGAGTGTTTTGCGCCAGAGCTGGGTCGTGAACGCCAAGTCGACCGGTTCGTCCAGCCACTCGGATCGGTTGCGTTCTTCTGACAGCACCCGCTCCAAGGCATCCATCAGCGAATGATCTTCGGTGGTGGAATGCAAACGCAGCAGGCGGACCATGCGCAGGATCGTCGGCCGATGGCTCTTGTAATACGGCAATAGGAGCGGCAGATAGTTGTCACCGCTGTGCGCGGTGATGGCAAGGCAATCTTCCTGCAGCGTATCCGTACCGCCCCGTGCGGTGACCAAGCGGCGAATCTCACGACCCGCTTCCGTATCGCTCTTGTGCTCGTCCAGTACCCGGATGACGTCGGACATGGTAGCCACCAGCGTTTCCGCCTTCTCGCGGTAGCGCAGACGCAATCGGTCGAGTTCCTGTTTGCCGCGGTTGTGAATGTTGCCGATGCGTTTGATGAACATCTCGGCAAGATCATCCCGGACCTGCACTCTGGCTCGGTGGATCAGGCAAAGCAGGAGTGCGTGGCGCTTCGTCGGTCGCATTCCGCGCAATTCGGAGGCATCGAGGGCGCGAGCCTCTGCGGCGAAGTGCTTGCGTTTGAGTTCCGGTATGTCACGCAAATGCATTGCCGAGCCGACCAGCTCGTCCAGATGATTGGAATGGTCGACGAGTTCCTGGAAATGCTTCAACGAGGAACGCTTCGGCAATCGTTTGATCGCCTGCAGGGGACTTTTCCCATCGTCGCTGGCAACGACCAACAATGCGTCCAGGCGTTGCTTTTCACCTTCCGTCAATCGGGCATCGATCTGGGTGAAGAAGCGACCATTCACTAACGCTCGCAACCGGCGTGCGAGACGATCCAGTGTGGAAAACGCTGGCAGCTCGATACGCTCGCGCACCAACTTCTCGATGGCGACATTGATCAAGTCGGGCGGGTTGTCCATCACCACGGCGGCTTCGAGGATGGCGCGAGCGGCGACGTCCAACCCGCCCTCGCCGTAGGCGCGAACCTGCAGGTAGGCGCGGATCCATTGCCGATAGCGGTATGGCGTATTTTTCTTCAGTTCCGCCGGCTTGATCTTGACGCGAAATTGCATCGCCTGACGAACATGGCGCGTGACTTGCGCCGGGATGTCTTCCAGAGCAGGGAAATACTTGAGACGCTGAAAGCTTTTCAACAACAACGCGAGTGTCAGGCGATGCCCAGGTTGCCGCGCGTGGTTGACGATGAAATCCATTTCCTGATCGGTAGGTGTGTAGGCCGCCACCAACTCGCGGACTACCGGATTGCGCTTGAACTGCGGGTACGCGGTCCTCTCGATCGAAGCCATACCCATTCCTCACTGAGTGACGGTTCGCGTTTTCGGCATCAGGATGTAGAGGGTGCCGCCTTGGCACGGCAAGCGCTTGCCGGTCAAGACGGCCGCGTTATCTTAGGGTCGCGCTGGCTCGATCGCCGTCACCGTGCTCTTCATGCCGTCCGGGTGCAGGGTGAAGCTCACTTTCTCCCCGACCTTGACGTTTTTCAGCAGACTCGGTGGATCGGCCTTGAAGGTCATCGTCATCGCCGGCCAGCCGATCGACGCGATCGCCTGGTGCTTGATTGTGACGGTGCCCTTGACCGTGTCGATCGCTTCGATGACACCCGTTCCCTGTGCGGTCTGATTTGCGCACGGCATGTTCTTGCCCATCGGCATGTCCTGCATGCCTTGGCCGCTCTTCGTGTTCTTGTCCTTCATGCCATTGTGCATCTGCATGCAGTTCATCATCCTCATGTCGGAACCGTTCTGGTGCATCGGCATGCTCTGGTCCATCTTCATGCCTTGGGTGCCTGACGTCGCTTGCGCGAACGCGGGTGTGATCGCTGCCATCAGGATGGCGCTCAGCAAAATGGAACGTGTTTTCATGGTGTGTTCTCCTCGGGTTGCAATGAACGTTGCTCGTTGCGTTGACGCAGCCGTCGGCGTTCGAGCAGCCGGAACGCTGCCGGGATCACCAGCATGGAGAGGATCGGCGCAGTGATCATGCCGCCAACCATGGGCGCGGCGATGCGCCGCACCAGTTCCGAACCCGCACCACCGCCGATCATGATCGGCAGCAGGCCCGCGACAACCACCGCCACCGTCATCGCGATCGGTCGCACGCGCAGCAGCGCGCCTTCGTGGATCGCGGCGTCCAGTGCCGCATACGTCAGCTCGCCGGCGTCGATGCGGCGTTGCCAGGCGTGGCGCAGATACAGCACCATCACCACCCCGAACTCCGCGGTCAGGCCCGCCAGGGCGATGAAGCCGATCACCACCGCGACCGACACCGCGTAGCCCAGCAACCACGTCAACCACAGACCACCCACGAGCCCCAGCGGCACGGTCAGCAGGATGATTCCGGCTTGGGCGGCATCACGGAAAACCAGATAGATGAGCAGGAACACGATCGCGATCGTTGTCGGCACCACCAGTTCCAGACGTTCTTTGGCATGTTGCAGGTTCTGGAATTGTCCGGCCCAGGACAGCGTGTAGCCGGATGGCAGCTTGACCTGTTGCGCGACCGCCTGTTTCAGCGAGGTCACCACGCCGCCGAGATCGCTGCTGGCCGTATCGACATACACGTAGGTCGCCGGCACGCCATCCTCGCTGGTGATCATCGGCGGTCCGCTGGTGACGGCCAGATCCGCGACCTGGCCCAGCGTCACCTGCGCGCCACCGGGCGCCACGATCGGCAATGCGCGCAACGCCGCCAACGAATCGCGTTCGCTGCGCGGATAGCGCAACACGATCGGAAACCGCTCGAGTCCTTGCACGGTTTCGCCGATGGGCTCACCCCCCACCACGGTGCTGATCAGCGACTGCACGTCCTGCTGGCTCAGGCCGTAGCGCGCCGCGGCATCGCGGCGAATGTGAACCTGCACGTAGCGGCCGCCCGCGCTGCGTTCGGCAATTGCGGAGTTGACGCCCGGCACGGTCTTGGCGACGTCTTCAATCTGCTGGGCGATGCGTTGCAACTCACCGAGGTCGGGACCCATGACCTTGATGCCGATCGGTGTCTTGATCCCGGTGAGCAGCATTTCGGTGCGGCTGCGGATCGGAAACACGAACAGGTTCGTGAGGCCCGGTATGCGCACCGCATGATCGAGTTCGTCTTTGAGCTTGTCCATGGTCATGCCCGGACGCCACTCGCTCTTCGGCTTGAAGGTAATCGTGGTGTCGAACATCTCCAGCGGCGCGTTGTCAGTCGCGGTATCGGCCCGGCCGGCTGTGCCGAACACGTGCGCGACCTCCGGTACCGTCTTCAGCATTCGATCGGTCTGCTGCAGCAACTGCGCGGCCTTGCCGGCGGAGAGCCCCGGCAAGGCGGTCGGCATGTACAGCAGCGTGCCTTCATCGAGCGGCGGCATGAATTCGCTGCCGAGCCGCGACAGCGGCAATAGAGTCGATACCAGCACGATGGCCGCGACGATGAGTACCGTGCGTGGCGCGCGTAGCACCCACGCCAGCATCGGGCGGTAAATCGCACTGACCAGCCGGTTGACCGGGTTGGCGTGTTCCGGCCGGATGCGCCCGCGCACCAGATACCCCATCAGCACCGGGATCAACGTAATCGACAATCCGGCCGCGGCGGCCATCGAATAGGTCTTGGTGAACGCGAGCGGCTTGAACAGCCGGCCCTCCTGAGCTTGCAGCGCGAACACCGGCACGAAGGAGAGTGTGATCACCAGCAGGCTGACGAACAGTGCGGGTCCGACTTCGGAGACGGCATCGCCCACCAGTTTCCAGCGCTCGCGTGCGTCCGGTTCACGCAAGCCCGGGTGCGCCTCGCGCCAGGCTTCCAGGTGCTTGTGGGTGTTCTCGATCATCACCACTGCCGCATCCACCATCGCGCCGATCGCGATCGCGATGCCGCCCAGCGACATCAGGTTGGCCGAGACGCCCTGCAGGTCCATCACAACGAATGCGGCCAGCACCCCCAGCGGCAACGTAATCACTGCGACCAAGGACGAGCGCAGGTGCCACAGGAACAGCGCGCATACCAGCGCGACGATGATGAATTCCTCCAGCAGCCGCTGCCCCAAAGTGCTGACCGCAGCGTGGATCAGTTTCGAGCGGTCGTAGGTCGTGACGATATCGACGCCCGGCGGCAGGCTCTTTTGCAATTCGGCGAGCCGCGTCTTGACCGCCTCGATCGTGGCCAGCGCGTTCTTGCCATAGCGCATGATCACGAGGCCGCCGACCACCTCGCCTTGTCCGTCCAGCTCCGCAATCCCGCGACGAAACGCTGGGCCGCGCCGGATCGTCGCGATGTCGTGCAGCAGCACCGGTGTGCCGTCCTTGCCGGTCGCCACCGGAATCCGCGCAAAGTCCTCGCGCGATTGCAGATAACCTTCGCTGGACACCATCAGCTCGGCTTCGCCCTGTTCGATCACCGAACCGCCGCTGGCGCCGTTGGCCTGCTTGATCGCATCCTCGACCTGCGGCACGGTCAGCCCGCGCGCGGCCAGTGCCTGCGGATCAAGCACCACCTGCCAGGCCTGTACCATGCCGCCGACCGTGGCGACTTCCGCCACGTTCGGTACGGTCTTCAGGCGATAACGCAGGAACCAGTCCTGCAATGCGGTCAACTGGCCAAGGTCGTGCTTGCCAGTGGGATCAACGAGCGCGTATTCGTAGACCCAGCCGGCGCCGGTCGCATCCGGGCCGAGCGCTGGACTGACGCTCGACGGCAACTTGTCGCGCGCCTGGCTCAGGTATTCGAGCACGCGCGAACGCGCCCAGTACGGATCGGTGCCGTCGGCGAACAGGATGTACACGAAGGAGTCGCCAAAAAAGGAATAGCCGCGCACCGCCGTTGCGCCCGGCACCGACAGCATGGTGGTGGCGAGCGGATAGGTCACCTGTTTTTCGACCAGTTGCGGTGACTGCCCCGGCCATGCGGTGCGCACGATCACCTGGGTGTCGGAGAGGTCCGGCAGCGCATCCAGCGGAATGCGCAGCATCGAGAAGCTGCCAACGATGGCGAGCGCCAGTGCGGCCAGCAGCACCATCCCGCGGTTCGCGATCGACCAGCGGATCAGTTTGGCGATCATGGATGTTCTCCATGGCTGCTGGATGACGAAGCAGCCGGTGGCGCGGGCATGTCCATGCCGGGCATCGATTCGCCCTCCGCTTTCGGCAGGCGCGAGGCCGGGGCAGATGATTCGGATGGGTGCGAGCCCTGGTGGCCGGCGTCCATGCGTTGCAACGCACCGGACAGGCTCGCTTCCGAATCGATCAGGAACTGCCCGGAGGTCACGATGCGCTCGCCGCCTTGCAGACCGGCAAGAATGGTGGTCATGCCGTTGGCCGAGCGCCCGGTCTTCACCCGCACCGGTTCGAACTGCCCATCGCCAAGGGACTTGATCACGCGGGTGTCGGTGCCATCGGCGATGACCGCCTCGGTCGGCACCAGCGGATGCGGCATGCTGGCCGCGCCTTGGATGCGCAGGTCCGCGAACATGCCGGGCGCGAGCGCGTGATCGGGGTTGTCGAGCACGATCCGGGCACGCTGGGTGCGCGTGGCCGGATCGACATCAGGCAGCAATTGCGCAACCGTGCCATGGAAGGTTTCGCCCGGCAGCGCGCTGACGGTGGCAGTGATCCGCGTGCCCGCGTTGATACCACTGATCTGCGCCTGCGGAATCGCGGCGTCAACCCAGACCTTGTCGAGGCCGTTGATGGTCAAGATCGGCGTGCCCTCACCGACCTGCTGACCTTCCTTCACGTCGAGCGCGCTGACCACGCCGTCGACGGGCGCGCGCAGGGTGATGGCGCCGCTGCCGACATGCAGGCCGCGGATGGTGGCATCGTCCATGCCGAGCGCGTGCAAACGCGTGCGAGCCGCTGCACGCAGTGCGCGCCCGTAGGCGGATTGGGCATCGCCGAGCGCAAAGTATTCCGCCGCAGCAGCACTCCATTGCGGGGCGAGGATCTCCGCCAGCGGCTGGCCGGTTTTCACCGGAGTGAACGGCGCGCGCACGTAGAGTTTTTCGAGTGTCGCGTTGGTGCGTGCGCTGACCGTCACTGCGAGTTGTTGATCCCAGGCGATGGTGCCGGGCACGTGCACGGTGTCGGCCAGCCGGCCGACCGTCACCTCCGCGGTGCGCATGCCGAGGTTCTGCACCTCAGCCGGCGAGACGCGCACGACGTTCTGGTCTCCGGCCCCGCCCTCGCTCGCGTACTTCGGCACCATCTGCATGCCCATCGGCGACAGGCCCGGATGATCGAAGTGCTGCTCGGGCTTCATGGGGTCATACCAGTACAGGACCTTCTTGTCGGGCGATTGCGGTGCGGCTGACGCAGCACCCGTTGGCACCGAACGCTGCGCGATGAAGTAGCCGATGGCACCGGCCGTAACCAGCGCGAGCAATGCGACGGATGCAAGCACGAGACGTTTCATGGCGACACCTCCGGTAGCGCGATCCGCGCAGGCTGGTCATCCGGGATCAGGTAGGCGAGCTCGACCCAGGTCTTGCCCCACGCGGCAAGCACATCGGTGTAGTCGGTGCGCGTGCGGATTTCATCGCGCCACGCATCCAGCCAGGGCTGCAATGAACCGCCGCCGCGATACAGCGCCAACGCCGTGCGCGAGCGGTCACGCAGTAACGGCAACAAGGCATCATCGAAGCGACGGGCCTGCTGGCCGTACCCGTTCCAATTGGCGATGGCCGTGGCAACGGCCTCGTGCTGGGCTCGCCGCGCGTCTTCGCGCTCAGCTTTGATCGCATCGCGCTCCGCATACCGCGCGCTGATGTCGCGGTCCTGGCGGTTGCGGGGAAAGATCGGCAAATCCACGCTGACCTCGACACCCACCATGTTGTCGTAATGCAGGCGGTGACCAAACACCAGCCCCACTTTCCAGTCCGGACGCTTGCCGGCCTTGGCCAGGGCGAGTGCGGCTTGTGCCTGGTCCTCGCGCGCTTTCCAGCCCAACATCGGTCCCTGCCGGTCGATGTCGGTCAACAATTGCGCGGGAGCGACACGCAGCGTCTTGAAATCGGGTGCATCAGCCAATGTGCGTTGTGCGTCGGTGCCGATCCAGCGTTGCAACGCTGCGCGCGCGGCGGCAACATCGGTGTCAGCTGCATCGAGCTTGTTGTCGAGTTCGACCGCGGCGCTCTGCGCGGCCAGCACATCGGTTGCGCTGCCAGTGCCGCCGGCCAGCCGCGCCTTGGCAAGCGTGACCGCCAATGTCGCCTGTTCGTGCAGTTCTTCAAGCAGCACGCGTTGGCGTTGCGAGGCCCACAATGAAACCCAGGCTTCTGCTGCGGCACGCTTGGCCGCCAGTCGCAAGCTGACGCTGTCCGCACCAGCGAGCTGGGCTTCGGCGTCGGCGAGGCCGGTTCGCGCTTCGCGCTTGGCGCGCGAGGGAAAAGCCTGCATCACGCCGATCGTTTGCATGGTCATCGAATCCGCGCCGAGGTTGAAGGCCTGCGGCCCGGTGGCGGGCAGGTTCTCGATACCCGCGGTGAGCTCGGGGTCGGGCAACTGTCCAGCGCTTACCGCATCGTTTCGCGCGGCCTGCACGCGGAGTTGCTGCGCCTCTACCAGCGGCGCGCGGGCCGCTGCGATTCGAACAGCATTGTTCAGGTCAAGCGTGCGTTCGTTGCTTGCCGCATGCAGCGGCAACGATGCAATGAGTCCGCACAACGATGCGGCCAGGAAACGCGACACGCGCATGTGCCGCCGGAGCAAGAAGGAATACATAAAGACCTCCACACACGATCAGGCGCGGCCATTCGCATGGCCACGGGCAATGAACGTGGGGAGATCTAGATCAGCAGGACGCGGAAACGCAGGGCTGGCGGGACGCCCGATAGTCGCCATGCCGCGACGCGCGCATGGACCGCATGCGTCGCGGACAACGTCACCAGCAAAATCGGTGCCGGCAGCAGTGCGGGCATCGACACAGGCGGCACCGTGGGCGCATGCGCATCTTGGGTAGCCAGCGCCTGATCCGCGCAGTGCACCGGACACAGCGCCGAATTCTTTTGGCCCTGCGCCATGGGCATGTCGTCGCAATGCATGCTCATCGCCGCATCCGTCGACGACACGTCGGCGGTCGAGCAGACGTACGAAGCCAAGGCGACCTGCTGGAACAGCAGCGACAGCACCGCCAGCAGCACGAGCCGCAAACGAATTCGTCGGGGTGGTCGCATGAATCGCTTCACATGGGCACCTTAGCAGGCCGCCACCAGTTTCATTTGATGTCGGTCAAATGAACATAGGGAACGCGCAGCCATTTCCGGTCACGACATTCGCGGCAATTTCTCGGCGTAATGCCGCAACGAGCACGCTCGAGCGCGGTATCCCATCATCGAGAGCTTCATTCGCGTCGCCGGTATTGGTCATCTCAGCCATGCCGCTTTCGACCCAGCCGCAATGCGTTGGCCACCACCGAAACGGAGCTCAGGCTCATCGCCAGAGCGGCGATCATGGGACTGAGCAGCAGGCCCGTCAGAGGGTAGAGCACGCCCGCGGCGATCGGTACGCCCAGTGCGTTGTAGAGGAACGCAAAGCCCAGGTTCTGCTTCATGTTGGCCACGGTGTCGTTGGAGATCGACCGC
The DNA here is from genome assembly GCA_036279455.1 of Rhodanobacteraceae bacterium. Taxonomy (GTDB): domain Bacteria; phylum Pseudomonadota; class Gammaproteobacteria; order Xanthomonadales; family Rhodanobacteraceae; genus 66-474. The sequence goes on along the minus strand of DASUJD010000014.1, from coordinate 7,339 downwards.
GCCCGCACGATGCCGCGCAAGTCGCCTTTCACCAGCGTCACCTGCGCGCTCGACATCGCCACGTCGGTACCGGTGCCCATCGCAATGCCGACATCGGCGCCGGCAAGCGCGGGGGCGTCGTTGATCCCATCGCCAGCCATCGCCACCCGGTGACCCTCGGCCTGCAGCTGCCGCACGAGGTCGATCTTGTCCTTCGGGCGGACCTCGCCATGGACTTCGTCGATGCCCAAGGTGCGGGCGACCGCATGGGCCGTGGTGACGCCGTCGCCGGTGGCCATCACGATTTTCAGGCCTGCATCGTGCAGCGAAACGATGGCGTCGGCAGTGCTGGCCTTGATCGGGTCGGCCACCGCGAGCAGGCCGGCCAGGATGCCATCGACCGCCAGATACATCACGCTGGCGCCGGCCCGGCGCAGCTCCTCGGCCGGGATGGAAAAGACGGAGGCATCGATCCCGACCTCGTGCATCAGCGCGGTATTGCCGATCGCGAGAATGGCGCCTCCCACCTTGCCGCGTACTCCAATGCCGGTGGACGACTCGAAGCTCTGCGGCGTTTCCAGCGTCAGGTCACGACGGCGGGCTTCCGCGACGATCGCGTCGGCCAGTGGGTGCTCGCTGCCCTGATCGAGGCTGGCCGCCAGACGCAGCACCTCCTGCTCGGTGAACCCTTCCGCCGCGAGCGCGGTGTGGAACGCCGGACGTCCCTCGGTCAAGGTTCCGGTCTTGTCCACGATCAGGGTGTCGATTCTGCGCAGGTTCTCGATCGCCTCGGCATCGCGGAACAGCACGCCTTCCCCGGCGGCCCGGCCGGTCGCCACCATGATCGACATCGGTGTGGCCAGTCCCAGCGCGCATGGGCAGGCGATGATCAGGACCGAGATCGCGTTGAGAACCGCGAACGTCCACGACGGTTGCGGACCGAACAGCCCCCACACGAAGAAGGTTGCGACGGCAATCGCCAGAACTGCCAGCACGAACCAGTAAGCCACCTTGTCGGCCATGCGCTGCATCGGTGCGCGCGAGCGTTGCGCCTGCGCGACCAGTTGCACGATCTGCGACAGCACCGTCGCCGAACCGACTTTCTCCGCCCGGATCACCAGGCTGCCGGTGCCGTTGAGGGTCGCACCGATCACGCTGGAGCCGATGGTCTTTTCAACCGGGATGGGCTCCCCGGTCAGCATCGACTCGTCGACATGCGAGCGCCCTTCGATCACTTCGCCGTCCACCGGCACCTTTTCACCGGGGCGCACCCGCAGGCGATCACCGACGTGAACGTGGCTGAGCTCGACATCCTCCTCGCCGCCATCGTCGCGCAGGCGGCGTGCGGTCTTGGGCGCCAGCCCCAGCAGGGCCTTCAGGGCAGTCGAGGTCTTCGAGCGGGCACGCAGTTCGAGTAGCTGGCCGAGCAGTGTCAACGAGACGATCACCGCAGCGGCTTCGAAATAGACACCCACGCGGCCGTGTTCGTGGAACGACTCGGGGAAGAGGTCCGGTGCGATGGTGGCGACGATGCTGTAGCCGAACGCCGCGCCGACGCCGATGCCGATCAGGGTCCACATGTTGGGACTGAGGTTGCGGACCGACTGCACGCATCGGACGAAGAACGGCCAGCCTGCCCACAACACCACCGGTGTGGTCAGTACCAGCTCGATCCAAGTGCGGGTGTCCACCGGCAACCAAGGAAAGTAGTGGCCGAACATCGCCAGCACGAGCACCACCAGCGTCGCCGGCAAGGTCCACCAGAAGCGGCGGCTGAAATCGCGCAGTTCGGGATTGTCCTCATCGTCCAGCCCTGGCATTTCCGGTTCCAGCGCCATGCCGCAGATCGGGCAGATGCCGGGGCCTTCCTGGCGCACCTGCGGATGCATCGGGCAGACATACATCGTTCCTGCCGGTGCCTGCGCGGGGGCGTCATCGGGTTGCCGGGTCAGATATTTGGCCGGATCCGCCACGAAGCGTTCCAGGCAGCGCGCCGAGCAGAAATGGTGCGTTACCCCCTCGTGTTCGGCGTGATAGGTGGTCTGATCTGGGTCGACTTGCATGCCGCAGACCGGATCGACCGCGGTTGTCCCCGCGCCGGAGTGGGTGTGCTGTCCGTGGTTATCGGCGCCCGTGTGGTGATGGTGGGTGTTCATGCATCCTCCCATGACGATGGCAATGGCTTGACGTCGATCGATGTGTCAGTACGCGTAACGGGCGAAGGCGGAAGTGGTGCCGTCGTGGGCAACAAGCTCCACAACATAGGGCTGAACGCGGCCGTCAGGCGGCTCCATGCCCGGTGATCCGGCCGGCATGCCCGGAACGACGAGCCCCCTGGCGTCGGGCTTCTCGGCCAGGAGCCGCTTGATGTCCGGCGCCGGCACATGACCCTCGACGAAATAGCCGCCCACTTCGGCGGTATGGCATGAGCCCTTGTCGGCTGGAACGCCGACGCGCTCCTTCACCGCATCGAGGTCGTCGGCATCACGCACCTCGACCCTGAAGCCGGCGGCCCGCATATGATCGACCCATGCGCTGCAACAACCACATGTGGCGCTTTTGTGTACCAGCATGACCGGGAGCGTTGCGTCCGATGGGCTTGCTGTTGCGTCACCCATTGTCGCAGGGGTTCGTTGGCCGGACTGCGCGTCGATGGGGCTGGTGCAAGCGCCAAGCACGCTGAAGGAAACAACGGCGAGTGCTGCGAACAAAACATTTCTTGCATTCACGGGTGAGGTGCTCACTCGCTTCACGGTCACTCTCCCGGTAGCGGTGCGGATTCCCATCGAATGGACACGATCTTCCAGTCCTTGCCGTCCTTCTTGAGGGTGAGCAGCTCGCGGCTGCGCGACTTGGTCAATTTGCCCTTGACCGTGGCCTGGATGTCGCTCTCGCTGACGACCATGGCGGTGTCGTTCATCTGCATCGAGGCGCGCGAGATATGCTTGACCTTGGCGTCCTTCAGGAACGCGATGTCTTCGCCAAGGTGATGGGTGGCGTATTCCTTGGCGCTTTGGGTTTCGCCGCCCTCGCTGATCTGTGCGTCGGGTGTCAGCAAGGCGAGTGCATTGGCCCGGTCGCCATCCTTCAGTGCATCCTGGAACGCTTGTGCCACCGCTTCGGCTTGCGGCGCCGCGCCCGGTTTCAGCATGGCTTGCATTGCACCGGTCTGCGAAGACCCGCTTGTTGATCGCATGCCATTCGGAGTCATGGTCATGCCCGGCATCACCGACATCCCGGAAGCAGGCGCTGCGTGATCGTCATCATGTTCGCCTTCGCCGTGCGAATGCGAGTGGCCACTTTCCGAACCCATGTCCATATCCATGTCCTCGTCCGGGGGAGCCTTGGCCACGATCGCCTTGTACTGCGCCGGCGTCATGCCGGGGAGCTTTTCCAGGAAGGCGACCATGCTCCAGATGGTCTCGTCGTCGTGGCTGCCGTCGAGGCCCCAGGCCGGCATCGCGCTCATCTTGATGCCATGTTTGATGACCCAGAATGCATCCTGCGGATCAACGTGCACCTTCGACAGATTCGGCGGCTGCGGATACATGCCCTTGCGCAGTTCCGAATTCTCCACGCCCGGTCGCAGATGACAGCCGGTGCACATCGCAGCGTACTGGCCCGCGCCTTTCAGGATGAGCTGCGGATCGTCGAGGTTCGGTACCTTGATGCTATCGGAGCGCACGTGGATGGAGCGGTTACGCAAGGCTTGCAGGACCGCAAACACCGGCTTGGTGTGATGATCGTCGGCGCCTATGTTGTAGATGCCTGAGTAGACAAAAACGCCCAGCCCGATGGCGACCACGACCGCCGCGGCAACGAGGACGAGAACGTGTTCAATGTGTCTTTTCATGACGATTTCCTTCAGAACCAGAAATGGAGACCCGCGACGAGGCGCGGATCAAATGCGGGTTCGCCCGCGGCATGTGCGAAGTCAGCCGTCCGGCCGAACTTGCGGTCGAACTCGACACCGACATACGGTGCGAACTTGCGGGTGAACTCGTAACGCAGGCGCAAGCCTGCGGTGGCGTCCGACAGACCGGATCCGATGCCGCGCTGTGGATCGTCGCGACCGTACAGATTGACCTCGAAACGCGGTTGCAAGATCAGGCGTTGCGTCAGCAGCAGTTCGTATTCCGACTCGAAGCGGAACGCGGTACGCCCCGCCTGGCCGACATAAAATGTCGCTTCGACATCGAAGAAGTACGGCGCGAGGCCCTGCAAGCCAAAGGCGGCCCAGGTGCGCCCAGGACCGACGCCGAAGTCATGCCGCACGCCAAGCTGGGTGTTCCAGTAGATGCCGATCGGGTGGGCCCAGAGGGCTTCGGTACGCAAATCCTGCAGGCGTCCTGCGCTGCGCTCGCCTTCGACTTTGACCCACAACTTGTTCGCGTCGGTGCCGTACCAACCCTGCGCATCCAGTGCGACACCGTTGCCGTTGCGGCCATCAAAGTATTCCAGACGGTCGATCAACAGCATTCCGAGTGCCGCGTCATCCAGCATATGCAAGCCTGGCGTCTGGCCGTAACCGATGCCGTTGGAATAATCCGCACTGCGCGCATCCGGCGGCGCCTTGCCGCCCTGCATCTGCATGCCCTGCATGTCCATCTGCATGGTTTCCAGATTGAGACCGCGCACCACGGGGCGCACGCCGATCTGATTTCCAATCTCGAGTTTTTGCGTTTCGCCGGTCAGGTTCGGCGGCGGCTGCATCGGCATGCCCGGCATGTTCATGCCGGGCATCGCGCCAGTGTGTTCCGCGTGCTGCTCACCTGGCGACTGTTGCTGCGGCGGCATCGTCATGCCTGGCATCGAGGACATGCCCGGCATCGAACTCGCCTCCGGGTTCGTCTTTGCGGTTGGCTCCACCGGCTTTTTTGCAGGATGCTGCATGCTCGACATGTCCGCACCGGGCATCGACGACATATCCATGCCTTGCATCGAATTCGCCGGCGACGGTGCCTTCAAAGTTTGCGGCTTGGGCGTCGCTTTCGACGTCTTCTTCGCAGCATGCTTCGCCGCCTTTTTTGTGGGGTGTTGCATTTGCGACATGTCCATGCCCTGCATCGAGTCCTGCGCGAAGGCAGGCACGGCAATGAATGCAACAGACAGAACCGCGACCAAACACCAATTGCGTGCAATCGTTTTCATGACACCACCATCTCGCGGAACATGCCCGCTTCCATGTGATAGAGCAGGTGGCAGTGGTAGGCCCAGCGGCCGAGTGCGTCGGCCTTCACGCGATACGTGACGCGCTGCGCGGGCTGTACGCTGATGGTGTGCTTGCGTACCTGGAAGTTCTGCTCCGGGGATTCCAGCTCGCTCCACATGCCGTGCAGGTGGATCGGGTGGGTCATCATGGTGTCGTTCACCAGCACCAACCGCAGGTGCTCGCCGTAGCGGAAATGAATCGGCTTGGCCTGCGAGAACTTCAAGCCATCGAAGCCCCACGTGAAGCGGTGCATGTTGCCGGTCAGGTGCAGTTCGATCTCGCGCGTCACCGGCTGCGGGTACAAGCTGCCGCCGATGGTGTGCAGATCGGCGTAGGTCAGCACGCGGCGACCGTTGCCGCGCAGGCCGACGCCGGGGTCGTCGAGGTTGGTGCGCGGCGTATCCACGCGCATATCGACGTTGGGGTTGTCGTATTCAGTACGCGCGTGGCGTACTTCGGGCACCTCGTGCATGTCGTCGTGGCCACCCATGTCCATGCCCGGCATCGAGGCGTGCTGCATGCCGGGCATCGTGTGAGTGTCGTGCGTCATCGCGCCCATCATGTCGGTCACCGACAGCAAGGGCAGCGGATCCAGGCGCGGCACCTCGGCCTCCATTCCCGGTCGCGGCGCCAACGTGCCGCGCGCGTAGCCGTCGCGACTCATCGACTGCGCGAAGATCGTGAAGGCCCGGTCTGCATCCGGTCGCACGAGCACATCGCAGGTTTCCGCCGTGGCGATCCGGAACTCGTCCACCTCGACCGGCTCGACGTCCTGACCGTCGGCCGCCACCACCGTCAGTTTCAGGCCCGGGATACGCACGTCGAAAAAACTGTTGGCCGAACCATTGATGAAACGCAGACGCACCCGCTCGCCGGGCTTGAACAGGCCGGTCCAGTTGCCTGCGGGCGCGGCACCATTCATCAGGTAGGTGTAGGTGGCGCCGGTGACGTCGACGAGGTCGCGCGGACTCATCCGCATCTGGTTCCACATCCTGCGTTCCGCCAGCGCCCGCTTCAGGCCCACGCGCGACACGTCGTCGAAGAAATCACGCGCGGTCAATCCGCCGCGGTTGTAGTAATCGCTCTGCCTCTTGAGGTGCGCGAAGATCGCTGCCGGATCCTCGTCGGTCCAGTCGTTCAGCATCACTACGTAATCGCGCTCGGCGGCAATCCGGCCAGGCCCGGCCGGATCGATCACCAGCGCACCGTACAGGCCGGTCTGCTCCTCGAATCCGGAATGCGCGTGGTACCAGTAGGTGCCGCTCTGCTTCACCGGGAAGCGATAGGTGAAGGTTGCGCCCGGCGCGATACCGGGAAAGCTGATGCCCGGCACGCCGTCCATGTCGAACGGCAGCAGGATGCCGTGCCAGTGGATCGAGGTCGGCACGCGCAACCGGTTGGCGACGCGCAGGGTGACGGTGGTGCCTTCGCGCCAACGCAATAGCGGACCGGGCAAGGAACCGTTGACCACGGTCGCGTGGCGCGTCTTGCCGGTGAAGTTCACCGGCATTTCGGCGACTTCCAGCGCGAAGTTGGTACCAGTCAATACGCTTGGCTCACCGAGGCTCTGCAATGCCCATGCGGGTTTGATGAAGCCGCCCAGCAACACGGCGCCGCCGCCCAGCGCCAATCCTTGCACGAAGCGACGCCGTGAAAGCAGCGGCACCGACGGCACGATGTCAAAAGGAGTCTGTTTCATTTCGAATGCTCGCAAGCGCGCATGGCGCACCGGTTGCGACAGGAAACGCGTCCACCGCAGGGGCGGAATCGCAAGGCTGCTCGCGGCAAGGACCGCGTCGGCTCAGGCGATCGGGGGTCGCAACGGCGGCATGGCCGGCGCCCACGCGGGCGCTTCCAATGCCAAGACAGGCAAAGTTGCCCGCGGCAGGGATACGGTCGTGCGCAACGGCGGCACGGTCAAGGCAACGCTGCACGTCGACAGGCAGTGGCAACCGGCTTGGCAGCAACCGTGCCCTGCAGGCGTCGCGGGTGCACGTTGCGAATCGGCCTGCTGCATTGACATGCCGTCACAGTGCGCGGCGGACGCGCGCGTGGCGACCCGCTGCATCGCGTCTGCCATGTCCGCCGAACCGCTGCCGCGCAACGATCCCGCCGGCGCACCGGAGGCCAGCATCGCCCACGCCAGCA